>NZ_CAWUDE010000003.1:0-410084 GCF_963920895.1 Anabaena sp. CCY 9613
GATGGTTGTTTTACTGAAGCTCCGGTTTCAGCGAAGCAAGCCGGAGTACTTCACTCTCGTTGTCCGTTAACACTCAGGGATTCCTCTACGGCTTGTAAAAACTCACTCATTTTCATGCCCAATGCATTAGTAATATGGCTGAGAACTCTAATAGATGGACTTTTTAGCCCTCGCTCTAGCTGGCTGATGTAAGTCCTGTGAAGACCTGTTACTTCTGCAAGATACTCTTGTGACCAACCTTTTGCTGTGCGATGACGTTGTAGTTCTAGTCCTAAAATTTGATCTAACTTACTTGGTTGCATGAAAAAAAAGCGTAGTGTTTTGAATACAAAAGTTCTACAGACAAAAGTATTCAAAATAGTTTTTGAGTAAATTAAACAGCAAAACTTGTAACAAACTCTACTAAATTACAAGTCAAAATCCGTTAACTTAGTGAAGGCCATAAGTGTAATTCAGGCTACATAAACATGCGGCTAGAGCAGTTGCAAGCTTTTTTAGCGATCGCAGAAACCGGCAGCTTTCAAAAAGCAGCCCGCCAATGTGGTGTCACTCAATCTACCATCAGTCGTCAAATTCAGTCACTAGAAGCTGATTTGGGTGTAGAACTATTTCACAGAACCAGCTATGCTAAGTTGACTCTCGGTGGTGAATCTTTGCTACCGCGTGTCCGGAAGATTTGCCAAGAGTGGCAAACTGCTACACAAGAATTAACCGATTTAATCGCCGGTAAGCAGCCAGAATTGTGTATTGCGGCAATTCACTCACTGTGCGCTTCTTACTTACCGCCAGTGTTACAAAAATTTTGTCATGATTATCCAGAAGTACAATTGCGAGTCACATCCTTAGGTAGCGATCGCGCTCTCAAAGTCCTCAAGGATGGATTGGTAGATTTGGCAATTGTGATGAATAATCGCTTTTTAATCACCGGTAAGGAAATGGTGGTAGAAGCATTATATGAAGAACCCATAGAAGTACTAACATCTGTCCATCATCCCCTAGCTCAATATGAACATATTCCTTGGTCGGAGTTAGTGCGTTATCCCCAAGTAGTATTTAAAGATGGTTATGGGATGCAACGCTTAGTAAAAGATAAATTTGAACGATTGGAAGCTAAACTGCAAGCAGCTTTAGAAGTAAATACCTTAGATGCCTTTCGGGGAGTCGTGCGTCAAGGTGAACTGGTGGCTTTGTTACCCCACTCAGCACTGATGGAAGCACGGAATGACTCTACATTAGCAGTGCGTCCCTTAGCTGATAATTCTGGTTTCACGCGTCGGGTAGTTATGGTGACAACTCAAGATCGTCTCCTGATACCTCCCATCCAGAACTTTTGGCAACTTGTAATAGAAAATATTCCCCCCCAATTTCAGCAGCAGCGATCGGCTTCCTAAAGTATGATGAGTCAAAATATTGACTGTTGACTAATTGCTGCCATGAGCAATGTATTTAGGGATTTACTGAAAAAGGTAGGTAGTGGAAACCATACAGCAGAGAATTTAACTCGGGCTGAAGCAGCCACCGCTACTAAAATGATGCTGTTGGGTGAAGCTAAACCAGCGCAAATTGGGGCATTTTTAATTGCCCACCGCATCAGACGCCCTACGGGGGAAGAATTAGCTGGGATGTTGGATGCTTTTGATGAACTGGGGCCAAAGTTACACCCAATCGCTGCTGCACCTCCGGCCATGGTTTTGGGAATACCTTATGATGGCAGAACCCGCACCGCACCCATTAGTCCAGTGACAGCTTTACTACTCGCCGCAGCTGGACAACCTGTAGTCATGCACGGAGGCGATCGCTTACCGACAAAATACGGCTTACCTTTAGTAGATATTTGGCAAGGGTTGGGTGTCAATTGGAATGCCCTCCCATTAGCCAAAACTCAGCAAGTATTTGAGCAAACAGGTATTGGTTTTATCTATATACCTGTGCATTTTCCCTTAACTAATACCATATGGGAGTACCGCGACCAACTCGGCAAGCGTCCGCCTTTGGCAACAATGGAATTGATTTGGTGTCCTTATGCTGGGGATGCCCATATAGTGGCCGGATTTGTCCATCCTCCCACAGAAGGGATGTTCCAGGTAGCTTTAAAATTACGGAGTGTAACAAAGTTTACTTTAGTCAAGGGCTTGGAAGGTAGTTGTGATTTACCACGCGATCGCACTGCCATTATTGCCTTGTCTCAAGCACCCCAGCAGATAGAAAGGTTGTTTCTCTCACCCCATGATTACGGTTTCACTACCAAAAATGTACCTCTGGGAAGTACGGAGGAACTACTGGCTGAAATTCAGGGAGTTTTAGCTGGTGAACCTAGTGAATTTATGCAAACAGCCTTATGGAATGGCGGATTTTATCTCTGGCGGAGTGGCATTTGTTCAGATATGCCATCGGGTATAGCCCTAGCTACAGAATTATTTACTAATGGTACAGTGGCTGCCAAACTCCAAGAACTCAAACAGGTGGTAAATTCGGCTGCCGAGACAGTTGTTCAGCAAATTTGAGTTGTAAAATTAATCTAGTGTGAGGTGAGAAAGTGTATCTCAATTAATTATGGGATCAGATTAATTCACATGAGCAAAATAAAAGTACGGCGATTAGACTTTGATTTTTCTCAAGATATTGAAAGATACTGGTTTGAGCAAAGTGCTTTCAAGACACACTTGTTTAATAGCTTTACAATTATCGTTTATGATATAGAAAAATATCTGATTCAAAACGTCAACAAGAGAATAAACTTCATTGACGATCCCCAACTAAAGCAAGATGCTCAAGAGTTCATAGGTCAAGAAGCGCAACACTCGCTACAACATCAAAAGTTTTGGGATAATTTGGGCTTTTTAGGCTATAAGTTTGATACCTATCTCATCTGTCTGCGTTTTATTCACTTTCAGATTTTGGCACGCTGCATGAGTCCTAATTTTAATTTAGCCGTTAGTGTGGGAATTGAACATCTAACAACTTTAATGGCTGAATTTGTTTTAGAAAATAACTTTTTAGCTGCTGCAAAACCGTCGTTAAAGCAACTTTTTGAATGGCACGCAGTAGAAGAATTAGAACACAAAGCAGTTGTCTTTGATGTCTTACAAAGTACAACTAATAATTACCTACTGCGTTTATTAGGTATGTTGATAGGCCATATTTTAGTTTTCTGGTTTCTCAATTGGGGTATGGTGATACTCTTGTATCAAGACAAAAAACTTCTGGATAAAAATGTTTGGCAGGAATTTTTGGAGTTTTGGATTACCAAAGATAAATTGTTGTACAAAATATTATTAAACGCCATAGATTTTTGCAGACTAGATTTTCATCCTGCCCAAAAAGATCATCTATTTTTGATCCAGAATGTCAATATCTGATGTACTGTCCACCCCAACGCACTGTTAGCCTGTACAGATTCTACTGCACTACAGCAAAATCTGTATACTGTCTCATCTGAGGCTCATGGAATGCCAGCACAATATCCTCTTTAGGGACACCTGCACGAACCAAATCATTTGCGATACCCTCTTCAGTCCAATCTTCTTCAATCCAGAATTTACCATCACGAAGCCGAATATAAACTGTCATACCAGTAATCCGGTCACTATTTTGCCAACCAAGATTCATCCAAATATAGTGAGCCTTTAACTCATCTACAATCAAAAATGTCTCCATACCTGGGTGGGGATGACGGTTGCTCAGTTCTATATACTCAGTCAAAATTCGCTTAATTAACTTAGGATAATCAGTTAATTTATCCATTGCATAATCTCCTCTGTCTCTATGTCTACAACAATGATTGGTAGTTGATGTTTATGGAGAATGAGTTGAGTTATATCCTGAGTAAAGAAGGTATTGTATGCAACTTTGCTAATAGCAATATACAATAGACTCGTCCGGAATATGATTTCGGTACAAAAAAGTGGTAGAAAGTAAGATTGACTATCTACCACCACGTAATAAAATGATTAGTACTTTCGATTATATCCAAAAATATCCCGATAGTTTTGTTAGTTTGTGGTCTGGTACGGCTACGAATCGGAACTGTTGTCTTACCGACATAATTCATATTAATTAAAAATTATGTTTGCATCGGACAAGATTATGTATTTTTCGGCTCTAAACTATCAGTAACTATATCAAAATCAAAGCCTGATTTCTTCGTTGAAACAGAATCTGTAAGGGCTGGTCTCAAAGCCTTGTAAATATTGGCTTGTGAGTTTTCAGATGGGTCTATTGAGCGGTGGCAGATACCCTCAAATTCAGCGCTAGCGGCTCTCAATCGTCTAGTGCATTTGAATTATCATGCACCGCAACGACCTCCTGCTGTTAGCCATCGCACAATAAGTTGTGCAAGATTAGTCATTGCAGTCCCTAAATTCGCTTCAAAGTCAGCAGCAGCATTATGATCTGCTGTATCAGTTATACCTCGTAGCTCAACATAATACTTGTGACTAAATTGACTTGACTTTGCGCCTCCCACTCCTTCCCATGCCACTGCAATGCAACCCGTTAATTGAGCCAACTCCTGACCCCTTTCAACTGTAACAATATCCTCGTCTCCACTCGCCACAGACCCAAAATGCACACAAAAATTTAACTCTGTTTTCAGTAACTTCTTTATAGCATCAAGAACTTGAGGAGTACTAGCAAATCGAGGTAGGGGGCGGCTGACAAATTTCAAATTGTAATCATGCTCAACTGTCTCAGTTGCTACAACAACATCTCCAACCTGCAACTCACTTGATAACGCACCCGCTGCCCCTGCACATACAAGCAATTCGATCTGGGGCAAATGACAGAGTAAGTATTGTGCCTGTATGCCAAACTGTGTTTTGCCGTGTCCGCCCAAGGCAAGCAGTAAGTCAAGTTCGTTAAACTCAAAAATATCCAAATTACCCAGATAGAGCGTGTGCTTTTTGAATCCGAGCTTTTCCAATACATTGACCATAATGGATAACTCTTCTTTAAGTGGGGTGAGGATAGCAGTCTTTGTCATGTCACAGTTGTTTAGGCAAATGCAAGCGGGTTATTATGAGCCGATCTCTTACTATATAACTAAATGATTAGCCTAAGTGTAACTACTTATAGTATGCAAATCACCATTGAAATTCCCGATGACATTGCCCAGAGGCTAGACCCAACAGAATAGAATCCCTCTCATTGTCTCCTAGAACTAATTGTTGCTGATGCTTACCGTCGTGGCAAGATTAACACTGCTGAAGTGCATCAGAGTCTTCAGTTACCAAATCGCCTTGCGGTTAATCCTTTTCTCAAGTTCTTGCTGTTACTTGTGCTGATCGCTACTATGATCAAGCAATTTGAGCTTTCAACTCTCGAATTTTCCTGGGCATGGATATTATCCGGTATTCTACCCTATTCTTTCATTTTCTCATTCTCTCAGAGTGCTGTTATACCGTGCTTCTCCTGATTGTGCGATGCAGAGTCACAGATTTAATCTAGAGCGGCAAAACTAACTTGAGAGGTGAAGCGAAAGGCTTAATTGCATTTGCGCGAAAGAAAATCAAAAACGATTTTTCTAGGTTTCCAAAATATCTCTAGCAAGTTTTACCACACTAGGATTTAATTGACTACCCAACAGATAATACTAAACCTTCACAGGCTAATAATGCTTTGGGAAAAACAGACTGAATTTCTAGTTGTACTTGATCTAGAAATTCATCGGTATCATCTGGATGATGTTGAGAAATGACTAACCGTTGCACATCGGCGCTATTTGCCAAGTCTACAGCAGTTTGCCAGTGGATATCGGCTGATTCATGGTTATAAGCCCCAGGAGGAGTGTAGGTGGCATTAGCAATGAGCAAATCGGCATGTTTAATCATCTGTAAGATTCGTTCACGTTCTCCGTCATCAATTTTTTTGTGTAAATCTGTGACATAAGCAACGCTATATTTTTTTCCTGTGATGCGATAACCCACCGACCTCTGAGTTTGATTGATCAATTCCGTGGTAATGGTCACATCATCTAATTTCACTTCACTACCTGGAGTTAAATTGTAAAACTGCAAATCAGATTGCATTACATGTAAAGGATAGGGAAAGTTTGGCTGGAGCATCTGATCACATAGGCATTGCTTGATGGAAGCGCCATTTGAGGCGGCTGTTCCATAAATATGGAAGCTATTTTCTGCCACAAATGCTGGAGCAAAGAAGGGAAAACCTTGAATATGATTGGATTGGCAGTTGGTAAAAAATAAATGAGCTTCTAATGGCTCTTGTATTTGCTGCCAAGTTTTCCCTAGGCTACGTAAGCCAGTTCCACCATCAAAAATCAGGTGTTTGCCGGCGACATCTATTTCTATACAAGCAGTGTTACCACCATAACGGTGAGTGTTGCTGCTGGGAGTGGGAATCAAACCTCTTACGCCCCAGAATTTCACGAGAAATTCACCCGTAGGACTATTTAAGGGGATAATTGGCTCTTCAGATACATAACTTTGGGAACCCGACAGCTCAAAATTTGACATTTTTCTTGCCAGTTAGACCTTAGTGAGCAGGTCATCGTAGTACCGCACTTCTAAAAGTCGGTTTTTTTCATCCACAATGACTACTGTAGGAGAGTAATTTTTTAACTCTTCAGAAGTGAACTGCCCGTAAGCCATTATAATCAAGCGATCGCCCATAATGCCTAGACGTGCTGCCGCTCCATTTAGCTCAATGATTCCGGAATTAGCTTCGGCCGGTATGGCGTAAGTAATAAAGCGCTTACCATTGGCATTATTCACTACTTGCACTTGCTCGTAGGGTAAAATGCCAGCTTTATCTAACAAAACTTGATCAATGCTGATACTACCCACATAGTTGATATTTGCTCCTGTGAGGGTGCAGTTGTGAATTTTTGCCAAAAGGAGAGTACGCTGCATTTTATTTAATGATTCTGTGGCAATTTTGGCGATCGCAACTAGCGAAAGCTTTGTGTTTCCCGATTCTCTGACTATGGTAAACCCGATTTCGGGGAGTCTGTACCAATTTAGTCAACAGTTAGGAGTTAGAAGTTACAAGTTAAAAATAAAACTCATAACTCACAACTTATAACTCATAACTTTTCTATTATGCTTTAGCCGCCTTGATGAACTTATCTACTAGGGCTGACACCTTGTCAACATCTTGCCAGCCAAGAATTTCTGTTACTTTCTTCTCCAAATTTTTATAACTGCGGAAAAATTCGGCAATTTCTTCCAAGCGGTGCGGTTCTAAGTCTTTGAGGGATTTTACTTGAGCGTAGCGTGGATCTTTGTCAGGAACACAAAGAATTTTTTCATCGCGATCGCCACCGTCAATCATCTCTAGCATACCAATTGGTCGGGCAGCAATGACGCATCCAGGAAAGGTTGGTTCATCCATAATCACCATACCATCTAGGGGATCGCCATCATCAGCCAAGGTATTGGGTACAAAGCCGTAGTCATAAGGATACTGCACCGAAGAATAAAGCACTCGGTCTAAAGCAAAAGCTTGTAAGTCCTTGTCAAACTCGTATTTATTTTTGCTCCCGCCAGGAATTTCAATTAAAACGTTGATAATACCTGGTTTTGGTTGAGCGGGAATACGGGATAAGTCCACAAAAAATCTCCTCTGATAACGGTAAATTCAGGTAGCACTCAATTTGGCGCCCCGTGTAGAATTTTAGGGCCAAGATGGACTTCTATGTAACTAGGCATCATTTGCAAAAAGCAAAAAGCGCTGTGAGAACTCCCCACAACGCCTTTTACTATTCAGACATCTCCGTCTGGTTGGAAATCACAAAACACAAAGTCCATATCTGAATCAGTCAGAAGACATTTCAGATTCAAATTATCTATGGTTAACTACACATCCAAAATATTAGCTCACCATTTGTGTTCTCCTTTGACGAGCCAACTTGTTGCGAAACATGACTTGCAAGGGTTGTTTAGTTTTCACTTCTTGGTAATGTATAGGTTCTGGGAGGCCGATTATTTGGAACATCGCTTGAATAATGGGCAATCACAAACACTGGTAGTGTTAGAGTTACTAGAGCGATCGCAGTTCCCACAATGTCTGCCAAACGATGGGAATATGTGTCGGTAGTGCTGGCAGACTGGCTATTTGCATTCATACAAAATTGAAATTCGTCTCTTTTTTTGTTAGGTTTACTCTCTAGAAGAGAGTCTTGATATTATTTTAACTAGGTTTTTGACTGTCAACAATGTAGCAGCCAAAAAGTTAACCCAGTTTAGCAAGCGTCATAATAGCAGTTTTGTAACTGACAAGATTGATACAAAGTTCCAACAAAACATTGCTTTCTTGATTTGGTAACTAATAAACTACTCTTCCTCGCTGTAATTTGTCAGCGATAGGTTAATCAAAGGTTAAGAAAAAGTATTATAAGTTACATTTTTCTTTTTATTACATATTAATTATCCACATCTAATGTGGCGTTCTGCAACTATTGTAACATCTTGAAATAGCTTTTGTAGGCTAGTTTTAGCGATTTGTATTGTCTTAGCCATAGTAAAAGTAACCGAAAAATTACTGAATTTCGGTAGTATTTTTTCACATCCATAATCTAGTTACATCAAAAATATCGAAAACCTGGAACTACCGGGAATCTGTGATTATTCAAATCAACAATCTGCACCGAATAAATACAGTCATATTACCCACAATTGCTAGTATTTATTCAGTGGTAGCACCAAAAAACTATTTCAGTATTCAAAATTTTATCTCTGAGTGATACCATCTTTGTTTTGTCAATCTATATATAGGTAGAGTATAAATGCCTTGACTGTAAATAAAAAATAAAAACCCTGATTGGCAGGCGATCGCTTATTAACAACCAAGAGCAAATTTTATATCTAAAGATGTATATCTATGGGATAGGGTGTGAGAAAAAATATTAAATTTAAAAAAATAAAAAATAAATATTAGCAAAAAATAACCATTGAAAAAACCGCCAATTAAATTATGGCGGTCTAGTTAAGTAATCGGAGGGTACTTATAACTTACTCCGCTGCTTTTGCATTTGTTGTAGCAGAGTTGGCATTTTTTTCTAGGTCGAGAAAGAGATGAGAGTTTGAACACCATCACCCAGTACAGCAGGGAACAACGCGAAAAAATCAGCACTTGATAAGACTTGTGTGTACATCGTAGGCTCTCTGGAATCGGTACTAGCCTTTTCCATAAACCTTCATTGGTTCCTTGAGAAACTTAATGTAAAGATGTTTAAAGGTAGACTGAATAACACGAGGCATGGCAAAGTCTATTGGTACTAACTTATCTGGTAGTTGCCAATCTTCGGTTTTGAGTAAATCAGGATGTAAATTGGGAAATTCAATCTCAGCAAGTTCTGGACAAACACCTAACCTTTGAGAAGCTGCAACTGTGGGAACTTGTTCAGGTGGAACATTGAGAACTTCTACCATTGTCCTATCGAGGGCAAATACATCTGCGGCGGCTGCTAAAATTCCTAATTTACGAGGTTCGCCACCGCTAGGTCCATTACCTTCATGACCGATAATGCCATCTAAAATAGTTAAATTGGGATTGATAGCTCTAGCAGTTTCTACTAACATTTCCCCAAATCGATTAGCATCTTTACCCGCTTCCATGTGCCACCAAGCTTTCATTTTACCGGGAACACAACCAAACAAATTTTTGACGCCTAGTGTTAAAGTCAACTGCACATGTGATTTGACTTTGGGTAAGTTAATCACCACGTCTGCTTCCATTGCTTCTTTACACAGTCGCAAGTGATTAAAATCTTCGTTGACGGTTTGGTAACGTTTACCGTGAAACTCAATGATGGGAATATTCAGTTCTTGTAACAGTGGGAGATAGCCATTAGCTGCTGCTACTCCTTTAGCACTACCGAAAGCCGGACTATCACCCAAAAATGGCTTACCACCAACTTCTATTATCATACGGGCGACTTCGTAAACCAGTTCTGGGCGGGTTGTACATTCTTTAGTAGGACGCGCCCCTGTAAGGAGATTGGGTTTGAGTAAAACGCGATCGCCTGGTTTGACAAAGGCAGTTATTCCCCCAAAAGGTTCCAGCAGGGTGACTAAAGATTCCCGTAAAGCCTCCCGTTCGTAGGAAGTAGCCCTGATGAGACTGACAGATGGTTGTTGAGTCTGCATGGATAATAAATTAGGATTTGTGAAGATAGAAGTCAAGAAGAATTTCTTTTATTTTCTATCTTCATACATTCTTTTTAATCTACTTCTCCCAATTTTGCCAGGGGTATGATCCCACTCATTTGTTCTAAATTCAACACTGTGGCTAATTCCGTCTCACTCATTAGCCCTTTTTCTAAAACAATCTGTCGCAGTGATTTACCAGTTTCCAAAGATTCTTTAGCTACAGCCGCCGCATTCAAATAACCAATGTGGGTATTCAATGCAGTAACTAAAGCTAAACTACCCTCGGCATAAGCTAAACAACGTTCCTTGTTAGCCGTAATTCCTTGAATGCAGCGTTCGGTGAGGGCGGTGATGGTATTACCGAGAATTTCAATACTGTGAATCAGGTCATAAGCAATTAGCGGCATCATCACATTTAATTCTAATTGTCCTGCTTGAGCGGCTAAAGCGATCGCATTGTCGTAACCCATCACCTGAAAACACACCATTGATGTCATCTCTGCCATGACTGGGTTATATTTACCCGGCATAATTGAGGAACCTGGTTGTACGGGTGGGAGTTGAATTTCTTTGAAACCGGTTTTGGGGCCTGAGTCCATTAACCGCAAATCGTGGGAAATTTTCGCTAAATCCTGGGCTAAGTTGCGTAAAGACCCAGAAACATTAACAAAAGGTGCCATACTCTGCATTGCAGCCATTAAATGAGGTGCAGGTTCTAGGGGTGATTCCATCAATTGAGAAATCACTTCCACCACACGGGCGCGATATTGGGGATGAGTGTTCATCCCAGTACCAGCCGCACTACCACCCAAACCCAACACCATTAAATCCCCAGAGGCGGTGTAAATGCGATTTTGATGGTCTGATAATATCTGCGCCCAAGCCCGGAAATTTTCACCTAAACGCACAGGTACAGCGTCTTGTAGGTGAGTTCTGCCAGATTTGACGATATCTTGAAATTCTATAGCTTTGCTTTCTAGAGATGCGATCGCCTTTTCTAAAGCCGGGTGTAATGTCTGGCCAAGTGCCAACAAACCACCAATGCGAATTGCCGTGGGAATCACATCATTGGTAGACTGCCCATAGTTCACATGGTCATTAGGACTAACGCGTTTGTAATTGCCCTTTTCTTCGCCCAAAATTTCTAAAGCGCGATTTGCCAAGACTTCATTCACATTCATGTGGTGGGAAGTCCCAGCCCCGGCTTGATAAACATCTACCACAAATTGATCACGTAACTTGCCGGTGAGGATTTCATCAGCTGCTTGTACAATTGCTTGACTGATATCTTGGGGAATACAACCTAATTCCCCGTTAACGATAGCTGTAGCTTTTTTAACGATGATACAAGCATCTACGTAAGTAGGTAAAGGCTTAATTCCACTAATGGGGAAGTTCTCAATCGCTCGTAGAGTTTGAATACCGTAATAAGCGCTACTGGGAATCTGGCGATCGCCCATGGAATCACGTTCTATACGAAAATCTATATTGTCAGCCATAGTATTGTTTGGATAATCTCAAAATACAGATCATGCCATGCAAGGACACCAATATTAATTCGTAATTCGTAATTCGTAATTAAGTAACAACTACTAACTCTTGGCGTTCTACAGCTCTTACGGGCATCGCTGCGCGCGGGCGGCTTGGCGGTTGAGTAAATAAAGCTTTTTCTCTCAAGATAGTCAGAAATAGTATAGACTGCGGAGTTAGGCTAGACTTGTAGTTAATAGCAGCAGAAAAAATATTATGATTAAAACACCTACTCGTCAGATAACTTTAGAGGAATTTTTACAACTACCAGAAACAAAACCCGCCAGTGAATATATTAATGGTGAAATTATTCAAAAACCCATGCCCCAAGGTAAACATAGTAGATTACAAGGTGAATTAGTTACTACAGTTAATCATGTAGCAAAATCGCAAAAAATAGCGTTGGCTTTACCAGAGTTACGCTGTACATTTGGTGGGCGTTCCATTGTGCCTGATGTGGCAGTATTCGCTTGGCAGAGAATTCCGGTAGACGAAAAAGGCAATATTGCCAATGTTTTTAATACATATCCAGATTGGACAATTGAAATTCTTTCGCCTGAACAAAGCATAACTAAAGTTACTAGAAATATTTTACATTGTTTAAATCATGGTACTAATTTAGGTTGGTTAATTAACCCAGAAGAATATAACGTTTTAATTTATCCACATAACCAACAACCAATATTTTTAGAAGACGAACAAGATATATTACCAGTCCCAGAATTAGTTAGCGATTTACAGTTGACATTAGGACAGTTATTTGGTTGGTTGAAGTTATAGAGAACCGCCAAACCAAACTCATGAATATACCTAACTGGATTACCTTTTCTCGACTTTTAGCAATTCCATTTTTACTTTACGGTTTATATAATCCCTCATCCCAAGCCAGATGGGTATGTTTAACAATATTTTTAGTTGCAGCCTTAACTGATTGGTTAGATGGCTATTTAGCGCGGAAACTCAACCAAATTACTGATTTAGGTAAATTTCTCGATCCTTTAGTAGATAAATTACTAGTGCTTGCGCCCTTATTGGTGTTAGTAGAATTAGGAAAGATTCCTGCTTGGGGCGTCTTTGTCATTTTAGCGCGGGAACTAGCGATCGCCGGGTGGCGAGTCAATCAAACGACGATTACCGGGGCGAATATTTGGGGTAAACTCAAAACTGTGAGTCAAATAATTGCGATCGCTCTTTTAATCGCACCTTTACCTGAAGTATGGCAAACTCCCTCTATCATTGCTTTCTGGGTTGCTGTTATCCTGACGATCATATCTGGAGTAATTTATATTTTGCCACCAAAAGCTAGTCCAAAAGTCCAGTAAACTTGACTTCCAAGGCAGCGGTACTAGTCCCCAAAACTGCAAATATCCTGAAATCTGTAGCCATTCCCCAAACTGATGTATATACTCGAAGTCTGAAACTGGGCAAATACGAGTATGATTATAGATTGGTTAGCTGTTTGGGGTGTAACTCAGGCTGTCGGGTTTATTTTTAAACCGATTTTTGAGGACTTAGCTAAAGACATCGCCAAAGACTGGGCTAAAGATTTAGTAAAAAGTATTCCCAAGCATTTTTTACAGCAACTCAAAAAAGAAGATATTGAAATTGCTGCCGGCAAAGCCTTGAAGGAATTTTTGCAACTGATGCAGCAGGAATTAGAAGATGCGGATTTAGAAGAAGTAGAACTGCAAAAATATACTCAGCCTTTAAAGCAATTTATTCATAATCAAGCACTTACAGAAATTTTAGGTCGTCCCTTTCAACCAGATTGCCAATGTTTAGATTCTCAAGTATTAGCTAAGACTTGGTATGAGATGAATCTACTTAGTCTCCCTGATACGTTTGAGTGGGAAAGGCTGAGTAAACGCTATCTGAAAAAAGTTAAAGCAATTATTCGAGAGTCAGATAAGTTACGCCCTATTCTCGATGCCAAACATCTAGAAGAAGTTCAAGAAAGTCTACAACAAATTGCTGGTATTCCTACAGATTTTGATTTACCAGGATATCAGGAAGGGCTACGTGAGCGCTATGGCAATTTGAAGTTAGATAGTTTAGATACCACTGGTTATGCCTATAACGAATTGAAGTTATGGCGCATGTTTATTGCCCAAAATGTGCGAGAAGTTCACCAAGTTTTGCCCCACGTCCACGAACTGCCTAAGGAGCATCTGAAGCGACTGCGAGCCAATAACCAATTAGAAGAAGAAATTTCTCTAGATGAGTTAGAAGGTTACAAACAAATTTATTTTGAACAGCCGATACTCTCAGTATTAGATATTATCAATGATAAACAAACTTATAAATATATAGTCATTTTGGGTGACCCTGGTTCTGGTAAATCAACCTTATTACAATTTTTAGCATTAAATTGGGCAGAAACACCCTTAAATAATATAACTTCTCAGCCTATTCCTTTATTAATTGAGTTACGCACTTATATCCGCAGACGGGATAATAATGAGTGTAGTAATTTTTTAGAATTTTTCCATAAATGTAGCGGCAATGTTCATCATCTGAATCAACTGCAACTTCACGAACAGCTAAAAGCTGGTAATGCTTTGGTGATGTTTGATGGGTTAGATGAAGTATTTGAACCAGGAAAACGAGAAGATGTAATTACAGATATTCATCGCTTTACGAATCAATATCCCCATACGCGGGTAATTTTGACTTCTCGCGTGATTGGCTACAAACCACAACGGTTACGTGATGCGGAATTTCGCCACTTTATGTTGCAAGATTTAGATGTAGCCCAAATTCAAGATTTTATTCATCGTTGGCATGAATTAACCTTCCATGATGAAGTAGATAAATTTCGCAAACAAGAGCGGTTACAAAGAGCAATTGATACATCAAAAGCGATTGCTGAATTAGCAGGCAATCCTCTATTGTTGACGATGATGGCAATTTTAAATCGTAATCAAGAATTGCCTAGAGATAGGGCGACACTTTATGAACAAGCATCACGGGTACTGCTACATCAATGGGATGTGGAACGGGCTTTAGTAGAAGATTCTCGCTTAGATCCCAAAACTATTGATTATAAAGATAAGCAGGCGATGTTGCGGCAAGTTGCTTATCATATGCAAACCAGTAAAAAGGGTCTGGCTGGAAATATTATTAGTGTAGTTTATTTAGAAAAGATTTTAATTCGCTATTTAAAAAATATAGAATTTGAAAATCCTACAAAAGTTGCCAGGGTGATGATTAATCAGTTACGGACACGTAACTTTATGCTGTGTTTTTTAGGTGCAGATTATTATGCCTTTGTTCATCGAACTTTTTTAGAATATTTTTGTGCTTGGGAATTTGTGTGGCAATTTAAAGAAACACAAACTTTATCCATTAAAGAACTGAATAAGGATGTTTTTGGTAAGCATTGGCGGGATGAAACTTGGCATGAGGTGTTGCGCTTAATTACGGGAATGATTGAGCCAAGGTTTGTTTGTGAAATTTTAGATTATTTAATGTCGCAAAATGGCGAATCAGAAAATTTTATTAATTTGTTTTTGGCAGCTAAATGTCTGGCTGAAGTGAGAAATAGGTTGTTAGTAGCCTCAACAGCAAATAAATTACTCAACCAAATCAAAGCTTTAACAAAATATGACTTGGCTTACTATTACCAACCTTATTTAGATGAAGCCGAAACTAAGCTAGTGCAGGAAATTCGCACCCAAGCTATTGCATCGGTGGCTGCAACTTGGAAAGATGATGCTGATACTTTGCCTTGGCTAAAACAATTAGCTACATCTGATAATAATGAATATGTACGCCGTGCATCTGTGCAAGAATTAGCCCGAAATTTTAAAGATAACCGCGATATTTTACCCTGGCTAAAACAATGTGCTACGGCTAATGAAGATTGGACAGTGCGACAAGTGGCTGTGCAAGAATTAGCTAGGGGTTTTAAAGATGATGCTGGTATCTGCTTGATTCTTAAACAACTGGCTACTGTTGATAATAATGAGTATGTGCGACAAGCCGCTGTGCAAGAATTAGCCAGGAGTTTCAAAGATGACTCGGAAACTTTGCCTTGGTTAAAACAACACACCACTACTGATGCGGCGGGGACGGTGCGACAAGTAGCAGTACAAGAGTTAGCAAGGAATTTTCGAGATCATGCTGATATTTTACCTTGGTTAAAACAATGTGCTACAGCTGATGAAGATTGGACAGTACGACAAGTAGCTGTGCAAGAATTAGCCAGGGGTTTTAAAGATGATTTTGATACTCTACCTATTCTCAAGCAAAGTGCCACTACTGATGATAATGAGTATGTACGACAAGCCGCGGTGCAAGAATTAGCTCGAAATTTTCCAGATGACTCGGAAACTTTGAGCATTCTCCAGCAAAGCGCCAGATTTGATAAATATTCAGATGTGCGACAAGCCGCGGTGCAAGAATTAGCCCGAAATTTTCCCGATGAACCAGATACTCTCCCTTGGTTAAAAAAACTGGCTATTGCTGATGATGATAAGTATGTGCGCCGGGCTGCTGTGCAAGAATTAGCCAGGGGTTTCCCACATGACCCGGATATTTTATCTATTCTCCAACAACGGGCGATCGCAGATCAATATTCTGATGTGCGCCGGGCTGCTGTACAGGAATTAGCCAGGGGTTTTAAAGATGATGCTGATACTTTGCCTATTCTCAAACAACGCGCCACATCTGATGATAATGAATATGTACGCCGTGCAGCATTGCAAGAATTAGCCAGAGGTTTTAAAGATAACCCTGATATTCTCTCCATCCTTAAGAAACACGCCACATCTGATAAATATTCGGATGTCCGACAAGCAGCTGTGCAAGAATTAGCCAGGGGTTTCAAAGATGACCCGGAAACCCTGACGATTCTTAAAAAACGCGCCACTGTGGATAAATCTTCGATTGTCCGCCAAGCCGCTGTGCAAGAATTGGCCAAGGGTTTCAAAGATGACCCTGGGATATTTGAAGTATTTTATCACTGCGCTGTGAGTGACTCTTTTGAGCGTGAGTATAACTTTCAAGACAATCCTCGTCAAATAGCATTGGCAGCCATTACTGAGCAATATCGGGAATATCCCCAGACTTTAACACTGTTGCGTGATAGAGCAGAAAATGACCCAGATGAGCAAGTGCGGGAATTTGCTCAGAAGAAGTTGGCTGAGTTTCAGGGGCTAGAGTGAATGGCTGTCTGGAAAAGTTGTCCCCAAATGATTTGTACCACAGAATTTTGGAGTAGGCGATCGCATCCCCCAATCACAATGATCAAAATCTCCCATCCCTGGGGAATAATTAAACTATCATCCCCTTTTCTGTAGTATTTATAACTTTATAGACAAAAATAAATGCCAAATCTTACTGCATACCAAATTAATCCACCTCTTCACGAAGGCATTCAGACCGTTATTTATCGCACACAAATACCAAATACGCAACAGCCAGCCATCCTCAAAGTTCTCAAAAATGAATATCCTACCCTAGAAGCTTTTACTCGGATTAAAAATGAGTATCAAATTCAGCAAAATTTAGATCATCCCCACATAGTTAAAATCATCAGTATAGAAACATTTGATAATCGTGTGGGACTGTTGCTAGAAGACTTTGGTGGTCAGTCGTTAGCACAGTTGTTAGAAATAGAAAGACTAGATTTAATTAGTTATTTAAAAATTGCGATTCAAATCACTAAAGCTTTAGATTACCTGCATAAACAGCAAATTATTCATAAAGATATCAAACCCAGCAATATTATTATTAACTTAGAAACAGGTATTGTTAAGCTCACTGACTTTGGTATTGCTTCTCGTCTCAATAAAGAAAATCCTCAATTTACTAACCCTAATTCTGTTGAAGGGACACTTGCTTATATGTCTCCGGAACAAACCGGGAGAATGAATCGTATCCTTGATTATCGTACTGATTTTTATTCTCTTGGGGTAACTTTATATGAAATGCTCACTGAGAAAATACCATTTTTTAGCCAAGACCCTCTAGAGGTAGTTTACAACCATATTGCGATTCAACCAGTCAACCCGCAGTCGTTAAATCCAGAAATTCCTAGCAACATTGCAGCCATTATCATGAAATTGATGGCAAAAAATGCCGAAGATAGATATCAAAGTGCTACAGGATTATTAGCAGATTTAGATTTATGTCTTAACCAGTTAGAAAATAATAGTACAATTACTAACTTTGTGCCTGGTCTTTTAGATGTTTTAAGTCAGCTATTAATCCCCCAAAAATTATATGGTCGTGAACAACAAGTCCAAGAACTTTTAACATCATTTGAAAATGTAGCATCGGGAACTAGCGCCATGATGCTAGTCTCTGGTTACTCAGGTATTGGCAAATCGGCTCTAGTCAATGAAATTAATAAACCCATTACTCGCCAACAAGGTTATTTTATTGCTGGTAAGTTTGATCAATTACAACGAAATATACCTTATGCACCATTAATTCAAGCTTTTACTTATTTAATGCGCTGTTTATTAACAGAGTCAAATGAAAAAATAGCAGCATGGCGTGAAAAAATATTGGCAGCATTAGGTACTAATGGCAAAGTTATTATTGATGTTATTCCTGAAGTTGAATTAATCATTGGTCAACAACCAGAAGTCCCCCTACTAGGTGCAACAGAATCACAAAACCGCTTTCATCGTGTTTTTGAGCAATTTATTCAAGTTTTTACTCAAAAAGAACATCCCCTAGTTATATTTTTAGATGACTTGCAATGGGCAGATGCGGCGACATTAAATTTAATCCAAATATTAATGACTGATGCCGAAAATCAATATCTGTTATTAATAGGAGCATATCGGGATAATGAAGTTAGTCTTACACATCCTTTAATTCAAACCATAGCAGAAATCAAAAAGACTGACACAATTATTAATAATATTGTCTTGCAACCTTTAGACTTAGATAATGTAACTCAGTTAATCGCTGAAACTTTACAAGAAAGCTGTTCGATTGTCGAAAGTAATAAAAATCATCATCTGCGAATTATTGAATTAGCTGAATTAATTTGTAATAAAACAGGTGGTAATCCATTTTTTATCACGCAACTACTACAGGTACTTCATCAAGAAGAACTCTTACGATTTGATTTTAATCATGCCAAATGGGAATGGAGTTTAGCAGAAATTCAGGCAATTGGGATTATCGATAAAAATGTAGTTGAACTTGTCGCTAGCCGATTGGAGAAGCTACCACAATTCACTCAAGAAGTTTTAAAATTAGCAGCTTGTATAGGTGATAGTTTTAGCCTGGATGTTTTAGCGATAATTTATGAACAATCACCTGCTGTGACTGCGAATCATTTATATTCGGCTTTACAAGCAGGTTTAATTCTACCTTTAAGTGAAGCTTATCGCATTCCTTTAGTTTTTAATCAAGAAGAAGCAGTTAATTTGAATTTTGATAGTTCACGGGTAGGTTATAAGTTCTTACATGACAGGGTGCAACAAGCAGCTTATTCACTAATTCCCGAAGAGCGAAAACAATCTACTCATTTAAAAATAGGTCAATTACTGCTGCAAAATACACCCAAATCAGAAATAGAAACTAATATTTTTGATATTGTCAATCAGTTAAATGTTGGGATTATTTTCCTGGTTGAACAAGCTACCAAAACTGAATTAGCTAGACTAAATTTAGTTGCTGGACGTAAAGCAAAAGCCTCTACAGCTTATGCAGCGGCGCTCAGGTATTTGGAAACGGGGATAAAACTTTTAAATATAGATGCTTGGCAAACTGAATATAACTTAACTATCGGATTATATGAAGCCGCCGCCGAGGTAGCTTATCTTAGTGGAAATTTTCAGCAGATGCAGCAATGGGCTGGGGTGGTGCTGCAAGAGGCAAATAATTTATTAGATAAAGTGAAAGTTTATGAAGTAAAAATTATCGCTTCTATAGTCCAGAGCCAACAACTAGAAGCTATTCACACTGCATTATCCATTCTCCGATTGTTAGGAATAAATTTTCCTGATGAACCCACACCTGTTGATATTCAAAAGGGAATGGATGATATTGCTAGTCACCTACAAGAGAAAACAATTGCAGAGTTAATTAACCTACCATTAATGACTGACCCTAATAAGATAGCAGCTATGAAAATCTTAATGGGTGTTTTACCTGCGGCTTTTCAAACTGCACCGGCGATGATGCCAATTATTGCTTGTGAAATGGTCAATTTATCTTTAAATTATGGCAATACAGCTGTATCTGCCTATGGTTACAGTCTTTATGGATTAATCCTTTGTGGAGTACAAGGAAAAATAGATGCTGGCTACGAATTTGGCAAATTAGCATCTAATTTAGTTTCCCAATTTAATGCCACAGAACTGAAGGCGAAAATTCTCACAGTTGTCAGCGCCCATGTTCTACATTGGCAAGAACATATTAAGGAAACATTCTCAACTTCTAAAACTGGCTTTGCTAGCGGTTTGGAAACTGGAGATTTAGAATACGCTGGCTATTGTGGATATATCTATCCTTGCCATTCTTTTTGGTATGGCCAAGAACTTTGTGGATTAGAAAAAGAACTGATAGATTATTGTGAATCGCTTAAAAAAATTAAGCAACAAGTCGCCTTAACTTGGAATCAAATATATTTACAAACAGTTGTTAATTTAAAAACAAATGTAGAAAACATTTGGTGTTTAATGGGAGAAGCATATAATGAGCAAACTATGCTGCCTATGCATCAAAAATTTAATGACCTTTACACGATTAATCATTTATTTGTAAATAAGCTGATGCTTGCTTATTTATTTAAAGAATATGTTTTGGCTTTAGAATATTCCGCAATGGCAGAACAATCTTTAGGTGGAGTTACAGGATTATTTGTTGTACCTTTGTTTCATTTTTATGATTCTTTAGTGCAATTGGCTATCTATCCTAATGTTAAAGCATCTGAGCAATCATCTATTTTAGAAAAAGTACAAACTAATCAGCAAAAAATGCAACTTTGGGCTACTCACGCCCCGATGAACCACCTACATAAATTTTATTTAGTGGAGGCAGAAAGGTATCGGGTTTTGGGACAAAAACTGGAAGCGATGGAATATTATGACTCTGCCATTGCCAAGGCTAAAGAAAATGGTTATCTCCAAGAAGAAGCCTTAGCTTATGAATTAGGCGGAGAATTTTATCAATCTTTGAATAAAGAATTAATTTCTCAAACTTACATCACTAAGGCTTATTATACCTATATTCGATGGGGTGCGATCGCTAAAGTTAAACAACTAGAATTAAAGCATCCTTTTCTATTAGAACAAACTAGTACTACAGAAACTCCTAATTTCACCCTAGATGTCACTCATATTGCTTCTAGAACTACTACTAACAGTAGTTTAAGTGACGCTTTAGACTTTAATACATTTATCAAATTTTCTCAAGCAATTACTAATGAAATAATTTGGGAAAATTTATTGAGCAAGTTAATTAAAATATTACTAGAAAATGCTGCGGCTCAAAAAGCTGTATTACTGCTAGTAAAAAATGATCAACTATATATAGAAGCCTCTGGCACTACGGCGGAGGAAGTGACAATTTTGCAATCTCTGCCCGCTGAAACATATCAAGATTTACCTATCTCAATAATTAACTATGTTTGGAGAACTCAGGAAAATCTTATATTAAATGATGCTACTGTTGATAAAATATTTAATGTTGATTGTTATATTCAAAAATTTCAAACAAAATCTATTTTTTGTTTACCCATTATTTATCAATCACAGCTTACAGGTATTATTTATTTAGAAAACCAGTTAACAGCAGGAGCCTTTATTTTTGAGAGAATTGAAGTATTAAAAGTTTTAGTTTCTCAAATTGCTATTGCTTTAGAAAATGCCCGATTGTATGCCAGAGAGCAAGAAAAATCTAGAGAATTAGCGCAGTCTCTCAACGAATTACAAGAAGCACAACTACAACTCATCCAAAGTGAAAAAATGTCCTCACTGGGGAATTTAGTTGCAGGCATAGCACACGAAATTAACAACCCCGTTGGTTTTATTTCTGGTAGTATTATTCAAGCCAAAGATGCTGTGAATGATTTAATAGGTTACCTGCAACTATACCAAGAAAAATGTCCTCATGCTGATGTCGAACTTGAAGAAAAAGCTGAAGAAATAGATATAGATTTCTTGCTAGAAGATTTACCCAAAATGATTGATGGTATGAAACTAGGGACACAACGTATCCGTAATATCAGTACTTCCTTGCGTACCTTTTCTCGCGCTGATACGACATCTAAAGTATCAGCTAATATTCATGAAGGTATCGATAGTACATTATTAATTTTACAACATCGCCTGAAAGCTAATCATCTGCGTCCGGCTATTCAAATTATTAAAGAGTATGGCAATATTCCCCCAGTCAAATGTTACTTAGGACAATTAAATCAGGTATTTATGAATATTTTGGCAAATGCCATTGATGCCTTAGAAGAAATAACTAACGGTCGTACCTTTGCTGAAAATCAAGCTAATAACCCTAATATAATTACTATTCAGACCAAAATATCTGAAAATAATCAAGACGTAGTCATTAAAATTCAAGATAATGGTAAAGGCATGACAGAAGAAGTGCAAAACTGCATTTTCGATAAGTTATTTACCACGAAAGATGTAGGTAAAGGAACCGGGTTAGGTTTATCTATAAGTCAGCAAATTATTGTAGACAATCACAACGGAACTTTGATTTGTGATTCAGCATGGGGAAAAGGAACAGTATTTATGATTTCTATTCCCATTGATGGAGAATAATTTTTTGACTGTTATTCTTCTAACTTACTAAACTTATACCAATTTTGTGTGATAACTTTCTTGGTGTAGGCATAGATGCGCCAGTGATATTCGCAAGCCTTAATAGAGTATGTTATGAAGTTTTTTGTTCGTAGTGAGCGATTTATCGCTCTCTTGCTAGGTTTTAAAGGGCTAGAGTTCACTTACTACGGACTTTTATTTTATTGTGTATTGTCTTTGTAAGATTAAAATATTTTTCATGAAAATGTGATGAATATTTTGATAAATTTTCTATACTTTATCTCAGTGTTATTTCAATTAAAATAAATATTTTTCACTATTGATGTGCTACAAAAATATTAAACTTAGTTGCAATTAACAGTTACCAAGTCGTTGTGTAATTGCTATAAAGAATTAGCTGAATAAAGATGGCATCAGCCAGATTGTTCACTAGGATATTTATGGCATTTCTAATATGCGAATATTTTAGCTCATGACATAGGCTAAATATTCCGTAGTACCAACTACAAAACAGGAAAATCAGGAATGACTTTTGTGGATAAGACAAGAAAGAATAAGCAACCAATTACCAAATACATCTCGTTTCCCTTATATCGTGTAACGTTAATTGCTTTAACCATTACTGTTGCTGCATTGACAGTAGGTAAATTTGAGCCAGCCAATGCTAGTCAACCTAATACAGAACTAGCAATTCAAAAATTAACAAACTGTTATGCACTGGGAACTGACGCTATTGGTAGCGGTAATGTTTTAGAAGGCAAAAATATTTATCGGGATTGTTTTACTCAAGATGCAGTTATCACAGCCGTTTTTCCTGATGGTGCTAGTGAAACACGCATGGGAACAGATGCTTGGGCAGATTTTGTCTATGGCGTATTCCAAGGAAATGGATATCAAGCTACCCAACATTTAATTGGGACGATAAACATCTCTGTGCAAGGTAATCAAGCAACAATGTCTTCTTACCTCCATGCAACTCACAAACGTTCGGAAACCAGTATTGACGTTGCTAATGGTACTTATGAAGATGAACTTGTCAAAGTCAATGGACAGTGGAAAATTCAACGTCGTACTCTCAAACTCAATAATTTTCTAAATCTCAGTTCTCCGCCAACCACGTTGACACAACCACGCATACCTCGTCGCTCAAGACGATAATAGCTCAATCAAAAGTTAGAGAACCTTGGTTTCTTGAAGAAACTGGGGTTCTAGTTTTATTTGTGTAAAACGCCCGCCGGAGGCGATGGCGCAAAACGCCCACCGGAGGCGATCGCAATGCGGCATAAATAGCTAGAATCGAGATGTTTACTTATTTGTGCTGAGGTTGTGGCTACTATATCTTGTCCTCATTGCCATCAACTCGTTGATAGTCAAGCAATTACTTGTCCATATTGTCGTACCACGCTTAAAGCTTACGGACATCCGGGAATTCCTTTGCACCGCGCCACAGGGGACGAGTATCTATGCGATAGCTGTACCTACCACGCCGATAATACCTGCAATTTTCCCCAACGTCCTCATGCCAAAGACTGCACTCTGTATGAAAATCTGGAAGAGAGCAAGTTAAGATTACAGCAGCAGTGTAACGCCAGCAGCTTTGGTACAACCTTGCAGAACTGGGTTAAACGCAATCAGTTTTTGTTGCTGCTACTGGGTTTATTGTTTGTCTGCTTACTGGTAGCCATGTCAACTGCTTGACATCTTGACTTTGTTACTCGTTTCTCGCGGAGAATGGCTATTAAGTGATTACGCAACATTAAATATATATTGCGATTGCTTCGTTCCTCTCTACGAGACGCTACGCGGTAAGCGCAGCTATGCCCGCTAGGGCTTTACGCAATGACAAGGGTTTGAAGTTTTCAAAATGTATAAATATTTTTGCACTACTACTTAAGATGCGCCTCCTGAGATTGTGGGGATGGTCTGTGTTTCGGTTGTAGGCTCTGATACTGGCTTTGACGCTTCTTCAAACACAGTTAAATCAAACCAAAAAGTAGTACCTACACCAACTTCACTCACTAGATGCATTGTACTACGATGCCTTTCCATGATGTTTCTCACAATTGATAAGCCTAAACCAGTCCCTTCTAGGGTGTGAACTCGGTTTTCTACACGGAAAAAGCGGTCAAAAATCGCCTGTTGGTCTTCTAAGGCGATGCCAATACCAGTATCGGAAATTTCTACCCGCACCTGAGCAGAATGATTATGTGAGTTGGGCTGGGGATCTAATTGGTAGGTACGAATGGCGACTTTACCACCCGCCTGAGTGAATTTCAGGGAATTACCCACTAAATTAGCTAATACTTGCAGCAATAAATCATAATTACCCACAACTAGGGGTAAATTGGGGGCGACTTCTTGAATTAGTTCAATGCCTTTATCTCTAGCATTGAGTTGGTAAGTTCGTAAAGTTTGTTCAATTGCTTGCGCTAAATCTACGCCATTGAAGCTGTAACTGCGCCCAGATTCGAGCTTGGATAAATCCAACACATCGTTAACTAGACGAGTTAATCTATCGGTTTCGTGATTAACGGTTTGCAGAAAATCTTGCCGTTGTTCTACACTCAAGTCTTCGCCATACTCATGCAAGGTTTCAATAAAAGACTTGATGTTAAATAGAGGTGTTCGCAGTTCGTGAGAAACGTTACTGATAAATTGGCTTTTTGCCTCATTCAGTTCTACTTCACGGGTAATATCTTGCACTGTGATGGCAATACCTTTAATGCTTTCCCGTTGTAAATTTAGTACCGTAGTCAACAGAATGCGGATTGTGCGTTTGATGGGTTCGCTCAGATGAATGCGGAACTCAGCACTTTCACATTCACCTGCGGCCATTTCATACAAAGGCCTAGTGATTTCCATCTGCACCGCCGGAGGCAAATTATGTAAAACATTGCTCCCTTCAACTTCCACCCCTTCCCAACCAAAAATACGCCGCGCTGTGGGGTTAACTAAAATCACCTGCATACTGTTATCAATCAGCACAGCACCATCAGCGATGGTTGATACGAGGGTTTCGAGTTTAGCCTTTTCTGCTGTTAATTCTTCTATATTTTGTTCTTCATAGCGCTCTAGTCGCTCCGCCATTTCATTAAAACTAAGAATAACCTCTCCTAGTTCGCCACCTAGGGGTAAGTCGATGCGTTGCTTGAAATTCCCGGCTGCGATTTGTTTTACCCCCACTAGCAGTTCTTTAATGGGCTTAGTAATGGTCAAAGCGTTAATTACTCCTGCCAAAATCACCATGACCCAAATCGTGATAAAAACGGCAATGGTAACATCGCGGGTAAAATTGGTGGAAATAACTGCGGTTTGATTAGGGTTGATGCCGATAGCTAAGACACCCTGGGATTTTTCATCGACAATCAGGGGAATAAATACATCAGTGACTACCCCATCTGGGGACATGTGTTGCCGCACCATCGGCTTTTCTAAATCACTGGTGTAATCTTCTGGTAGTTGGATTCGCCGTTCAATGGTGAGGGAATTTTCTACCTCTGGCTCCCAAAAAGGAATGCCAAAAAAGATTTTCCCGGTTTCATCGGCGTAGAGCATGTAACGCACACTAGAGGTGCTGCTATAAAAGCGTTGAGAAAATTGGGCAACCTCAGTGAGATCGTTATCAGCAATGAGCGGGGCAACGTTGGCAGCCAGGAGTAATCCCAAGTCACGACCAAAACGGGTATCATTCATCCGGGCATCTTGCTGAATTGTATTCACAGCCCAGAAAGTCAGACCACTCATCACCAAAGACACCACCAAGGTGGCCACAGCCAATAGTTTAGTCTGAAGGGTGAAGTCAGACCACCAATTGGCGAGTGTCTTCGACACGCCATTGGCGAACGCTTCTCGAATTGTTTTTAAAGGAGCCAGCATCTTAAACAAAGTTGTTAGTAGTTTTAGTTATTCAACCCCAACAACTAAAAAATTAACAGTTAATTTGACAAACATGTTAATCGGGAGCAGGGAGCAGGGAGTCGGGAGTCGGGAGTCGGGAGTAAGGGGAAAAACTTCTCAGTTCCCAGTCCCTACTCTCCAATCCCCGATATCACTTTAACTCAGCACTCGATGACCGATATCTTTGCGGTAATACATGCCATCAAAATGAATGGATTTGATGCCAATGTATGCTTGGGCGATCGCCTGCTGAAAATTGTCACCGATGCCTGTTACATTTAATACTCTTCCCCCATCTGTGACTATTTGTTGTTGTGAGTTTAATTTTGTACCTGCATGAAATACGGTGACTTGTGCTGTTTCTGCTGCTTGAATGCCAGTAATGACTTTGCCTTTTTCATATGTCCCAGGATAACCACCTGAGGCAGCGACAACAGTAGCCGCAGCTCCTTGTTTCCAAGCAATAGGGGGCATTTCTCCTAAACGCTGCTGTACACAGGCTAACATCAATTCTTCTAGGGGTGTGGCTAACAGTGGTAAAATCACCTGGGTTTCAGGATCACCGAAGCGGCAGTTAAATTCTAAAACTTTCACATCACCATCGGGTGCAATCATTAATCCTGCGTAAAGTACGCCTCGATAATCAATGCCTCTGGATTTTAAGCCTGCGATCGCTCTTTCTAAAACTTCTGTTTGTACCCGTGCCATTAATTCTGGTGTGGCTATAGGTGTTGGGGCATAAGCTCCCATCCCACCAGTATTTTCGCCCATATCACCTTCACCAATCCGTTTATGGTCTTGAGCGGGTAACAAAGGACGAATTGTTAATCCATCGGTCAAGGCTAAAACTGATACCTCTTGCCCAGTTAAACATTCCTCAACAACAACAAAATTACCCGCACTACCGAACTGTCCTTGAAAAATTGCCTCAATGGCACTATTCGCCTGTTCCACAGTTTCGGCAACTATGACACCCTTACCCGCAGCCAAGCCGTCAGCTTTCACCACAATGGGCGCACCCTGTGCTTTTACGTATGATTTAGCTGCTGCTGCTTCCGTAAATACCGCAGACTTGGCTGTAGGAATCCCCGCTTCCTGCATCAAAGCTTTTGCCCAAGCCTTACTCGCCTCAATTTGCGCTCCTGCTCTGACAGGCCCAAATACCATTAATCCTTGACTTTGCAGGTAGTCGGTAATTCCCATTGCCAGGGGTACTTCTGGCCCTACTACCACCAGAGAAATGTTATTTTCTAAAGCATATCGGCTCATGCCCTCAAAGTCATCTACAGCCAAAGGCAAATTCTGGCAACGTTCCATACTTGCCGTACCCCCGTTTCCTGGCACACAGATAACTTGCTCAATTTGCTGAGATTGCAGCAGTTTCCATGCTAGTGCGTGTTCACGTCCCCCGTTACCTATAACTAAAACTTTCACTGATTTCCTCGTGAGTGCCTTGTGAAACGAGAATACCCTAGTGGTTCTCGCGGATCAATTTTTCACTAATTCTTCTGTTGATGCAAGCTTTCTGAAAAGTGCATAGTGGGACATAGCTAATGTTGAGTACAATCTATTCTATTTTTTTACGCCGACTTACTTAAGTAAATAGTAGATATTAGGAGCAATTTTGATAATTTAATTACAATATTTCTACGGTTATTTTCCGAAAAATGATTCAGACTTGAGGTATTTGTCATTAATTTTAGCAGGTAAGAATAATTGATTTAAAAAGACTGAGTAACTAATGACGTTTAATCGGTGTAAGTATTAACCTGTGAATATAGAATCAAAAAAATATCAATAAAATAGGGAACATGGCTAAAACTATTGTTACTGGAGCCGCAGGCTTTATTGGTTCTCACCTTGTGGAAACACTTCTAAAACAAGGCAAAGAAGTAATTGGCATTGATGAATTTAACGATTACTACGATCCGATGTTAAAGCACAAGAGTATTGCACATTTACACGGGTCGCCTAACTTTACTTTAATTGAAGGAAATATTCAGTTTTTAGACTGGCAGGCACTTCTCCAAGATGTTGAGGTTATTTATCATCAAGCGGCACAAGCTGGGGTAAGAGCAAGTTGGGGTGAAGGCTTCCGCAATTATACTGAACGCAATATTAGTGCTACGCAAGTTTTATTAGAAGCGGCAAAGGATGCTCAACACCTGAAAAGACTAGTATTTGCCTCGACATCTAGTGTATATGGTGATGCTGAAACCCTACCTACTCATGAGCAGATACCACCTCAACCAGTGTCCCCCTACGGCATTACCAAGCTAGCCGCTGAAAGGTTGTGTGGACTTTATCACAAAAACTTTGGTGTGCCAATTGTGGCATTACGTTATTTCACGGTTTACGGGCCCAGACAGCGCCCAGATATGGCTTTTCATAAATTTTTCAAATCTATTTTGCAGGATGAGGCAATTCCCATTTATGGCGATGGACAGCAAACGCGGGATTTTACATTTGTTAGTGATGTCATAGCTGCCAATTTAGCCGCCGCCTCTGTACCCGAAGCTGTGGGCGAAATATTCAATATTGGTGGTGGTAGCCGGGTAGTTTTGGCAGAAGTTCTAGACACAATGGCAGAAGTAGTAGGCAAACCCATCAAGAAAAATTACATTGAAAAAGCTATGGGAGATGCACGCCACACTGCGGCTGATGTATCTAAAGCCCGGCGAATTTTAGCATATCAACCGCAAGTCTCCTTAAGGGAGGGTTTGATGCAGGAATGGCAATGGGTGAAGGCTTTGTATTGTTAAGGATTGGAGATTGGGGGCTGGGGAGATGAGAGCGATAATACAAACAAATCTATATTATTCTCTCCCCCTGCTTCCTGCTCCCTGCTCCCTGCTCCCCTGTCTCTTCTCACTCTGGCCTCAAATCATTAGATAATTCGATAATTCCCCTAGAGCCATCAATCCTGACTCGTTGACCGTCTTGCAATATCCATGTAGCACCGCGAACATCCATGATGGCAGGAATACCGTACTCCCGGGCCACGATCGCACCATGAGAAAGTCGTCCCCCGACTTCGGCAATTATTCCTCCCGCCCTGACTAACAGAGGCGCCCAGCCGGAATCTGTATAAGGTACTACTAAAATTGTCTCGCGGTTGATTTCTGGTAAATCTTGTAAATTACGTACCACCTTCACCCTTCCTTCGGCTTGTCCGTGGCTAGCGGGAATGCCCTGTAATATTTGGTCTGAGTAGAGTTCAGAGGGTTCTAGGGCATGGGGTGTGGTATTACCGTAAACTAAAATGGGGATTTGGTTGATTTGGCTATCTTGGCTAAATTGCGATCGCCTGGATTGTAATATCTCAGATAAGCGATCGCGCAATTCGGCATTACTATTTGCTACTAAACATCGCACTTCATCCAACTCCAGAAAAAAGATATCTCCTGGTTCTCTGAGGATGCCCATTTTTAACCAAATTTGTTCTAAAGCCACAAATCGCCAGCGTAATTGGGCTAATAACCGGGAATAAACTTCGGTAACTCGCCCTTTAATATCTACTCGTTGCTGGACTATCCCCCGCTTGCGCTTGCTGGACAAAGCACGGTTAAGAGAATTTACCCCGTCTGTCTCGGCTTGGTTGATCATCAACTGCACAAATAACTGTTTGACTGGTTGGGGGTCTTCTTTCCAGGTGGGAATGGCTATATTTGTCCCAACATCACTTAAATAGCCGTAATCCTCTAGCAATTCGTTAAATTCGTAGAGAATCTTATCTCCTCCTGGTGTTTGCGCCAGTTGTTCAAATATTTGATCGGGATCACATTCAGGTAATACTTGTTTAGCATCTGCGGCTAATGCACTCAAAGACCTTAATGCTGCTACTTCTGGGGTGACGCTGTTATCAATGCGCCCATCTTTTACCCGAAAAATAGCTTGTCTAAGAGCTGCGCTTAAGGGAGCTAAAATACTGTAGTAAGTTCCACTACGGAGCAATTCCAGAATGAAATCAATTCTTGCTAGTAACTCGGATGGTTCTAGGGCATCAATTGATTCATTGGCTAATTGTGACAAACCCGGAATAAATACTCTGCTGTAGTCGCGTTTAAAGTCCTTTTCTAAACGCAGTTCTCGTTTCAGTAGCCTTGTTAGTCCTGGTAAATTCTCGAAGGTGGACTTCAAAGGCGGTTTGCTCATTTTCTCACCTCTAGTTAAAAATTCCAGACTTTCCGGTGGTAAACCCATCCGTAGAAAAATCTGTCCTAAGAGAGATGCATTAAAATAAGCTCTCGAATAGTGCAATGTGGCAGTATCAGTAAAATCTAAACCCAAAGCGCGATCGCCTAGAACTAAAGTAAAAAGATCTCCCCAAACTCCACAAGTTAATGGGCGATTAATCGACCATGTTAAGGGGTGAATCACACCTGGAATCACTTCAGCGGCAATTTTCCTTGTCCAGATGGGTAACAGGGTCGTAATGGGTCTAGCTTGCAATACCCAGAGGGTTTGGCTGTCGTAACTCCACTCAATATCTTGGGGAATGCCGTGATAGCGTCGTTCTAATCTCCGGACTAAGTAGGCTACTTGTTTGATTAATGCTTGGGGGACTTGTCCTGCTCCCTCTACCTGCACAGAGGAAAAATCGTCTGTCTCTACTACAAAGGCGCGATATTGTTCTGGTGTGACTTTGCCAGAAACAACTTGCGTGGGGCTACCTGGTAAAGCCTCAATCACAATGGCCTCACCTTGTTGGGTAATGGGATCACGACTGAAGGCGACACCAGAATACACACTCTGGATTTCTTGTTGCACCAGCACAGACATTGCTGTATCTGGTAACCCGCGATCGCGTCGATATTGTACAGCAGATGGATGATTGTAAGAAGCTTGGACTTGGGCGATGGCCTCTTGTAATTCTTGTTTGCTGGTAACTTGTAAAATTGTTTGGTACTGTCCAGCAGCGGAAGCGTGTTCCGAATCTTCCCCAATGGCTGAGGAACGCACCACTAAGGGCGATAAATCTGAGGGCTGAAGAATGGCGATCAATTCTTGGGGATCATCAATTGGGGAAATCACCCAACCCTTGGGAACTGGGTAGCCCCAACGCTTAATTTGAGAGAGTGTAGCTGCTTTTTGCCCGACAACGGCTACATCCAGTTCATCATCTAAAGAAAGAATCGGGCGATTACCTCGTAAATATTCCAATGTTGCTTGGGAATCTGATTCGGCCTCTCCCACTGGCAAATTCAAGTCATCGGGAATTTGTGTATAAATCCACCCCAACACCCCAGCTAAGACAATAGCAGCAACTATTTTGGGGAAATCGTCCACATTTAAGAGGATCACAAATAAAGGAAAAATAAATAAAACTCCCACTTTTACCAGTTTTCTGGAGCGTAGAAGTGTAAAGCTGATGATTGCTAACAAACTGGTAAATACTGTCACTAGGGGATCATGTACGAGAAATCCCCAAACGACATTCGTGGTTCCTGCGCCTTTACCCATCCAGTATCTACCCAAGACTAAGGCAATTAGGGCCACTAATTCCCAAGATGAGCCGTCAGGAAAAAACACACGAGACAGCAAAACTGCCCCGATGCCTTTGAGGGCTTCTGACAAAACTGCCAAAAGTCCTACTAATGTACCGCCGTGGTAAAAAGCGGCTGAAACGCTGATGTTTTTCGTGCCGATTCGTGATAATTGCCGACCTTTGAAAGCATAGGTAATCCAAGCAATCACTGGTAAACCACCCAAGAGGGGGCAGGCAATTAAAATAACTAGGGCACCCCAAAGTTCAATCATTGTGGATTTTGGATTTTAGATATATATTCCATCTAAAACCTCAAATCTCAAATTCTAAAGTTTCTCTGAAATTTTTTGATGGTAGTTAGGGAACTTTTATTTAGTTGCTTAATGGACACTTGACTGCGGCAGAAACCGTATTTGCAAGTGTCCGCCTCAGCCGCTAATTCTGAAGCTGCTAGTTACCTAGTTTAGCGCATAGGCAGCTTGCAGCGCCCAAACAATCAAGGCAGCAATCGATCCCAAGAGCAGAACGGTGGAAATGGTGACTAGTTTGGGGGAATCTGCCCCCTTAAATTTCATAATTCCTCGATTTAGATCGGACATAGCTTTGTAAGCCTCCTTTGCTACAGGGCTAATTTGTCCGTTTTGATTGTAGTCTTTCTATTTGCCGATCAAGCGAAAGTTCTCATAATATTTTGTTTAAGCTTTGCAACAATGTCATTCATACATTGACTGCTTAACTGTGTCTCCAAGGGGGTTACAGGGCTTGTATTGCCACAGGGGTAATTATGAGCTGAAGGTGACACCAAGTTAACTTGGCTGGGTGAATAAGTTCGTAGTCAGGACTTTAGTCCTTGGCTTGAGGGCTTCAGCCCTCACTACAAACTCTGGAAAATTTTTTGGGCAAACTACTAGTACAAGTCGGGGAATTAAGCCCTTGTTTGTGGGCATAGCTAGGTTTAGCGCCCAGCGCGCCTTGGGCTGCTTTTATAATTGCCAGGGCTAGGTGCTAAAGAGTGAAGTGTTACTGATTAATAGCACGGATGCATTTGTCAGATGCTAAAAAATTATTTAAATTACTATATTTTTAGAAGTATAGCTTGCAACTTTATTCCTAGTAAATGCGTCATCCAAAACAAACTTGATATGCAATTGTCTAATCATATTAGGTAACTAACAGAACTCTTGTAAATACAAATTAACAAATTGAAAGTGGTAATATTTATGCGGAAATTATTAAGTACTCTTTCTTTGCTAGCACTTCTTCAAAGTGTCCCCTTAATTCCTCAAGCCAGAGCGCTAGAGCCTAATAATCAAATAGAAGAAACTGCAATTCAACAGGTAATTACAGCCAAATTAATGACAAATTCACCTGATGGCAACTTTTATCCAGAAAGGATGATTAATCGGGCAGAATTAGCCGCTATTATGGTGAAAGCATTTCACTTAGATAAACGAGATGCCGTGAAACAAGGAGAGGCAATATCTGCACCAGATGTTCCTGCCTCCCATTGGGCATTTAATGATATTCAGACAGTTCTCAAAACCGATATTATGAGAGGCTACCGGGGAAATTTATTTTTCCCAAATCAAAGAGTAACTAGGGCAGAAGGTTTGGCTATTTTTGCCCAAGCCTATGGTGTATTTCAGTTTAGTGATGACACAGTAAGTGAAATCCTTGAATCGCATCCCGATGCAGCATCAATTCCCACATGGGCTAGAAGAGCGATCGCCACAGTAATTGCCGAAGGTTTTATCAACACAGATAGCCAAAACAATATTTCCCCATTACGACCCATGACCCGTGGGGATATGGCTTACGTATTAAGTAAATATTTAGAAAGACAACAGCCATTACCACCAACACCGGTAGTTCCTGGTGTTCCTGCAAGAGTGGAGTAGGGAGTTGGGGGGAAGAATTTCGGTTACGTTCCCTGAATCCCTAGAGGGGGCCCTGAGTTCCCCAATCCCTATTTCCTTCCTTTCTTGGTAGTGAAGACAGTAGTAAACATCATCAACATACCGCCTAGTAGAATAGCGATCGCTAGTCCTCCTGTGATCAAGTCGAGTAAATTGTTATTGTCCATGATGAATGAAAATTTGTAGTCAGCACTTTAAGGCTTAAAAATCAACGCCACGTTTAAGTTCTACACCTTGATTGGCATAGTGTTTGTGGCAGTATACCTCAGAGTGAACGCTAGCTAAATCAAAGTAGGCTGGTTGTTGTTGGCAACGTCCAGTAATAATGACTTCGGTATCGCGGGGTTTACGCAGTAAAGCTTGAACTATCGGTTCCACCGGAAGTAGTTCGAGGTCAACTGTGGGATTGAGTTCATCAAGAATAATGGTTTTGTACAATCCAGAGGCGATAGCAGTTTTGGCAATTTCCCAACCTCTTTCGGCTTCTATATAGTCTAGTTCTTGTCGGGAATTGCGCCAAACGATGGCATCACGGCCGCAGCGTTGATGATCTACAACCTCTGGATATGATTGTTGCAGAGCTGCGATCGCGGCATCTTCTGTATAACCACTACCACCTTTGAGCCATTGCATAATTAACACGCGGGTAGAACCTGGATGATTGATTCCCCTCCCAATAGCTTGCAAAGCTTTACCTAAAGCACTGGTGGACTTACCTTTACCCGCGCCAGTGTAAATTTCTATACCTTCTAGGAAGAGAGCTTTGGCCGTGGGGTGGTCTTGGGGTTTCATTTCCGAGTGCAAATCCGCAATCTCCAGTAATTCTGGCGGTGCAGCACGTCCAGTGGCTATGATTTCTAATTCCTGGGGTTTAGCTTTTAATGTCCGTACCACTTCATCCACTGGTAACAAACCTAAATCCAAAACCGGATTAATTTCATCCAAAACCACAACCGAATATAATCCAGAGGCGATGGCACCTTTAGCTACATCCCAACCCCGTGACGCTTCATCTTCGTCGAAAGAGGTAATTTCCTCCGGCCCAAAAAATTCCGCTCTCCCAGTACGTACCTGGTCAATTAAATGAGGGAATCCACGCTGTAAGGCTGCGATCGCCCCATCTTCGTCATAATCCCGTTCTGGCCCTTTTAAAAACCGCAGTAGTAAAACCCGGTGGGAATCGCTCGGTGTATTTATTCCCAAGCCAATTGAGCGCAAAACTACCCCTAAAGCCGCTTGGGACTTACCTTTACCCACACCATCATAGACGTGAATTTGACCAGTGAGCCGTTCAGGACGCACTTGCGCCGTGCGAATACCGATGCCGTTCCTTGTCATTTCTTGAAAAGCTGTAATGTGGCAGTCTTTAATTTTACAGAACCTTTTGTCATATCAGCCAGAAAAAATATTCTTGGTTATTAGTCATCGGTCAAAAACTTTATCCAATCACCTCATTCCCACTCCCTACTCCCTACTCCCCAATAAATAGGTGTATACTGGCACACCATGATGTAATCCCAGTTATACTTTCTAACATTAACCCCGACCTTGACCTTTTATGTTTGGACTTGAAAACCTCACGATTCCCAGCATTTGGCCTCTTGGGGCCATCTTGTTTGAATTTTTATTTTTACTGACTGCTATTCCTATAGAGGCATATGTGTTGAATAAGCGGCTACAATTCGACAAAAAAACGAGTATGTTTTATGCCATATCTATAAATCTTTTTTCTAGTACTATTGGTTGGATTATATTTTTCTTTATAGAACCAATGTTGCCTATAAATTTAAAATCAGAATTAATTAGTTACATGCTTTTTAATAGCTTCCGGAGGGAAAGCTCACAGGCTATTATGATTTTTACGGCTTTTATTATGTTCTTTCTTACCTTTTTAATGAAATTTTTGCTTTTAAAAATATTTGTAGTTTCCTTAAGAGAAACATTTGTTATCAAGCCAGAAAAAATACCAGCATCTAATCGTTTAAAATGGCGACGTGCCAGCACGGCGAGATTACAAAACTCAAATTTAGTTACTACTATATTAATAGCAAATTCACTAAGTTATAGTGCTATTACTATTATTTTGTTATTAGGTAGGAAAACTGTTTAACTGCTACTTCGTCTGATAAAAATACTCATAAATTTGTGAATTGGAGGTGTGAATAATGGTAACAATCTTTAAAGACCTCTTAAAGTTATTCAGCTTTACCGCAGGACTTTACGAAGGAATTAGAAAATTAATAATTCCCACCAAGGCTTATTCTTGGCAGACATTTATTTATCTGAGTATATTTTCTTGGGCACTGTCATCTTTAGCCATTGGCTATGTAAGCAATATAATTGGATTTTGTGGTTGGTTATTTTTAATAACTGGTACTGCATGGTATACAACTGATGATCCTTTAAGAGTTCCTGGTACTTTTATGCCAGTAGGCGCAGTAATTACTGGCTTTTTAGTTAGTATATTTTTGTTCCGCGATCCAGAAAGAGTAATGACATCGAGAAGTATTGTGCTGTGGCCCACAATCTCTGCATTAATTACGGCTTTTCCTGACTTTATTGAAGGCGGTGAAAAAACTAAAGCAAAAATTCCTCAACCGGCAATTCGGGAAAAAATCATAATTTTAGTAGCTAGTTGTACGTTACTTAGTTGCTGGATTCAATTTTATTTTGTTATGGATAATTGGTTTACACAATATCCCAGTTTACTGGCAGATAGTTTTAATCGCAGTACAATTGTTTGGAGCATGGAAGAACCAGAAAAAATACCCAAGAATGGTGTTTTAATTTTAGAACAACTGCAACCAATTATAGAAAAAGAATTAGCCAACAAACCTTGGTCAGAAGTCGAAAAATGGTTGATAGATGCACAACAGCAAGTAGGAAACTTGGGAAGAGAAGTAATTAATATACATTTGGCAGAGTTTGAAGAAAAGGCGTTATGGCGTGTAGAACCGCGGATAACTAATACTCAAGCTGGGTATAGATTAGATTTACTGAGCATTTGGTCAGGGCCGAGTTCTAACCCCCAAGGGTATTATTTGCAAAAATCTTGTCGTATTGACCCCATTGCATCATCTAGCAATACTATCGTCACTCCCACTCAAGCAGAGATTAAAAATACAGTTGCAGAAGTTGAATGCGATCGCCTCAGTAAATTGGTAGCTGGTGCGCCACCACCGCAGCAGTGATGGTGGAGAAACTTTCTAGCCCCTACTCCCTACTCCCTAGCCACAACTAACAAGCAATGAACTTAAGCAGAATTTTTGTCATCGCTAAAAATGTCTTTCAGGAAATGGTACGCGATCGCATCCTGTATATTATCGGTTTTTATGCCCTCATCCTGGCTATTGCTCTGCGTGTCATCCCTGAATTTGCCGCTACGACTGAAGATAAAATGTTTCTGGACTTTGGTCTAGCAACAATGAATATATTGACTTTAATTGTTGCCATATTTATTGGTACAGGACTGGTTAATAAAGAAATTGATAAACGGACTATTTTGGTGTTAATTGCCAAGCCGGTGAGCCGCAGTGAAATTATTGTTGGCAAATTCTTGGGTTTATCGGCCGTGTTGAGCGTACTTGTGGCTGCTATGACAGTCATTTATTTAATATTTTTGCAGATAGGGAATATTCCTCATTCAATTCCCAGCATTTTAATTGCCACGGTTTTCTTATGCTTGCAATTATCTCTAATTACTGCTGTAGCTATTACCTTCGGTGTCTTTACAAGTTCCCTATTAGCTGTCACTTTAACATTTGCAGTTTACTTAATGGGGAATATTACGCCAGATTTAGTCCAACTTGGTCGCTTGAGCAATAACCCGATGATGGCCAGGATAACTCAAGGCTTGTATCTCATTTTGCCAAATTTATCACGATTAGATTTGAAAAACGATGCTGTTTATGGTCTACAAGCCTTACCTGATGCCACAGCACTCATGACTAATGTCGGCTACGGCTTACTTTATAGCATTATGCTACTAGCGATCGCTAATCTGATCTTCTGGCGACGTGAGTTTTAATCCCAAATGACTATCTGAGGATCACAAATCGTACCATCAGGCATGATAGTGTCTCGTAGTTTCGCATAAATTATTTTAGTTTCCCAAAGATTTGCCTGACTCAAGTTAGCCTTAGTTAAGTTTGTTGATGTCAAGTCTGCGCCGCTTAAGTTGACTTCAGTTAAATTAGCTTCTAGTAGTGTCGCCCCACATAATTTTGCTCCCGCCAGATTTGCTCTCAATAAGTTTGCCTCAATCAAGGATGCTTCAATTAATATTGCTGCACTCAGATTTGCTTCAGTTAAATCTGTATCGCACAAAGAAGCACCCCAAAGGTTAATGTGACTGCATTGCGTCCGCCACAAGCGAGAACAACAGACATTAGCAGATGTTAAATCAGCATTAGTAAAATTAGCTTCTGATAAATTAGCTTCTGATAAATTAGCTCCACGTAAAGTAGCTTGTATTAAATTTGCCCCCTTTAAGTTAGCCCCAGTGAGATCAGATCCAGATAAATTGGCCCCCTGAAAATCTGCACCCATCAAGTTAAAACCGCTAAAATCAACTGATTTCAAGTCAATTTTGCTTAAATCACAGCCACTAAAATCCCTACGCTGACAAGCTTTATCTTTGATTTGATCCAATATTAATTCTTGGTTGTCAGCATAATTTCTCATGATATTCACCTCAATTGATAATAATCACAAAAATTAAATTTTTCTGAGTCCTAAATCATAAATTACTCAGAATACATGTCTTTGTGAGTGAGAGTTACTGTATTTCGAGATTACACCTCAAATGCCCATAATTTTGCTCAAAATTCAGGAATAAATTGCAAAAAATTTGCTCATGAGCGGGAAATCCGCCTAGACAGTAGTAAGGTCAATAATAAATGCTGTCATAAGTCAGGAAAAATTGATAATGTAAAACATATCAGATCTACAAACTAATGCCTAATATCACCCATTTAATTATTGCTCATGCACAATATTCAGGAGAACCGATAAAGTAAATCTACAAATTGAACACTTGATTAACTAACACCTATCTATAGGAGGATTTATTTACTTGCCAAGTTAGATTAAAAGAAAGCGAATGTTTACATATGTAAAATCAGCCGAAATTATGTAAAAAACAGCGGATGAAGATTTTTTTCAAGAATTAGATCCTATTTCTTGGCAAAACAGTCCCACTGCATTCATCTCAAGCGAACAAGATGCAAAATCAAGAAAAGTGTGATTATGACTTGGCTGACCAGCGACAAAGTAATATGAAAACCGCTACTGTGGAAGAGGGGATGATATTTCAGTTAGCGAATGGCAGTATACAAGGTTGTAATACTAGCGCTGAACTGATTTTGGGACTTACAGCCAAGGATATACATGCATGGGATTCCCCTAACGCCTGCTGGCGATTTGTGGACGAAAATGGCATCCCCTTGACGGCATTAACCCATCCAGCGATGCTGGCTCTGGGTACAGGTAAGCCTTGCTTGAATGTTATTGTGGGGTTAGATAAACCAAATACAGAGTTAAAGTGGCTGTTGATGAACTGTCAGCCTTTATTTCTAGCTGACGAAAGTTCACCCTACGCAGTTGTCTATACCTTTTCTCATATTACTAAACCAAATTCCCAGCAGATTCACAATCTTTCTGGGGCAGGAGATAAAACCCAAATACCAATATTAAAAATGAATGAGCCAAATACTAATGCTGAAATAATGAAGCAATTAGTGGCAAGTGAAATTAAATTAAAAAAATTATTTGACTCGAATATTATTGGCATCGTTATAGCAGATTTCACTAATATTATTGAGGCTAATGATATATTTTTACAGATGGTGGGTTATACCCGTGAAGATTTGCTAGCAGGGGAAATTTGTTGGTCACAAATTACACCTCCTGAGTTTCACCATCTAGACGAAAAGGCATTACAAGAACTTGTCACAATTGGGAGCTTTACACCTTTTGAAAAGCAATATATCCGTAAAGATGGGAGCCGGATTACGATTTTGATTGGTGGGGCAATTTTAGACCAGTCTCCACCAACTTGTGTGTGTTTTGTGATGGATTTAACTGAGCGCCAACAGACACAAAAATCATTACGGGATGTTCTGCAAAGACTGACATTCCATGTAGAAAACTCTCCTTTGGCGATAATCGAGTGGGATCATGAATTTCGCGTATCTCGCTGGTCAAAGTCAGCTGAACGTATTTTTGGCTGGACAGCTGAGGAAGTTCTCGGTAAACAGATAAATGATTGGCAATTTGTCTTTGGGGAAGATATAGAGGTCGTCAATAGTGTAATTGGTCGGTTATTTAATTGCAGTGAAACGCAAGTAATCGTCAACAACCGTAACTACACCCAAGATGGCACTGTACTTCATTGTCAATGGTATAACTCAGCTTTATGTGACGAATCAGGCAAGTTAGTTTCTGTATTATCACAAGTGCTAGATATTACGGAAAATAAACGAGTAGAAGCAGCATTACGAGAAAGTGAAGCCCGATTTCGGCAGATGGCGGATACTTCTCCTACTTTGATTTGGATGAGTGATATTAGCAGTCTTCGTTGCTATTTTAATCGGCCTTGGCTGGAGTTTACAGGACGAACAATGGAGCAAGAAATGGGTCACGGTTGGGCAGAAGGGGTGCATCCTGACGATTTACAGCGTTATTTTGCTACTTATATTCATGCATTTAATACCCGTCAAGAATTCCAAATGGAATATCGGATGAAACGTGCTGACGGTGAGTATCGTTGGATTTTAGATATGGGAGTGCCACGCTTTACATCAGAAGGTACTTTCCTTGGTTATATCGGTTCCTGTATTGACATTACAGACCGCAAACAAGCAGAGGCAGAAAAAGAGAAAATGTTAGCGCGATCGCGGCAATATACCAGACAATTACATGGGTTGATGGAGGCAGCAGTGGCAATTAATTCGGCACTCTCCATCGAAGAAGTGTTACGTGTAATTACAGAACAAGCCCGCGAAATTATTGGCGCGCATCAATCAGTCACCAGCGTGATAATTGATGATGATGAAGGACAAGCCATGAATTCAACTTCACTGTCCGATAAATATGCTGCCTGGCGAGATCAATGTCAACAACTAGATAGCTTAGGTATTGAACCCAGTATTCATCAAACAAATGGGCCTATACGCCTATCCCAAGCAGAACTCACATCTCATCCCCAATGGCAGCAGTTTGGTCAGCAAATAGACAAATACCCACCGCTGCGGGGATGGTTAGCTACTCCCCTCATTGGACGAGATGGTCACAGCATCGGACTAATTCAGTTATCGGATAAATATGAAGATGAATTTACCAAAGAAGACGAAGCCATTATCGTGCAATTAGCGCAAATGGCATCAATCGCCATTGAAAACACGAGGTTGTATGAAGCCGAACAACAAGCACGCGCCCAAGCAGAAGAAGCCAACTGTATTAAAGATGAGTTTTTGGCTGTTCTTTCCCACGAATTGCGCTCCCCCCTAAATCCGATTTTGGGTTGGTCTAAGCTACTGCAAAGTCGTAAATTTGATGAATCAAAAACCACCGCAGCCTTAGCTACAATCGAGCGCAATGCCAGGTTACAAGCGCAATTAATTGAAGATTTACTAGATGTCTCGCGGATTTTGCAAGGCAAGTTGACACTCAATGTGGATAAAGTCAATCTGGCAACGACGATTACCGCAGCAATGGAAACAGTCCATTTAGCAGCCAAAGCAAAATCCATCAAATTAAAGTTTCAGCCTCATGCCGATGCTCCAGTCCTAGTCATGGGTGACCCCAACCGCTTACAACAAGTGGTCTGGAATCTCCTTTCCAACGCCGTCAAATTCACTCCCCCAGGAGGACAAGTACAAGTTTGCTTAGAACAAATTGATTCTCACATTCAAATTCAAGTCACTGATACAGGTAAAGGAATAGACTCTCATTTTTTGAGTTATGTATTTGATTACTTCCGTCAAGCAGATAGCGCCACCACCCGAAAATTCGGCGGGTTAGGGCTGGGACTAGCAATTGTCCGACAGTTAGTAGAACTCCACGGAGGTACAGTCAACGCTGATAGTCCAGGTGAAGGAAAAGGAGCAACTTTTACAGTCCAGTTACCAGTTTTGTCTACAAAATTGACCACAGTAGAGAACCAGGAAGAAGAAATAATGGACTCCAACATAGGTAATCTTCAGGGCATCAAAATCCTAGTTGTAGATGATGATCTTGACTCGCGTGACTTTATTAGCTTTGTCCTCGAAGAAGAAGGCGCAGAAGTGATCTCAGTCTCATCAGCCATTGATGCACTAGAAACCCTGCCAGCATCAAAAGCAGATGTGCTACTGAGTGATATTGGAATGCCAGACATAGACGGCTATATGCTGATGCGCCAAGTGAGAACTTGGACACCAGAAACAGGCGGAAAAATCCCCGCGATCGCTCTTACTGCTTATGCAGGAGAATATAACCAAGAACAGGCATTATCAGCCGGTTTTCAGATGCATGTCACCAAACCAGCCGAACCCACTGAATTAGTTGCAGCTGTCGTGAGATTAGCTGGGAAAAAGGTTGTTAGTTTAAAGGCTAGAGGTTAGAGTCCCCGTGTCCTATTCATCGCCCCAGGTTTGTAATTGAAAATACACCAAAACTAAAGTAACTGCTAACAATACTGTGGCGGCTGCGGCTGCATAACCAAAATCAAATTGAGCAAAGGCTTCTTGATAAATGTAGTAAACCAGCAGGTTGGTAGAATTTAGGGGGCCACCACCTGTAATTACATAAACTTGCTCAAAGCTACGGAGTGTAAAAATTGCTGTGGTAATAGTAGCAAATATGACAGTGGGTTGTAATCCGGGTAAGGTTACATGCCAAAATTGCTGCCAAGCATTAGCACCATCTAGTTCTGCGGCTTCGTAGCGACTAGGAGGTATGGCTTGCAATCCTGCCAAAAATACCACCATATTGAAACCTAGTTGTTTCCAAATACTCAAGATAATTAATACTGGCATAGCCCAAACTGTACTTCCTAACCAGGGAATGGGGGAAATACCCAATACTTCTAAAAATGCGTTGACAGGGCCAGTGGTTTGAAATAGCCAGCGAAAACCTAAACCAGCTGCAACTAAGGAGATAATTGAAGGTAAAAAATAGGCACTCCGCAGCACTCCCCGCAAGGCTAAAGATTTATCTAGTAGTACTGCTAACCCCAAAGGAATCACTAAACTGGGAATGACGGTGGCAACAGTAAAATAAATCGTGTTCCATAAAACTTGCCAAAAATCAGGAGTGAGAAACAAGCGCCAGTAATTTCTCAAACCTATCCATGTAGTACCTGTAGAGGTGAAACTTCCCGCAGTAAAACTCAGATAAAACAAATAAGCGATGGGCCAGATGATGAAAATACCCAATAAAATCAGCGCGGGGGACAAAAAAGTCCAAGCGGCGAGTGTATCATTATCCAACCAAGACTTAGTATATGTTTTTGGCATCTATAATTTTTCCTCTTTGCTATGAACCTCCGCCCTGATTCTACCGTTAGCTTGGTTGCTCCCAGCGTTAATCATGACCAAATTTCTCCTAGTACTCCTCTGAAACTGGGAATTATGGCTTCTGGTAGTGGTAGTAATTTTGCAGCTATTGCCCAAGCGATCGCAGATCAGCAACTCAATGCTCAAGTTCAAGTTTTAATTTATAATAACCCTTCGGCGAAAGCACCAGTCAGGGCAGCTAATTGGGGCGTGGAAGCTGTATTGTTAAATCACCGCGACTACAGTAGCCGGGAAAGTTTTGATACAGAAATTGTCAAGACATTGAGACAATATGATGTTGAATGGGTGATTATGGCAGGTTGGATGCGTCTTGTCACACCAGTGTTGATTGATGCTTTTCCCGAAAAAATAATTAACATCCATCCGAGTTTATTACCAAGTTTCAAGGGCATTAATGCCGTAGAACAAGCCCTAGCTGCGAAAGTCAAGATTACAGGCTGTACAGTACATCTAGTTTGTTTAGAAGTAGACAGTGGCCCTATCTTAATTCAAGCGGCTGTACCAGTATTCCCAGACGACACCCTAGAAACACTCCACGCCAGGATTCAAATTCAGGAACACCGAATTTTACCACAGGCGATCGCACTGGCTGCCGCCAGGGAATTATCAGTTATTTGAACCATTAACAGAACATCAGAAAATAAATTATCTTGTAGGATGGGCATCTTGCCCGTCTTTGATTATTTGGTAGCCTCTTAAAAATTTCCAGGAAATTAAGTAAATAATCAAGATGGTTTTTCAATATACAGAAGCACTTGTTACCATCGCATCATTAAATTTTGATAAATTAATAAATTTTTATATAGATTTACTAAGTAAAAAACCTGTTATTTATATTCCCAATGTTTACGCAGAGTTTCACATTCCTGGTGTGCGATTAGGTATTTTTCAACCTAAAAAAACACACGCATTTGAATTTGTTAACTCAGCAAAAAGTACAATAAGTTTGTGTTTAGAAGTGAGTGATTTAGAAGATGCGATCGCTCACCTCACAAATTTAGGTTATCCACCCCCAGGAGAAATTTCCATTGCTTCTCACGGTAGAGAAATTTATGCATATGATCCCGATGGCAATCGTCTAATTTTACATCAAGGTAAGTCACCATCTTAAAAGGTACTATGACAAACACCAAATCTGTCAACGCAGACAATCTAGAAATATTATCATCTAAACTACCAGGAAATGTTATGCAATCTTGTTGTCCTAGTTCATCAACAATATCGTCGGTATCATAATTGCCTGCAAAGTCAATTCCTCTCTGCATAAATTATCCATCTAAAGGAAGATAATGAAAAATATATTCCTTTCGGAGAAGTTTATTCACCTTAATTCAGCTTGTTATTGCGAAATTAAGATGTTAGTGTATAATCCAATATAAGCTTGAGTAAGTCAGCCTAATCCAGCGAGTGATAGCTCATAATGCTGGAGCGGAGGAACCAAATTATGGGGCGTATCTCAAAATCGATTGTGAAAAAGATGTAAGGTTTGAGGTCAAAACATTAATCTCAAATTCCTATCTAAAATCGACTAGAGAGGGGCATCTCTCAGCCCTAGCCCGTCAGCTAACTTCGTAGGCATTGAGAGGAGACTGAAGAGACAGCATTTTTCTAATGTTTTGATCTCATCAGTATCCGAGGCTGGTACTGCTCGGTTTTTTGTACCTGCACTAAGTTCTGTTGAGGTCAGTAATGTTATTGCAATTAAATTTAGCTGCGATTATGGCGATCGCAGGGCAAACTGCTTGGAAAAAAGCCAAACCAGTAGTTGTAAGAGATGTTTTCTATTTACCTGCCTTGGGATTTCTGGGAGTGATTGTGTTGTGGTGGATTGTGGCACTGCTCAATCATGAATTAATGCCCACTCCACCGGAAGCCTTTATCGCTAATCTTGATTACATATTAAATCCATTTTATCAACGAGGCCCTGGTAATTTAGGAATTGGCTGGTTGTTGATAGCTAGTCTAAGACGGGTATTAATTGGTTTTTTATTAGGCGCGATCGTGGCGATTCCTTTGGGATTCCTCATTGGTATGTCTAGATCGGCCATGTTAGCGTTTAATCCCATCATTCAAATTTTCAAACCCGTATCACCTTTGGCTTGGTTGCCTATTGCCTTAGCTATCTTTAATTTGGCAGATCCTTCAGCAATTTTTGTAATTTTCATTACTTCTTTATGGCCCACAATTATTAATACTGCCTTAGGTGTTGCCAGTGTTCCCAAAGATTATCTAGATGTGGCGCGGGTATTAGAAATGCCGCGTTGGAGGAGAATTACCAAAATTATTTGGCCTGCAAGTTTGCCCTATATTTTTACAGGATTACGCATTAGTTTAGGGATTGCTTGGCTAGTTATTGTTGCTGTAGAAATGCTCACTGGTGGTGTGGGTATTGGCTTTTTTGTGTGGGATGAATGGAGTCGTTTAAATCTCAGCTCAGTCTTTTTAGCCGTACTGGTAATTGGTGTAACTGGATTAGTTTTAGATTATGCAGTGGGCAAAATCGAAGAATTTGTAACCCACAGGACTAAAGCTTCTAACTAACAAAATTTTACTCATTAAAACCTAGCAAGACGCAATGTTATTCTGCGTCTTAGCCTGAATTTGCCGAAAAATCATTGATTACCACTGGAGTAAAAGCAATGGGTGATCATCATTGGAATCGCCGTGACTTTATTAAAGGCATAGGATTAACAACAACTGGGTTAGCGCTGTCATCCTGTGGCATTACTGGAAATACTGGTGCTGGAGGACTGAGTGCAGAAGCCTTAGCCGTTGAACCAGTCGTCAAATCTCAAGATTTAGAAAAATCTGACATTACCGTTGGTTATGTCCCTGTTAATGATTGTGCGCCATTTGCGATCGCCTGGAAAAAAGGTTTCTTCCGCAAATATGGTTTGAACGTCACACTTAACCGCGAAGCAAGTTGGGCGACATCCCGCGATGGATTAATTTTTGGTCGTTTAGATGCTTCCCCTGTGGTATCTGGTGCTGTTACGAACGCCAGAATTGGTGCTGAAGGCGCACGCCACGCCCCCTTATGTGCAGCCATGACTATTCACCGCCACGGTAACGCCATGACTATGAACAAAGCCATGTGGGACTTTGGGCTACGTCCGTGGTTTGAATATCAAAAACAATATGGCGATGGTGCATTAGAAGCCTTTGGGCGCGATTTTCGCAACTACTTTGCCAAGCAACCCACAGAACGCAAAGTCTGGGCTGTAGTTTTGAGTTCTGCCATTTACGAATATTTTGTGCGTTACTTATCCGCAGCCGCAGGTGTTGACCCATTAAAAGAGTTTCGCGTCATTATTGTGGCACCTCCCCAAATGGTGACTAATGTGCGAATTGGCGCCATGCAAGCTTACATGGTAGCTGAACCTTGGAACACCAGAGCCATCACAGGTAACGAAGGTATCGGCTTCACCTTCGCTCAAGGTAAAGAAGTCTGGTTAGGACATCCCGACCGACTATTGGGAGTCATGGAATCTTTCATAGATAACTATCCCAAAACCTACCGTTCCTTGGTCAAGGCAATGATAGAAGCCTGCCAATATTGCAGCAAACCAGAAAATCGTCAGGAAGTAGCCGAACTGATTACAGACCGTTCCTTTACAGGTGCTAGACCCAGAAATCTCAATGCACCCATAGCTCAATTAACCAGTCCAGGAATTATCGGCAATTACAACTACGGAGGATTTGACAACCAAGACCGCACCATTAAATCGGCTGATGGCACAATTTTCTTTGATATTCCTGAAAACCTTCCCCAATACCCAGGTAATCATTCCACATTCTTGTGGCAATCCCAAAGTATTTGGTTAATGACTCAAGCTGCACGCTGGGGACAAATTTCCGAGTTTCCCAAAAATGCTGAAGAAATAGCGCAACGCGGTTGGCGAACTGATTTATATCGAGAAATAGCAACAGAAATGGGTATCGAATGTCCTCAAGAGAATTATAAAGTAGAACCACCAGAAGTCTTTATTGACACAATAGGTTTTGACCCTAGTGATCCAGTGGGATATCTGAATCAATTTGCTATTAGGGCTAATGCTCCCACTCGTTTTTTTATGTCTTAAATCGTCAATATAAAATTTTAGGAGATTTTCATTATGAAAGATATCCCATTAGTAGTAAATAATGGACACAAAGTTATGTCTCGTCCTAACTTCTTAGAAATTGAAAACTTAGTCAAAGCCTATCCCACACCAGACAAAGGTAATTTTGTTGTATTAGATAACGTAAATCTCACCATTGGCGAAGACGAATATATTTCTGTAATTGGTCACTCTGGTTGTGGTAAATCAACTCTATTAAAAATAGTAGCTGGCTTAGAAAAATTATCTTCTGGCTCAGTTCGGCTAGACGGAAAAGAAATTCGCCAGCCAGGAGCCGAAAGAATGATGGTATTTCAAAACTACTCATTATTACCTTGGTTAACTGTCCGTGAAAATATCCGTCTTGCTGTAGATGAAGTCCTCAAAAAGGCTAATCGGGCGGAAAAAATTAGCATTGTTAACGAACATTTAGCAATGGTGAACTTAACAGCAGCAGCAGACAAATATCCTGACGAAATATCTGGGGGAATGAAACAAAGAGTAGGTATTGCTAGGGCTTTGGCAACTCGTCCCAAAATGTTATTAATGGATGAACCTTTCGGCGCGCTAGATGCATTAACTAGAGGTAAATTACAACGACAGGTATTAGATATTTGGGAAAATCATCGCCAAGCTGTGATGATGATTACCCATGATGTCGATGAAGCAATTTATATGTCAGATCGCATTGTGTTAATGACCAATGGCCCATCAGCAAAAATTGGCGAAATATTAGAAGTTCCTTTTGAACATCCACGCGATCGCGCCGCTATGCGAAACTCAAAAGAATATTTTGAACTGCGTAACCATGCTCTGAATTTTCTTGATAATTATTTTAAACAAGATGATTAGAATTTATATGTGCGCTGTGAAGAATCAAGGAAACGTTCGTGTAGCGTGCGAGCAGCGCATACCACAAAGGACACAAAGAGCGCAAAGAAGGAGAAAAATCAGAGAAATTGAAAGTTAACTTGATTGGGGATAAGTAAATCTGAGCTATAGAAAATTCTTTCCCCACTCCCTACTTCATAATAATTGATGCTGCCAAAGGCGATAATGAATGAATAGCTATTGGTAATTCATTATGTCTTTGACTCAAAATTATAAATTAAACCTCATCCAATGGTATCCAGGACATATTGCCAAGGCGGAAAAAAATCTCAAAGAACAACTAAACCGGGTAGATGTAGTCCTAGAAGTACGAGATGCACGGATTCCCTTGGCGACACACCATCCCCAAATTAATGAGTGGGTGGGAAATAAGGCGCGAGTGTTGGTATTAAACCGATTAGATATGATTCCACCGCACGTGCGATCGCTGTGGGTAGATTGGTTTAAAAGTCAGGGTGAAGTAGCCTATTCTACCAACGCCAAACAAGGACAAGGCGTAGTAGCAATTTCTAAAGCCGCCCAAGCAGCTGGGGTAGAACTCAATCAAAGAAGACGCGATCGCGGGATGTTACCTCGTCCAGTTCGCGCTGTGGTGATTGGTTTTCCTAACGTAGGCAAATCAGCCTTAATTAACCGTCTTTTAGGCAAGCGCGTAGTAGAAAGTGCCGCCCGTCCAGGGGTAACTCGTTCTTTGCGTTGGGTGAGAATTTCCGAACAATTGGAATTACTGGATGCACCTGGTGTCATCCCTTTAAAGATGGGAAATCAGGAAGCCGCAGTAAAGTTAGCTATTTGTGATGATATTGGGCAGGCATCTTATGATAACCAACTAGTGGCATCGGCTTTCGTAGATTTAGTGAATAATCTCCACGAAACAGCAGGTGAATTATTACCCCGCACACCCTTATATTCTCGTTATAATCTCGACCCCGCACTTCACACAGGAGAAGGATATTTACACGCCCTAGCGGAGCATCGTTACAAAGGCGATGTAGAGCGAACCGCTAGGCATCTTTTAACGGATTTTCGTAAAGGCTTGTTGGGTACCATTCCTCTTGAACTACCCCCATCCTAAAAGATCACTTCCCCCTGTCCCCCTGTCCCCGTGTCCCCCTATCCCCCTATCCCCCTATCCCCCAATCAATCAACCACTTCATTTACCGGGAATCTATCAATTAATTGAATAGCCCGATAAGCATTACGCTGGAAGCTTTGCGGCACATTGGGAACGTGGGGGATTTGAGATAATAAATCCAACGTCCGGCGTAAAATTCTCACAACATCGCCCTCATCCAAAGTGGTATTGTCACAGAGTTCTGTCCACGGTGTTCCCAATGCCCATTGTTCCACTAAAGCAATTAATTCAAATTCCAACCAGATAGGAAGGGTGACATTATACCGCCGTTGCAGTTGAAAGATTTGGCGACGAATCCCCCGTAGTTTTGCCAAAGCTTCTACCACTTCGTTACTCAGTTGAAAATGTACCCTACTATCTGGACGGGGAGTTTCAATGACTAAGGCTGCAATGGCGGCTGCTAAATGGTGCGGATCTAAGTTATCCAATTCACCACTAGCCAGTACTAAACCGATCCACAATTCATTTTCTCCGCGAATGGCGGCGGCAATTTGCCCTAATTGTGTGGGTACTAAGTTATCTAAACAGCCAAAGTGTTGCAAGATGGCAATTAAATTGACAAATTCTTCCCAATGACGTTGTGAGTGTTGCTCTACTTGCGATTGCAACTCTTCGAGTTCAGCTTCTAATTCCACATAACGCGCCCGGCGTTTGAAAATCTTGCTAGCATTACCTGATTGATGGATGGGATTAGCTTCTAATTGCTCTTGGATGGCGGCAACACGACTGAGTTGTTCTGCCACTTCTGGCGGCATGTATAATGAGCCTTGTGGCTGAGGAATTTGTTGGGCGATCGCAAATGTTTCTTCACTACCACGCAGTGATTGTCCTGGTTTTAAGTTCAAGTCTGGTGGTGGTAGGATATGTTCTGGGATCTCAATTCGGGGCAGTTCCGCATATAAATCAATGACATCCCCAGTAGTTACCACATACCAGCGGTTATCTTGCCCCAAACATACCAAGTAAGGAGCTTCTCCACCACCTGGTGTTTTGCCCACTAATACAGCCGTTATCGGTGCAGACACAGCAATATTTTTACCCTTGAGACTCAGCAGAGTTCCCGACACTGCAAAGCTCAACATCATCACAAATTCTTCTTGCCGATTTTCCTGGGCTTGTTCTTGTAGAGTTTGTAATAACTGGCGTTCGACTTTCAGGCGTTGCCGTAATTTCTCATAAATCGCCAAATCATGTTCACTAACTGCGGCAATTTGTTCATGCAATTGCGCTAATTGTGTTTGCAGTTCGGCCATCTCATCATATTCTGGTTTTAAATACAAAGTTGCCATGTACTGCCCAAAGCTGCGTTCTATGAGTTCCTTGGCTTGCTCTAGAGTATGGATTTGCAGCAAGTTCAGCACCATCCCGTAGCTTGGTGTAAACTGGCTGACCAAAGGATCTGGTTTCGATGTCGCTAAATATGCCGCTTCTTTCGAGCCTTCAAAGGGAGTTTGTACTGTCACCACATGACCTTGTAAATCCATCCCCCGTCGTCCGGCGCGTCCGGCCATTTGCAGAAATTCGGAAGCGTTTAATAAACGATGTCCAGAGTCAGTACGTTTAGAAAGGGTAGAAATGACTGTGGTTCGGGCAGGCATATTAATTCCTGCGGCCAGGGTTTCGGTGGCGAAAACGACTTTAATCAACCCTTGCTGAAATAATTCTTCTACCAACACCTTCCACGCTGGTAAAATGCCGGCATGGTGAGCAGCAATACCCCGGTAAAGCGGTGCAATTTGCCCAGAACGCCCAGCTTCAGGATTGCGGGCTAAAAAGTCATCTATTTGTCGTCGTAATATTTGCGACTCGTCATTATTCACCAGCCATAAATCACCAACTTCCGCTACAGCTTTATCACATCCCCGACGACTAAAAATAAAGTAAATCGCTGGGAGCATATCTCGTTGCTGTAAATGGCTCAAAGTATAGGCAATACCGGGAGCTTCCGGTCTGCCACCTCTGCCCCTGTCTCCTTGCCTTCTTTTGCCCCTATTTGCCAGACGCGGGTTAATTTTAGTTTTGCTATCATTCAGAAGCGGGAACAGCCCTTTAGGATTGCAATAGTGAAATTCCAAAGGAACTGGGCGAAAATTCGAGTAAATCAGGTCTGTAGGGCCGTGAACGCGATTTAGCCAGTCGGTGAGTTGATCGCTATTAGCAACAGTTGCCGACAAGGCTACTAGCTGAATTGCCCGAGGACAATAAATGATTGATTCTTCCCAAACTGTACCTCTTTGGCGATCATTCATATAGTGGCACTCATCCAGCACCACCGCCTCAACATCCACTAAGGAAATGCCTACTTGCCCGATGGGTGTGCCATAGAGCATATTCCGAAAAATTTCTGTAGTCATCACCAGAATCGGTGCATCCCTGTTAATGGAAGCATCTCCAGTTAACAACCCCACCTGGTCATACCCAAACGTCTCACGAAAATCGCGTAATTTCTGATTTGACAACGCCTTGAGGGGAGTAGTGTAAAACACACGTTTCCCCCGCGATAGGGCGCGATAAATAGCATATTCCCCAACTAATGTTTTGCCCGACCCCGTGGGCGCACACACAACTACGGAGCGTCCAGCGTTTAGGGACGCGATCGCATCATTTTGGAACTGATCTAGTTCAAAGGGAAATATCAACCCTAAGTCAAGGTCTGGAGAAGGCGCGGGATAATTCACTCAATCAAATTTGCAACCGGACTTTTTACTATATTAACGGCTATTTTGTCAACTTCGTTAAGTATTAGGGAGTGGGAAGTGGGGAGTGGAGAATAGGGAAGATGAGGGAGATGAAAAAAACTTCCCCTCTGCACCCTGTCCCTCTGCTTCTTCTTCCTACTCACTACTCCCCTCTTTTTCATTTTCCTAACTCCTGCGATCGCCATGCTGCTGCTTTGACTGCTTCAATTAAGGCGGAGCGAAATCCTGCTTTTTCTAGTTGGGCTATACCCGCAATTGTTGTCCCACCAGGACTAGTTACCCGGTCTTTGAGTTCTGCGGGGTGTATTTTTTGGTCTTGCAAGAGTTTGGCTGTGCCTAGGACTGTTTGCAGGGCTAGTTGATGGGCTATCCCTCTGGGTAAACCTGCGGCTACTCCGCCATCAGCTAGGGCTTCTACCATTAAGGCTACATAAGCCGGGCCACTACCAGATAGTCCTGTGACTGCATCCATTAGCACTTCGGAAACTTCTACAACTTCTCCCACAGCGGAAAAAACTTGCTGTGCTATTTTGTGGTGCTTGGCGTTGGTGTATGCTCCTAAACACATAGCGGTAATTCCCGCCCCCACTGTGGCTGGGGTGTTGGGCATAGCTCGAATTACTGGTAACTGGGGAAATGCTGCCTCTAACTGACTTAAGGATACTCCAGCTAAAATCGATATTACTAGGGGTGACAGCCCTTTGGTCAGGACATCTGCTAATTCTTGAGCGATCGCACTAAATACTTGTGGCTTTACTGCTAAAAATACCACTTCGCTGGCTTGCTGAAAAACTAAACTGTTATCTGTAGTGACAGTTACACCATATTGCTGTTGCAAAAAAGCTTGTCTTGCTTTGAGGGGTTCGCTGACTATGACTGCCGATGGTTGATAAATTCCCCGCGCAATAAGGCGGGATAATAGCGCTTCTCCCATTACCCCGCCACCAATTAAGCCAAATTTAATAGTCATTAACTTATATAGTCAATAGTCAATAAGAGCAGGTTTAACCCATCAATCTATGGTAAGACAATATATCTCGTTAAACCCGCCCAGACAATAATCAAAAATTTGCAACTTTGGACTTTTGACTAATTTTTGAATGTTACTGTACCATCCGGTTAACGTCATTACCCCAATTTTGAGTAGGACTACCAGCGGGACGTGCAGGGCGAGCAGGTGGTTGTGGTACTTCATGAATAACTCCACCTTGGGTGCTAACTTGCACGCAACTGGGCGTAAACAAAAAGATACTTTCTCCGATGCGCTCTTGATGTCCATCTAGTGCGTAAGTCCCACCTGCAACAAAGTCTACTGCCCGTTGTGCTTGATCCGGGTCCATAATGGTCAAGTTTAATACAACTGACTTGCGCTCTCTGAGTGCTTGAATTGCCTGGGGCATTTCTTCAAATGTACGAGGCTCAAGTACTAAAACTTCTGAAATACCGTTAATAGCTCCTGGCATACCAATAACATTCCCCATCGTAGACTTTGATCCTGTGGCTACATCATCACCCATTGTAGTCATGGGTTCCCGCCAACGTCGATTTTGAGCAGTAGCTTCTGCTGGTGCTGGTTGGGGATTTTCTTCTTGATACAGGTTTTGGTAGTTACCAACGTCTGCATCGGCTTCTTCTTCGTAATACTCGTATTCTACTTGCTCGTTGAGACCTACAAAGTCTCGAAGTTTAGTAAATATGTTGTTCATTGTTACTCTCCTGGTAAAAGTTACCCTTATTGATTTTGCTATTAGTTCATTTAGCTAGGTTTGATTGCTACAAAGGCAGACAACTTAGCAATTTTATCGCTGATTGTAGCCCCGATCACAGCTAGAGGTGATGAACAGAATTTTTAGGGAACGCCTGTAGATTAACCTACACACAATAATGAGTCAAGATTATAGCCTAATGATTGTGCTAAATAAAGCTGAGTTTGCAACCCTTTTTTCTTGGTAGCCAGGTTTGTTAATGCTGAAATTCTTGTATTAGATAACATCAGTAAGGCTGGATACATCTCTGTATACCAGCCCTTCTGTTATTGATACCACCACCAAGAATTGAGGATTGATCCCCTAAGTGCGCTGACCAAACAATATGGTTCCTAATCTTACCATCGTTGCTCCAGCTTGCACTGCCAATTGGTAATCACCTGACATACCCATCGATAATTCTGTGATTTTTATATGAGACCAGTTTTGTGATTGAATTTTTTTGGCTAATTGATGCGTATCATTAAATACTTTTAAAATTTCCGCATCGTTTAATCCTAAAGGTGGAATTGTCATCAAACCTTGAATTTGTAAATTTTTACACTCATTCAAGGCGGGTAAGTCAGCTAGTAGTTCTGGGACACTCCAACCTGACTTATGAGGGTCAGGTAAAATTTTCACTTGTAGACAAACATGGGGACTAACTCCTTGTTGTGGCGCTAATTGATTTAAGCGCTGTGCCAGTTTTAAATTGTCTACCGAGTGAATCCAATCAAATAATTCCAGGGCTTTTTTGGCTTTATTGCTTTGCAAATGACCAATAAAGTGCCAAGTAATATCCGCTAAGTCTTGTAACTCGGCTTGTTTACTAGCAGCTTCTTGGATACGATTTTCGCCAAAATCTCGAACTCCGGCGTTATAAGCAGACCGAATTGCCTCAGCAGGAAATGTTTTGCTAACCGCAATTAACCTGACTGAAGGCGGTAATGAGGCACAAATAGTGGTAATACGTTCGCTAATGGAACTGATCATTGGAATGTGCGTTGGAAAACACTCTGAAGTTGATCGTACTCTTGGGATTGACCACTGCGACGCAGAGTACGCAAACGATTTTCCAACAACATTCTCGCTTCAGTACGACCTATAGACTGAAATTTGATCCCTTTAATGTCATTTGCCACTACAAAAAACAAACGTTGGGCATAAAGTGTCGTGAACAGATCCTGGTTTTCATCGACCATGCAGATTCTATAAAGCAAGCCCCAAGTGGGATGATTTATGTAAGTTTCTGAGTTTTCTAGATTCATTTAAGAGTCAAGGTAGGAGTATATATATCTTTGTCGCAGTTCAGTACAAATGTTCAGACGATAATACACCCCTTTCGCCAGCCTATTGAGGAAATTTATGCGAACACCAATGATTTTGGCCATTTCATGGCGGTTATCAAAACCTTGATGTAGTTGTAAATGGGCAGATGATACTAACAGTAGCAACGCAGACCTTTACAAGAGAGGCAATCACAATTTTGCCTGGGGGACTTATACTTAGGTGCCATTGGGAATAAGGAAAAGTTATTACCCTGATTTCTGAAGTTTATAGTGGCAACCTGTAGGCACAAGCCGACTCTCATACTTCTGTTTACTCTGGCTCTATTCTATATTGCCATAATTATCGCTGGATGGAGCAAAATAGCCAAGAGGGGACTGGGGTAATGAGGAAGTATATTTGTTCTTGTCCTTTTTTTGCTTGATCCCCTATATTTTGTCTATTTGAAATTCATCAAATTTTACAACTTCTGACTCTGCCGCTCGTGTATCAAAACGATAACTACTCACAGTGTTTATACTAGTGTCAAAAATGCTGAAAACGGTGATTTCGTTACTAGCAATATAGGGCATTGGTTGACCATCCTTGTCTAGCAAAGGGTCAATTGTCGGGACTACTGGTTGTAAATTATTGGGGTCACCAAGGGCAACGTATTCTTCTTGGTAACCATTGGGTATTTCTCGCTTTTTTTCACCCCAAGCAGCACCATAGGAGTTACCTACATTTGACGTTTCGAGAAAGTTGATGCCACTAGGACTGACAAAGCGATTCCACAAATGGGAATGCCCATAAAATACCAGTTGCACACCAGCGGCTTCTAGTAAGGGCACAACATCACGGATGATGTAATCGGCATTTTTGGGATACTCATAACGTACTGCTTGGACTTGGCTATTGTGATCCCGTTCGATGATTTGTACTGGATTGGTGTAAGCAGGAACGATGTTATCACCCAATGTATGGGGGGGATGATGGAACATCACAACTTTGTATTTTGCTTGTTTAAATTCTGGGCTGTTGAGTTCTGAGGTTAACCAATTATATTGCTGAGTGCCTTGAGCGATTGGTTCAAAAATCAGTTGTCCATAACCCCAGTTTTCCGGATTATTTAAATCTGGGGCGGCTTCCCTGTATCTACCTCTAGATTTTTCATCTAGTTTGGGTGTCCGCCACATATTAGTAACGTAGAGAACGACAAGACGCACATCACCAAAGCTCACTGCATAATATCGTTTTCCACCTGTTTTACTTTGGGGGAGGGTGAAAATTTCTTCGTAAGTATTGGTGTTATAAGAATTATTTATTAAAGATTGTCCACTATATAATTTTTGAGCAACAGGACGAGGAATCGCATCATTAAATTCATCGTTTAAACTGCCCTTCCGTCCCCACCGTCCCATGACTTCATGATTCCCAATGGCTGTAAACATAGGGGCGTGTTGAATAATTTCGCCTCCTGTGTATGTGGTTTTAACGCCATTGTGTTCCATTTCATAGCTAGCACGACCTTGTAAAGCCGGGAAAAATGCACCACCTTGCTGATCATCAAACCATTCTGAGGCGCGATCGCTCACATTAATTAAATCACCAGCAAACCACACTGCATCTACTCGTCCTACTGTCTCTACCACTTTTTGCAAATTGGCTGCTGTCATCGGTTTTAACTGATGGTCTGAGGTCAGGAGAATTTTTAGTGGTGTACCTGCTTGGGGTGTGGGTGCAAGGGTAAATATATCACTGCTGATATTTTCTCCATCTTCCCGGATACTCGTGACGCGATAAGGAATACGCACACCAGCCGTTAACCCAGTTACCTCTGCTTCGTGTCGCCAAATATTACGGTTGACAGGTTGTTGAGGTGGGTTGGCTATTTGTGAATGCTGGTCTTCGCGTGTGCGGCTGAGTTTAGTTGTATTTGCTCTGATGGTTTGATCTAAATTCTCACCATAAGTGACTATATGTTGATTCCCAACAAACTCAGTAAACCATACTACTCGCACTGAGGTTTCAGTGGGCAGTTGCAAAAATGGGTCTGTCAGCAGGCGGGGCGCTGAGGTCATAATTGTTGGCCCAAATGAATGCAAGCTTAACAGCGTCAGAGATAAAATAAACAGAAGTACAGGCGTTAGTATTTTGGTTTTCGCCATGATTACCCTGAGTATTAAAGGCCTTGACTATCTTACAGGGGTAACATTAAAAGATGGTTAAGTAAAAACCTGAAAAAAACAAGCTTAGTCCGAGGGTCAACTGTAATTACCATACCCAAAGAAAATTTACTAATAATTGTAATCTTTTTTTAAAAAACTCACGGTTATGTAATTTACATTAACTAATGCAGAGAATTTCTCCCAGAGTGAGTAGAATAACAAATACAAGCAGACAACAAAGACAACTAATTTATCAAATAGATTAGTTATCCTAGAAATATAGACTCAATTTTAAGTCCTCAGTTATTGTAAGTATTGTGCTTCTGAGGCACACCGCTCACGAACAAACCACATTCTTAACTACTAGAGAGCTTCCAAAAATCATAATGCCTGTGATTGAGAAAAAACGAACTCGCGATCTGCCCCAAATCAACGAACGCATCCGCTTCCCGAAAATTCGAGTCATTGATACTGATGGCGCGCAATTGGGAATTATGCCTCCACAAGAAGCTTTGCAACTAGCTGAAGAAAAAGAGCTAGATCTAGTGCTTCTCAGTGACAAGGCTGACCCCCCGGTTTGTCGGATTATGGATTACGGGAAGTACAAGTTTGAGCAGGAGAAGAAGGCACGGGAAGCCCGGAAAAAACAACACACGGCTGATGTCAAAGAAGTGAAGATGCGCTACAAGATTGAAGAACACGACTACAACGTGCGTGTGAAGCAAGCAGAGCGCTTCCTCAAAGACGGTGATAAAGTCAAAGCAACTGTGATGTTCCGGGGACGCGAGATTCAACACAGTGACTTAGCAGAACATTTGCTAAAGCGCATGGCAAGGGATTTAGAGGCGCTTGGTGAAGTGCAGCAAGCGCCTAAAAAAGAGGGTAGAAACATGATGATGCTGATTTCACCTAAAAAGTAATCTTATGAGTTTTCCAGATACCGAGTAGTTAATCTACAAAGTCTGGGAAATTTATCAAAAACTGATAGTCCTGAGCGCTGAGTGGGAAAGATAATACTCAGTTGCTTGGGACTTTTGCCATTTCTGGGGAGTGTTTGAGGCAGACGAGAGTAATGGTCACCAAGTAACTCTTATTCTGTTTACTCGCGGTGCATGGAACTCAAAAATCTGTCGTTGGTTGGCAATAGGGGTGCTTTAGCACGGCTGTTACAGTGGGTGAATCTTCGACCAGAAGAAGGCGAACGGACTTGGTTGATGTTTGCCTTTTACACCACTGTATCGATAGGACTGCGATGGGCAGAGGACAGTACCGTAGCACTGTTTTTGGATGAATATGGGGCTGGCCCTTTGCCTTGGATGTATATTGCCAGTGCTTTCATGAGCGTGGGACTGGTTGTTGTCTATTCTTGGCTGCAAAGGATTTTCCCCTTGCGTTGGGTAATTGTGGCGATCGCACCTTGCATGGTCTTACCGCTAATATTGATAGTGTCACTGCGGGGGAATGTACATATTTCATACCTGACAGTGATTCTGGTCTTTCTGCTGCGACTGTGGGTAGATGCACTTTATGTCATTAACGACCTCAACACCTCTATTGTTGCTAACCAGCTATTTAACATCCGCGAGATTAAACGCACTTATCCTCTAGTCAGCAGTGGTTTGTTGGTAGCAGATGTGATCAGTGGCTTTAGTTTGCCTTGGTTGCTGCAATTCATGAAATTGGAGCAAGTAATATTGATTGCCTGTGCCATGATTATGTTAGGAGCAGGTATTTTATCTTACTTAAGTAATCATTATCGCGCTGCTTTTCCCGATGCTCCCCAAAGACGCATACCTGAAGAACAATCCTCTCGACATCGAAGGCTGCAAACACCATTAAGAAACTATACGACGTATCTATTTGCCTTTGTTGGGTTGCTGCAAGTCATTGGCTTATTAGTAGACTTTCAATATCTGCGCGAACTTAACTTGAGTTTAAATAGCCGAGATTTGGCTAGCTTCTTGGGTTTATTTGGCGGGATAGTGGGACTGTGTGAGTTGATGACTCAGTGGTTTATCTCTAGCCGACTTATAGAACGCTTTGGCGTATTTATTACAGCGGCGCTATTACCCATAGCTGTAGGCTTTGTTTTACCAGGTGCGATCGCCCTAGTTAATTTATTTCCCGCATTACAGTCCCAAGGCTTTTTCTGGGGATTAGTGGGGCTGAAATTCTCTGATGAACTTTTACGTTACACCTTTGTTGTCAGTAGCGGCCCAGTCCTATATCAACCGATCCCCGAACATATACGTAGCCACACGCAGACATTATCTGGAGGTACCGCCGAAGCCATCGCTACAGGATTAGCAGGTGTACTGATTTTGATGACTTTGTTTTGTGGTGGGCGGGTTTTCCCCTCAGAACTACAAAAATGGGTGTTGGTAATAGAAACAGTCTTGATTGCAACTGGTTGTTTATATGTAGTTGGGGAATTGCGATCGCGTTATGTAGATCTGTTAGTTTTAAGTGCAGAACGAGGCGAACTAAGTGCGGCTAATGTTGGTCTGCGCTTCTTCAAACAAGGTGTAGTTAAAGCTTTATCCGAAAAAGGTAACGCCACCGATAAAAGCTCTTGCATTGAATTATTAGCCCAAATTGATCCCCAAGGGGCATCACAAGTTTTAGCACCCCTACTGATCAAATTACCTCCAGACTTGCAGCGTCAAAGTTTAGAAGTCATGCTGACAGGAGATGCCAATCCTATGGATGCGCTCGAAGTCCGCTCTTTGTTAGAACAGCCCCAAGGTGCAGTTGATCCCGAAGTTTTTGCCCTAGCTTTGCGTTACGTTTGGCTAGCTGATGACAATCCTAATTTAAGCTTATTAGAAGAATACCTCCAACCACGACATCATTCACTAATTCGTGCTACCGCCTCCGCCTTAATTTTACGTCAGGGAACACCTCTGCAAAAAGTCGCCGCCACCAAAACTATGCGCCGGATGCTGACTCACAAACAAGAACGAGAACGAGTTAATGGAGTCAGAGCGCTGAGAGAAGCCGTGTATTTACAAGCACTGAGGATTCACATCCCGAATTTGTTACAAGATGAATCATTGCGGGTACGCTGTGCAGTGTTGGAAATGATTGCCGCTACGCATTCAGAGGAATATTATTCGGCATTACTGGGGGCACTTTATTATAAATCAACCCGCAGTACCGCCATGCGAGCTTTGATTAAACTTGAGAATGAAGCCTTGGACATGTTATTACAACTAGCTACCAATACTTACAAACCAGAAGTAGTGCGGATGTATGCTTGGCGTACCATTGCTCAAATTTCCACTTTAGAAGCAATGGAAACCTTATGGCTGCATTTAGAAAAATCTTGGGGTGCTACCAGATATCATATTCTTCGCAGCTTACTCAAAATCAATAAACAACCAGAAACCAACAGTGTAGATAGATTTCATCACAGTAGAGTTGAAAGTTTAATTGAGCAAGAATTAAAGTTCCTAAGTGAAATTTACGCCGCCTATATAGACTTTCAACAACCAGATATTTTAGAGAACCATCAATCAGACAGAATTTTGGTGATTGGCAGCTTATTGCAACGCTCCCTGAGAGAATTAGAAATAGATGTGAGAGAGCGATTGTTGCTACTACTGCGGTTACTTTATTCTCCCGAAAAAATGCAAGCAGCAGCATTCAATATCCGAGCGCAGTCAGGGGCTAACTTGGCCCAAGGGCTAGAAATTTTAGAGCATACAATTAATTTGCCGACAAAATCCCTCATATTAAACATGTTAGATAGGCGATCGCCCCAAGAAAAACTGCAATATCTTACAGAAGCAGGGTTAGGAAAACATCAACAAATGCTAGTAAGCGATCGCATTCGTCGGCTGTTGACTTTAAGTAACTTTCTCTCCGATTGGTGCTTGGCTTGCTGTTTTCATTTTGCTCAAATTAGCCGCATTCGCCTGACAATTCACGAAATATTAGTAGCCTTACGCCATCCTACAGGCTTTGTCAGAGAAGCGGCCATCGCTTATCTCAGCGTAGCCTCACACCGCGTACTCCTAGAACTTTTACCCAAACTCCAACAAGACTCACACCCACTAATAGCAGCACAAGTCAAGGAATTAATGCAAAAACATTCAGTCAAAAATCATACCAATTAATCCACAAGGTTTAGACTTACGCTCTTGATAGCTGATGGCTATGGGAAAATAATCGCATTGAACTTTGCGCCTTTGCGCCTTTGCGTGAGATAAAAAAAGATATGACAAACCCTCAAGTCAGCGCCAGCGCTGTCGCCATCGATTTTGGAACTAGCAACACAGTCATTACTCGCTGGAACCCCGTCACCCAGCAACCAGAAACCCTAAATATACCCAATTTATCAATTCAGCAAAGCCTCAATCCCCCCCTCATTCCCAGCTTAGTATACATAGAAGAAGCCACTCAAGGTAAAGTCTTAGTAGGTCAACAAGTACGCGATCGCGGTCTTGATCTCAAAGGAGAAGCACGATTTTTTCGTAGTTTCAAACGGGGAATTGGCGCAGATATCCAAGGTTTCTTACCAGAACTAGATGGACAACTAATCACCTTTGAACAAGTAGGGCAATTATTCCTGACTCAAATCATCACCCAACTTGCACCCATGCAAGGAGGATTGGATTCTCTGATATTAACTGTACCCGTAGACAGCTTTGAAGCTTATCGTCATTGGTTAGGTCAAGTTTGTCAAGCCCTCCCCGTAGAAAAAGTACGGATGATAGATGAACCCACAGCCGCCGCCTTAGGTTACGGTTTAGCAGATCAAGAAGTTCTATTGGTAATTGACTTTGGTGGCGGTACTTTGGACTTGTCTATTGTACGTTTAGATCAAAGTGTGCAATCCACCAAGCCTGTAGGTTTTCTTCTCAAGTGGGGTAACAAATCCCTAGCAGAAAACTCCAAACAAAAGACCAAAACTGCCCGTGTTTTGGCTAAAGCCGGGCAAAATCTCGGTGGTACAGATATTGATAATTGGTTAGCCGACTACTTTGCCAAAACTCAAGGAATAGCGGTAAGTCCCTTGATCACAAGATTAGCAGAACGGGTAAAAATTCAGCTATCAACTCAAAACCAAGCTAGTGAAGTTTACTTTGACGATGAGACATTTGAAAGCTATGAACTAGAACTCAACCGCGAAGCTTTAGATAACATCCTCAAAGAACAGGGATTTTTTGACCAATTAGATGAATCAATGACAAGTTTATTGCAGCAAGCGCGTCGCCAGGGCATAGAAATTGCAGACATTAATGCCGTATTACTAGTTGGTGGTACAGTACAATTACCCGCAGTGCAGACATGGGTAAAACAGTATTTTCCGCCAGAAAAAATCCGCTGTGAACGTCCTTTTGAAGCCATCGCCCAAGGTGCATTACAGTTAGCCCAAGGTTTAGAAATCAAAGACTTTCTCTACCATAGTTACGGTGTGCGCTATTGGGATCGCCGCAACCAGCGTCATAGTTGGCATCCCATTATTCAAGCCGGACAAGCCTACCCCATGACTCAGCCAGTTGAATTAGTCTTAGGTGCATCTTTAGAAAATCAACCCAGCATTGAATTAATTATGGGAGAGTTAGGGGCAGAAACAGGCAGCACCGAAGTTTATTTTGATGGCGATCGCTTAATTACTCGTCGCCTAGAAGCAGGCGTTACCAGCGTCAAACCCCTCAACGACCAAGCAGGTGCGAGAACCATCGCCCAACTAACACCACCAGGATATCCCGGAAGCGATCGCATTAAAATTCTTTTTCAAGTTGATGACCAACGTTTTTTGCGAATCACCGTTGAAGACTTGTTAACTAATGACACGGTTTTAGAAAATCAGCTGGTAGCACAGTTGAGTTAGGTGGTAGAGGTGAGGAGATGGGGAGTTCCTTGCTAATGACTAATGCTCAAAATTCCTTGATCTGCATCTAATGTGGCTAGTACACCAGCAGGTAAGGCGGCATTGGGGCAGTCATGACCAAAGGGTAAATCGGAGACAATGGGAATACTTAAATCACCCAGGCGATCGCGCAATACTTCAGCAACACTAAAGCTAGGCACATTTGGTGGTGGTTCGCAGTTAGTAAAGCCTCCTAAAGCAATACCCCGGACTTTTGATAAAGCACCGCTTAAACGCCATTGTGTCAACATCCGATCAATCCGGTAGGGTGCTTCTGTTACATCCTCCCAGGCTAAAATTACACCATCAAGGTCTGGTATAATTGATGTAGCTAAAAGATGTGTCGTCACCGTAAGATTACCAGGCAATAACAGACCAGTAGCAATCCCCCCGCCCCAACCACAACCCTTAAGAGGAGGCACAGGGCGACCTTCGACAAAGTCGAATAATCGCTGAATAGACCAATCTGTTTCATCTGCCAGAGTTGTTAATACAGGAGCATGAACGCTGGCAATACCCGCAGTGTAAAGGCTCCACAACAAAGCCGTAATATCAGAAAACCCAATTAGCCATTTTGGAGGTGTTGAGTTGGCGTACCAATTCCAATTTTCCAAAATTCGGGTGCTACCAAAACCACCCCTGGTACAAAGGATACCCCGACACTCTGGATCTTCCCAAGCCGCGGCTAATTGTTGGCGGCGATTTTCATCTTTTCCTGCTAAATACCCCCATTTATCACCTAATTTGGGCATTATATCCACTTGGTAGCCACGCGATCGCCAAATTTCTACACTCTGCCCAAATGCCTCAAGTTCTCGCAAAGCACCACTAGGAGCAATGACTTTTAGTAAGTCACCAGGTTTCAGCGGTGGGGGTAATATTTTTGATTGCATGAATAGGTTGCTAGTATGAAAAATTACAGATGAACCAAAAGTAAAAACTTAATAGTGAGAAATTAGCAATAAATTTTCTGTCCGTCTAGTGTATGGTTAATTTTTTCTGTTGAACACCAGCGATAAATTAACCCAATATGTAGAGTTATAAACTTATTTTGGGAAAACTAAATATGGCAATACTGCCAGTTTGAGCAATTTGCTAGACAACTAACTATCAGAATAGTTGTTCGGGGCGACGAGCAGAATAATATTAACCTTAACAGCAAAGGATTGAGATAATGCTAGCTACCCATAGCATGTCATATGCCAATGAGCTAAATCTGCGATTAGAGTCAACTTTACAAGAGTTACCATTGTGGAAGGTTCAGATTGAGCTAGATCATCCTGTAACAGAATTGACCAAACTTTTCGAGCAAGAGCCTTTACTTCCAGGCATTATTTTGACTAGAAATAATTGCTATATGGGGATAATCTCACGACATAAATTTTTTGAGCATATGAGTCGCCCCTATAGTCTTGAGCTTTTTTCTCATCGATCTATCCAGCATTTACATAACTTTCTCCAGCCAGCAGTGTTGATCCTGTTTGAGGATATATCCATTGTGGAAGCGAATCAAAGAGGGCTGGAGCGATCGCCCCAACTGGTTTATGAGCCGATTGTAGTAGCAAATGAATTGGGCCAGCATGGAATAGTTGATTTTCATCAGTTACTCTTAGCCAACTCGCAAATTCACGCTTTAACACTGGCGCAACTACAACGTGTAGAGGAACAATCTCAAGTAGCTAGGGCAGGCTTTCAAGACCTCCAGCACAACTATACCCGATTACTACAGAATGAAAAAATGGCTGCTTTAGGTCAATTAGTGGCTGGTATTGCCCATGAAATCAACAACCCCGTTAATTTTATTGCTGGTAACCTTGTTCATGCTATCAGCTATAGCCAAGATTTACTCAACTTGATTAGTTTGTACCGACAGTACTATCCTCATCCAGTAGCAGAAATTCAAAATGTGTCGGAAATCATTGAACTAGAATTTTTAACAACGGATCTTCCTCATCTACTAAATTCTATGCAAATGGGCTGCGATCGCATTGCACAAATCGTTCGCTCGTTACGTAACTTTTCCCGCCTCGATGAAGCTGAGAAAAAAAAAGTTGATATTCATGAAGGGATTGATAGTACGTTACTAATTTTACAAAGTCGTCTGCAAAATCACCAAACAGGTGAAAGCATTACCCTCATCAAAGAATACGGAAATATTCCCTTGGTGGAATGTTATCCTGGGCTACTAAATCAGGTATTTATGAACATTGTGAGCAACGCCATCGATGCTGTAGAGGAAACAGTGCTTGATGGTAAAAAAAGGCACGATTTACAAATTCAGATTCGTACTCAAATTATTAGCCGAAACTGGATAGGAATTTATATTACTGATAATGGTTCTGGCATTCCAGATCATGTAAAAAAACGATTGTTTGACCCATTTTTCACGACCAAACCTGTTGGCAAAGGCACTGGATTGGGATTATCCATTAGCTATCAAATCATAGTTGAAAAACACGGTGGTCAACTACACTGCATATCTAATTATGAGCAAGGGACTGAGTTTATTATTAAAATACCAGTCTCTCTGGATACAAACTTTTCTTCCCAGTAATTGTAGTGCTGGCTCTTCGGTAAATAGAAAAAATTCCACGTCAGATATTATATGATCTTCTTTGTAAGTGCTATATTGCTCTTAAAAGAGTTTTAAAGTAGTAAAATATACTAATAAATCCTTCTTCAAAGCTCTCCTCTGTAATCATTATAGAGAAAACATTATGTTTAAAGAATTTCGCATCAGCGCACTGTTGCTGGCATCTGTGGGAAATTTGGCATGGTCATTAAATGCTAGAGCCAATTTTCAAGGTAGTCTGACTGTGGAAATTAATGGCATTAAAAATCAACAAGGACAAGTATGTGTAAGTATATTTGGTAGTAGTCAAGGATTTCCCAATGATCGCGATCGCGGAGTAAAAAGGCAGTGTAGCAAAATTACCGACAAATCTTTGGCAGTAACCTTTGATAACTTGCAAGCTGGTAGTTACGCCGTCGCTGTCATCCACGATCAAAACAATGACCAAACCCTGAATCGTAACAATCTTGGTATGCCCATCGAAGGCTTTGGATTTTCCCGCAACCCAGAAGTTCGCACTAGTGCGCCCAAATTTAGCGATGCTGCTTTTTTACTAGCAGGCCCCAATACGATTATCCAAATTAAAATGAAATATTTATAGGTCTTCTGCTTCCTGGTCTTTGTTGTTGTCTTCTGGGAGACTCCGTTGATTGGGTAAATTACGGATTCTATTCATTTGCGATAAAGCATATTTTGCTGTTATTTGCACATCAACATCGGGGTCTTCCGTTGCATGAACTAACATCTGACTCATTTGAGTCATCATGTCATAAATGCGAGTTAAGTCACGGATGGCGTTTTGTCGCACTTGTGGACTTTCATCTTGTAATGATATTGCCAAAGCACGGTTCATGGGTTTGAGTGCGCGAGAATTAATTTCTGCCAAAGCTGCCAAAATTAAACTACGTTGTTGCGAATCAGCATCCATCATCAAGTCTACCAATGGCTGGATTGCTCGTGAGTCACCTTGCTGACCCAAATCCCAAATAGCCTTGCGTCGCTTCTGAGAATCATGATTGCGTAAATCCTGAATCAATTCGTCAACAATATTGACTTTAGCTAGGCGAGAAGTCGATTCTAGTGATACAAATGATGCGGTATTTGATGTTTGTGTCGTTTGTGAATTAGTTACAACTGCCGTATTTTCTTGGGAATCGGATATTGCTTCCCCCGTTGAAGATGGTGAATTTACCGAGTCATCCTCAGATGGACTCAAAGCTTTGAATTCTTTATTGGCAGATTCTTGCTCTTGTTGATTCTCCTGTAACCATTTGAGGAGAAACACAATGGCCCCGATACTTCCAAGAATTCCTAGACCCAGTAGTGACCACCAAAGAAAACTTTGCTGATTGGACTGAGGTTGATTAGTTGCCAAACTATTAGCAGTATCAGCAGCGACCAGCTGATTTTTTGCTGCCCAGGCTGTTCGCAAACTACGCCTAGTCGCCATATCAGCAGTACCATCAATTCTTCTTAAATCTTTTGCTTTCTGGAATTGAACGACAGCATTTTGGGTATTAGCCTGATATGAGCCATCGACCACGCCATTGTAGTAGCCTAAATCCTTTAATTGAGTTTGCAGTTCTTGGACATCCGCCCCTTGACTGCCGGGTATGAGAACAGACTGGGTAACAGGTATGGTCGAACCAGCTTGTGCCAGTTCTGTAGGGGTTAGGTTAGGCTCAATTGTACTTGCGCGAATTGGGTAACCCAGGCAAGTCAAACAAATAAATATCAGTATTGAGGAATGGCATAGCCTCATATTTTCAGTTTAGTCTGAACGTATTTTCAAGTTATCAATATCACAATAACTTCAGGATGCTTAAATGTTAACTTCTAATTTGACACAAAAGTCATCCGAGTTTCCCATTAGGTGAAGATTCGGAGGATTTTTTCAGGTTCGCGTCTGATTTCCTTTTGCGGCTTGTAAGTTTATTTGCCGGCAGATACTTTTACAAGGGGCGGTTTTTGTGTTGTTTGTTCCTCGACACTCACCTTGTTGTTTTGGCCTGCCAAGATATCGCGTTGATTGATGAGATAGATACTGATTAGCGTCATTCCTACACCCACCCACTGCAAGGGGCTAAGGACTTCAGCCAGGAAGATATTACCAAATAGTAGGGCAAATACAGGCGTTAAAAAGGTCAGGGAACTGAGACTTGTGAGACTACCACTAGAAGCAAAGTAGAAAAATAATCCATAGGCGATCGCACTACCAAACACGGTAGCGTAACCTAAAGCTATCCACTCAGGAGTCACAAGATTTTGCCACTGCTGAGATTCTGCTACAGATGAAATACCCCACAATGGCAACCCGCCCAAAATCATATGCCATCCTGTGGCTGTCACCGGATCGGCGTACCTACAGACAAACCGAATCATCACTGTTCCCGCAGCCATTGATAAGGCAGCCAACAGCATTAACCACTCACCACTAGCAAACAAATCTTGCCAATTACCCAGGGTGACATGAGCATTGGCATCGAACAACTGAAAAATCCACTCATCCGGCAAACCAATTAAACTAATACCCGCAATTCCCAGTCCTAATCCCCACCATCCCCAAACGCCAATATGTTCTTGGAATAGCCACAATGACAACAAAGCCACAGCCAAAGGTTGTGAATCAATCATCACAGACCCCAACCCAGCACTAGTTCTGACTAATCCTTCGGCCAAAAAGCCTTGAAATAACGTTCCATCTACCAAGGCAAATAAACTAATCCATAGCCATGCAGCCCAACCTTGTGGCTGGGGTCTGCCCATAAATGCTGCGGCGATTAAAATTAACACCCCTGCTGGTAGCAAACGCACACCTGCCATAAATAAGGGTGTAGTGTCGGGTATGACTCCTTTCATCGCCACCATTGCCGTTCCCCAAAGGAAAAAGGGCGCGATTAACAGTAGGGTAGCGAAGGGAAATTTAAATGCACTGAGTTTCAGTTGCATGGGTTTGCTAATGCCTTTGTTTAACAAATGCCAAAATTGCTTTACCCAATTCTACCGAATTATGTCGTTTTGTGAAGGAAATAATACTCAAGTGTAGCAAAAATCACTAGCAATGTATTTGTTTACTAAAAGATAAGGCTTAAAGCCGAGTGGAATTGTAGGCGATAGCTCCCCTGCACCCTGCTTTTTCACTTGGGTGTTCTCTCTTATTTGCAGAATCACCATAGATGCTAGAAATTTAAAATATCTAATGATTCTTCTATTTCTAAATCTAAAATTTTTTGCCGAGCGTCTGTAAGTGCTTCTAGCTTACCTTCGTGACGATAGATATCTGCTGCTTTGCGAAAGTCTTCAATTGCTAACAACTTATCTCCTAATTCAGAATAAACATTACCCCGGTTATAATAGGCATTAGCATAATTGGAATTAATCTGAATTGTCTGAGTATAATCCTCAATTGCTCCCTCGTAATCTCCTAAATCATAACGAGAATTACCTCGATTATAATAAGCATCTAGATAATGAGGATTAATTTTGATAGCTTCAGTATAATCGGCAATTGCCCCTTCATAATCTTCTAAATCGGCGCGCGCATTTCCACGATTTTTATAAGCCACAGCATCCTGAGGATTACTCTTAATAATTTGAGAAAATCCCCGGTGATATTCTATAAAATAACGTGCTATTCCTTTATTTTTATAAGCATCAGCGTAATCAGGATTAATTTTGATTGCCTGAGTATAATCCTCTATAGCTCCTTGGTTATCGCCGATGTGAGAACGAGCTTCAGCACGGTTTTTATAAACAACCGCAAGATGAGGATTAATTCTCATAGCTTGAGTGTAATCTTCTATGGCTTCTTCATAGTTGCCCAATTGATAACGAGCTAAACCTCTTTTATTATAAGATTTTCCATCATTAATGTTAATTTCTATTGCTTGAGAATAATCTGTGTTTGCTGCCTCATAATCTCCCAATTGATAATAAGTTAATCCACGTTTATAATAAATTTCAGCATCATCTTTTATTGCCAGTACTTGGTTATATTTTATAATTGCCGCTTCATATTCACCTCTTTTAAAACATTCGTCACCTAATTTTATATAAATCAAACTTAAGTCATTTTTATTTTGATCAATTAAAGAATTACGTTTATGTGAATTTATAGAATGATTATTTAAATTATTTTTGCTTGTTTGAGATATTAATTCTGGATTAGATGTATGTCTGGGTAACCTAGCAATTACAGCAGATGGCAACTTTTCTAGATAGCACCATAAACCACCACCATATAATAGCTGATTAATACCAAAAGATATTTTTCCAGTCCGCAATTTAATCATTTGAGTAGGAAGAAATCCGGCCAAAAAAAGATGGTATTCTGATTGTGCTTCGTTGACTTCTTCTTGAATCAAAACACAAACCACAACAGCATTTTTTGCTACTTCTTCTGCACTTACAGACCACCTAACTTTATCAATACTGCCATGACGAGATTTCACTTCCACACCAATAGATGGGTCAGAAGTTAAAGTAAAATCTATATTGCCATCGCCGCCGAACCGTTTTTCATAATCGACTTCTGTAATAAAATCGGCTAAACGTTCTTTGACAAGTTCCTCACCCAATTTTCCCTTGAGATTATTGATAAAAACATCACGTACTGGCGAAGTCCGCTTATATTTTTCAGCCATGAGCCAGCAAAATTCTCGTAAAGCTGTTAATCTCTCGCCAGAAATTATAGTTAATTCACTATATTGACCTTCTGTTTCACAATGAAGCAAACAACCAGACGATAACCGTTTAATAAAATCAGACTGTAGCGATCGCAGTAGTGTAATCCAGTCCATCTATAAATGCTGCGAATCTTTTGATGAGATTATTTTAGGCAAATTTCCAGTGAAAGTAAACCTGTATCTCACCTCATAGGAGAAGAAGAGGCTGACTGTAGGACGATATAAAACAATCACAGTCTCCATAGCAAAACGTTGATTTATCAGTTAGCCTTTATGGGCAAAACTTTTTGGTTTACGGATATTTCTCTTCCAGACTGAATATTTCTTTATAACCAAGGAAAGAGGCACACAAAGCTATAAATGTGGAACTTTAAGTATTAGAGGTGAAACTTGTTTGACACCTGAGTAAAGCAATCTAATATTCCATGCAAAGCAATTTAGTTATATTCCCTAATGCTGGGTTTGTAGAGAAGGGTAAGCAAACAGCAGCAAAAACAGTCACCGAGTATGATTTCGCCGAACAGCAATTTATAGAACTGCTGGCTACAGATGATTTGGATAATATCCTCGATGTAGAAGCGGCGAAAGTTAATGAATTTGAGCGCATACTCTCATTAGCGATTCGTGCGGCTTATCAAAACGGCTGTGATGACACACAAGCCCATCTATTTCTCCAAAGGATACTTTATCGAATTAATCGGCTAAAACTATTTTGGTATGATGATTTGCGGCATTATACTAATGAGCGATCGCTTTACTTAAGCTCATGTCTTCACCAAATTGAAGCTGCTTGGCAAGATTGGGAAATAGCTCAAGTTGATGTTACAGCATTAAAAAAATCGGATGTTAAACAAGCTTTAATTGAGCGTAGTGCCTACGATGTAGATCCGCCACTGTCAGAGGATGCTCATTATATCCGCGAAGAGATGACCGAAGCAGGCTATCGTCATTTACTAGCAATTTCTTCCTTTGATGGTTTAGTCGAAGGTAGCCGCCTTTCTCGGATTTTAGGTGGCGCTGCGAATGAAGTGCAGTGTACCTTAGTGCGGGTATTACTAGAAGAGTACGGTAATGGTCGCTTATCTCGCAAGCATTCTACATTTTTTGCCCAAATGCTGGCTGAGTTTGGCATGAATTGTCAACCAGAGGCGTATTTTGATTTAGTACCGTGGGAAGTTTTAGCTTGTGCTAATCATAACTTCTTGCTGACTGAGCGCAAACGCTATTTCTTGCGTTATGGTGGCGGGCTGACTTATTTTGAGGTAGCTGGGCCTAGTGCTTACAAAAACTATCTTGCAGCAGCGCAACGCCTGGGATTGTCCGCAGCAGCTATGGGTTATTGGGAACTGCACATTAAAGAAGATGAACGCCACGGACAATGGATGTTGGATGATGTGGCTTTACCTTTAGTAGAACAATATCCCGATGATGCTTGGGAATTGCTACTGGGGTACGACCAGGAAAAACTCATGGGCGATCGCGCAGCTAAAGCTGTTGTGCAATCAATACGCAAAGCTGAATCCACTGCTGTACCCAAAGAATAAATTCCCTTTAATTAGTTGGACATATCTCACTTTATCTAGATGCTAATGAGTATCTAGAAACTTTTTTCGAGTCACAAATCACTTGTTAAAGACTTGTGTACAAATAAAGTAGATTTCCCAACTTTATTTATTGGTGCATTATTAACCTGTTAGTTTCTGACTTGAATGTTTTTTATTGCCTTAAAACAAGTGACACTAATTTCACTCTACGTAAATTTTTAATCAAATGAAAGACATCTTTTTTTGCCCTGAAGAATCTAATTTTTACTCAAACTGCTTAGAAACTTTTGTTTTCAGAGATTGCCACAAGTCTGAGTCTATTGTTGAGTTTGGCTCAGGAGACGGTAGCCCTATTATTAACTCAATGCTGAAAAATAAGTTTGATGCCGTAGTACATGGATTTGAATTAAATACATCTGCATGGAAAGTTGCTAATTCTACAATTGATGAATATAATCTGGCTGATAAATACATTATCTCTAATGCATGTTTATTTAATTCTTCTAAACCCGAAGCCGAATATCTTGTAGCAAATCCACCTTATATTCCGGCACCAGATCCAGATATTTATATGCCTTTGTTATTTGGAGGTATAGATGGAGCCACTATTACCAACAAGCTTTTATCACTAGATTATAAAAATGTATTTGTTTTATTATCTAGCTTTTCTAATCCTCTAAGTACGCTTAAAAAAGCCCAAGAGAATAACTATTTTGTCCAAAATTTCATGGTTTTACCTTTGAAGTTTGGATATTATAGTTCAGAACCAAAAGTAAAAAAATACATAGAAAGCCTACGAAAAAAGAAAATGGCATTTTATTCTGGAGATTATTATTTTTTAGCTGGCGTTCTTTTTAGAAAATACCAAGAATCGGCCATCAATTTATCTAATGAATTAGCCCAGGTAATGATGAGTTTATAAAATAAAACTATAGGGCTAATTATTCAGTTTTTTTAGTCATTGTTTAGGAGTAGGATAGCTACGCTTGCTCTTCGCCAAGCATCTTACAGAGAAGGCATCACACCTGGAAGATGAACCATAATGGATGTGAAAAACTTGAATTACCGTAATTCTTGTTCATGCAATAGTCTATCTACCCAAGCTGCATCCACTTCTGACAATGCTGGTATTGCTTCTTGACTATAATCTATGACCAAATCATAACCAGAAATATCATATACCCCATTCAACAATGTCTGCAAATCTATAACTGGTTCACTATCACCAACACGCAAAGGCAGCGAAAACGTGGGAATCACATCTTGTAAATTAAAAGCATATAAGTCTGCATAAGGACGGGTATTGCCACGACATACTAAAATTCTATAGTGGCTCTCAATATTATTGTCAAAAAAAGACATTGGTTCCCCAATCCGTAATAAATCAATTTCCACTAAATTACTTCTACTTCCTAATACATGCTGACGTTTTTCTTCATACATTTGCCTACCTTTACCTGTACGTTTATTAGTAGGAGAAAGAATTTCAATAGTCGTCACAACTTCCTCAGTTCCTACCTCTCGGACCTCTAAATAACCTTCTTTGATAATTTCAGGTGTAGGAATTTTGACCTTTACAGGTTGTGTACTTGGGTCTGCAACCGCCACATTTGACATTTTTGGATCTGTTGCACTTGACAAATGCTTTACTGTCACATCAGGAATCCCGACAAGCAAAGCATTTTCACCGCTAGATTCATACATTCGCACTTCTACAGCGACGCGATATTTAGGACGCAGTTGGGGAGATAAAAATCTGGCAATTTCAATAATTAGCCAGTGATGTACCCCAAGCCATAAATCAGGATGTTCTAAATAGGGGTTCATTCCTGGAAATGGAGAAGGCATACACAACACCTCAAAATGAATGGCGAAATATGGAATACTACCTTACATCGTAGCTAAACAAGTTTGAGTCAGCTTTTCCCAACTGCAAATCCTCTTGACTAGTGACACTAGAAAAATTTCACTAACAAGTGGTTAAGGCTGCACCACATTGATCTTCCCTTGCTAACCAACCTTTCACACCTTCATATTCTATCCGCGCCCAATCTCCTCAACAGCTTAACAAGGTAACATTGGCATTAGCCGGAACTTTGGCAATTTTTGGACTTTCGAGATTGCTACTGCTATAAAGTTCCACGCCGTTATTACCATACCCGCGAGTTGATATGCCTAACTTTGGTGCAAACACCCAACCAGTTCCTTGAAAACCATTACTCACATTGGTAATCTGTACCCAATTACCAACCGTAGCAACAATTTGCAATGTTTCGTTGATGATTATTTGACCCAGAATTTTATTTTTGGCACTTGCACCATTCCGCACATTGAGACCTTGGGGATCTGGATCGATGACGTAGGCTAGAATATCACACGCTTCTAAAGAAGATTGGGCAAAAACTACTTGATTAATCACACCACTATGAATAAATACACTCAGACAACTCAGTGTGAAGCCCGTCACTAGTGGAAATGAAGGTTTTGTTATGGTTTTTTTCATGGTTTATCTGGTAGTTGGACACCAGCATTATTGCTGGTATCGAATTTCTACCGCATATCGTAACCGAACAAATTCGGATCAACCTCCCCTAAGTTTAAATCCGCTAAACCATATTCTGCCCAGCGTCTGTCTACCATGTTGGCTATATCTGGATCTGACTCTAGAGGCGCACCCCATTCGTGATCAGTTTCTGGTGGAATCTTCGTGGTAGCATCTATGCCCATGCGTCCACCTAAACCAATTTTTTCACTAGCAAAATCTAAGGTATCAAAAGGTGTGTTGGGCAAAATAAACACATCTCTTGTGGGGTCAACTTTGGAACTAATGGCCCACACCACTTGACGCGGATCACGAATATTTATATCTTTATCCACAACAATCACGAACTTAGTGTAAGTAAATTGTGGTAAAGCACTCCAAAATGCCAAAGCAGCTCTTCGCGCTTGTCCTGGATAGGCTTTATCAATGGAAATAATTGCTGCTTTGTAACTTAAAGCTTCCATTGGTAAGAAGAAATCGACAATTTCAGATACTTGTTGGCGCAGAATTGGAGTGTAAATGCGATTGAGTGCGATCGCCATCATCGCTTCTTCTTTGGGTGGACGACCGCTAAATGTTGTTAAGTAAATTGGATCTTTGCGGTGGGTCATACATTGAAAACGCACCAATGGTGAATCTTCCACGCCGCCGTAATAACCCATGTGGTCACCAAAGGGCCCATCTGGTAAGACTTCCCCTGGTGTAATTGTCCCTTCTAAAACAAATTCGGAATCGGCGGGAACTTCCAAATCAACAGTTTTACACTTGGCTAACTGCACACCCGAACCACCATAAAGCCCCGCAAACAACCATTCTGATAAATCTACAGGGATGGGTGTAGCTGCTGCCATGATAATTAAAGGATCTACACCCAGTGCGATCGCTACTTCTAATTTTTTACCCCGTTCCGCAGCTTTGCGTAAATGTCTCGCCCCACCCCGCACAGATAACCAGTGAACGGTCATGGTATTTTGAGATTGCAGTTGTAAGCGATACACACCCACATTGGGCGTACCTGTCTCACAATCTTTGGTAATTACCAATCCCAGGGTGATAATCTTGCCAGCATCATTTATGTAAGGACGTATCAAGGGCAATTTATTTAAATCTAAATCACTGCCTTGAATTACCACCTGCTGACAAGCCGGGAAAAAGTCTCGTCCTGGTTTCGCCTTTACCACATCAAACAGCACTTTGCCAAAGTCTATGGCCTGGGAAATCTTTTTGGGCGGTTTTGGTTGTTGCAGCATACTCAATTTTTTCCCCAAAGTCTCCAACTCCTCTGGATGCTGCATATTCATCGCCCAGCATATCCTCTCCACGGTTCCCATCAAATTTATAGCCACCGGGAACGATGCACCTTTGACGTTCTCAAAGAGTAACCCTGGCCCACCTTGTTGCAGCATTCGGTTGGAAATTTCCGCAATTTCTAACTCTGGGTCAACTAAAGCTGAAATTCTCTTTAATTGCCCTTTTTCTTCCAGAATTTTGATGAATCCTCGTAAGTCTCTTGCCATTGTGCTAATAAATTGGAATATTTAAGAAATGTAAAGCATTCTCTTATCTTATTCATTATTAGTCACAACTAGGCTGCCACAGCCAGCTTACCGTCCCTGATAAAATTCAAGAAGCACAAAAAATTCTCTTCCAACTCCCCGGATACTCATTTAACTTTAACGGTAAATTAACCCACTATAGAGCTTTCCTTAACCCCAAGTAGCTACAACTCAGCTATTGTATTCAAGGATAGGCATTATTTGTGACAAATAAGCACTACCCTCATCAAACATGGCGAGAATATACGATATCTTCCTGGCAGGTGGTCTTGTAATGTGATCCCTGCTGGTTTTATTTTGTGCCAGATAAATTTAATGCAAGTTATAAGACATATATTATGGTGTTAATCACCTTCAAAAACTGGTATTTAGAGACTTTTAATTTTACTTCAAATTCTCTAACAAGAGTAACTTTAATCTGTAATTTTTGCTGGGCATCATCATAATTTTATCTGAATTAAGCTAGAAGACTCCCGTTACAATGCGCCAGCATTTAACGGGAGACGGCAGTTGCTCATGGGGGAAACCCCCAAGACCGCACTGCCTCATGAATAGCGGTTAAAAACGAAACACCCTGTTAGAAGATATTTTGTGACACGAAATGATTCTAGCAGGGTAGTTGAGTTTTTGACAAAACAATGATACTCTAATTAACAGTAACCAGACAAAAGAATGATAGTTTACGAAGCAAAAGCAGAAACAACAAAAGAGCAGTCACTTAAGGTAAATGAAGCCTTAAGGACTGCTCTTTTTGTTAGAAATTCTTCCTTGCGCTACTGGATAAATGGTCATGCAAAAACTGGTTACGACTTGAATAAATACACCAAAGTTCTAGCCGACAACCCTGACTTTCCGTGGGTTAAAAAACTCAACTCAACGGCAAGACAGGCAATGGCAGAAAGAACATGGTCAGCAATATCAAGGTTCTTTGATAATTGTAAAAAGAAGATACCAGGGAAGAAAGGATTCCCCAGGTTTAGACGATTCCAAACTAGGCTATCTGTAGAATATAAGCAAAGTGGTTGGTCACTTTCAGAGTGTCGCCAATACATTACCTTTACAGATGGATTTGAGATTGGAAAAATCAAGCTTAGGGGAACCCGTGACCTGAATTACTATCAGATAAAACAGATAAAAAGAGTAAGAATAGTGCGTCGTGTAGATGGGATATATATCCAATTTTGCATCGACCATGAGCGAAAAGAAGAATTAACACCAACGAGTAAAACCATTGGTATTGATTTAGGACTCACCTCTTTCTACACTGATTCTGATGGTAAAAAGATAAATAATCCCAGGTATTTACGCAAATCTGAAAGAGCATTAAAAAAGGCACAACGAAGATTATCTCGTTGTGCCAAGAAATCTAAAAATCGTGCCAAAGCACGAATTAGATTAGGAAGAAAACACCTGAAAGTACAACGTCAGCGTCAAGATTGGTGCGTGAAATTAGCCCAATGCGTAGTGAAGTCGGCAGACATCGTGGCGTATGAGAACTTGCAGGTGAAGAATATGGTGAAAAATCACAAACTAGCGAAATCTATTTCAGATGCGAGTTGGAGTATTTTCACCCAATGGTTAGAGTATTTTGGCAAAGTATATGGCAGAACAATTGTTGCTGTGCCTCCACACAATACGACAATTAATTGTTCAAATTGTGGGCATCCAGTGCAGAAAACATTGAGCATGAGAACTCATATATGTCCTGCTTGTGGATACACGAATTGCCGCGATATTAACGCAGCCATCAACATCCTCAATCGAGGATTAGAATTAGTAAAAAATACCGTTGGGCAGACGGAAATTCCCTACGCCTCTGGAGAGTTTGATCCCTGTTTGGAGAAGGCAACTTCTGCAAATAAATCATCTCGTAGAAAGAGGAAAATCCAGCAGTGATGTTGGAATCTCCCGCTACAATGCTTGCATTTAGCGGGAGAGGATGTCAAAAAGAGTTAATTTTTATCCCTTAATAATATTTTTCTGCTATTTTAGGTGCAAAAAATAAGTTTAATCCCGTATTAATTAAAGCTTAAACAAAATTTAATATTGCATAAATTACCTTATTGAAGGTTGTGAATAAGACAAGACACACTCCTAAAATACGAGGAATTATGATTTTTTCAACCACGATTTTGCAGCGATTAATTACGACTTCAGTAGTCACGACTGCTGTTACGTTTGGTTCTATTGTTACAGCACCTGCTCAAGCTCAAGCTCAAGCTCTTAATGGTGCAGGAGCAACTTTTCCGGCTCCTTTATATGAAAAATATGCGCGTGAAGTAAGAAAAAAATATCCAGATATGAGAATTAACTACCAAGGAATTGGTAGTGGTGGTGGTATTCGGCAAACGATAGCTGGAACAGTTGACTTTGGTGGTAGTGATGCTGCTATGACAGACAGTGACATGGGTAAAGTCAAGAATGGTGTAATTTTAGTACCCACAGCAGGTGGTGCCGTTTCTGTAGTTTATAATCTACCAGGTGTTAACAACCTCAGATTATCTAGGACTACTTTGCCAGCAATTTTTTCTGGTCAAATTACTAACTGGAATGATCCTAAAATTAAAGCTGATAATCCTGGTGTAAATCTACCTAATCAACCAATTAGATTTGCTGTTCGTGCTGACGGTAGCGGTACAACTTTTATTTTTACCAACCATTTGAGTTCAATTAGCTCTTATTTCAAGGGTAGAGTGGGAACTGGTACTGCTCCTAAATGGAATTTACCTAATGTGCTTAGTGGTAAGGGTAACCCAGGTGTAGCTGCTTTAGTTTCTCGTACTCCTGGCGCTATTGGTTATGTAGAATATTCCTACGCTACTCAAAACAAAATAAAATCAGCACTGATTCAAAACAAAACCGGAGAATTTGTTGCTCCTTCTTTGCAGTCTGCAAACACAGCTTTAGCATCTGTGAGTTTTCCAGATAACTATCGTACTTTTGTCGAAGATCCAGCGCAAGGTTATCCTATCGTTGGTTTGACTTGGATGATGGTTTATCGACAGTATCCTAATGCTGCTAAAGCTGATGCTGTTAAGAAGTGGATTAATTGGGTGTTAACAGATGGACAAAAATTAAATGGCGACCTTAATTACACAACAATTCCCCCCGCAGTAGTAAATCGGGTTCTACAAACTGTAAATAACACTGTTAAACCATAATTAATTATCCTGAAAAAAGGGACTAGGGACTAAGTATCAGAAAATATTCTTCTTACTTAGAATATAGCCAAAAAATGAGAGTGTAAAACCTCTTTCTTGTATAGTCTCTAGACCCTTTTTTGTTAAAGATTTTTGTTGAATTAACATGACAAATTCATCTAATCCAGCCAATAACAATTCATCACTTCCACCAAAATTAAAAAATGAAAATCTGCAATTGATAGCTAATGACGGCATAAAAGGTTGGTTTGACCAAGGATTTACATGGCTTGTCTATACATTTGCAGCGATTACCGTAGCCCTATTATTTGTAATGAGTTGGGTAATTTTTGTGGAAGCTAAACCAGCTATTATTAAGTTTGGTATTCGGTTTTTGTGGGAGCAAGATTGGGACACGGGAAACCAGATTTTTGGTGCTTTACCTTATATTTATGGAACTCTGGTGAGTAGTGCGATCGCTATTTTATTTGCTCTTCCTATAGGTTTAGCAATAGCATTGGTAACCAGTGAAAATTTCTTACCATTTTCTGTACAAACAACTTTAGCATTTGTAGTTCAGTTAATTGCCGCAATTCCTAGTGTCATTGTTGGTTTGTGGGGTATTTTTATTTTTATTCCAGTTATTGAACCATTACAAAAGTTTATAGCTAAATACTTTGGATGGATACCGATATTTAATACCATAGAACCCTTTGGGACAAATATGTTAACAGCAGGAATCATCCTTGCTATTATGATTTTGCCAACAATGGCGGCCATTAGTCGTGATGTATTATTAGCAATTCCTAAAGAATTACGTAGTGCTTCTATGGCTTTGGGTAGCACTCGTTGGGAAACTATTTTTCGGGTATTGCTACCTGCGGGATTTTCTGGAATTGTTAGTGCTGCAATGCTAGCCTTAGGACGAGCTTTGGGCGAAACAATGGCTGTAACTATGGTAATTGGTAATTCGGCTCAAATTAGTGCTTCTTTATTAGATCCGGCTTACACCATACCATCTGTCATTGCTAATGAATTTGCCGAAGCTGAACCGGGATTGCATATCGGCGCTTTAACTTATTTGGGACTGGTTTTATTTGGAGTCACTTTAGCTGTAAATATAACGGCTGTGTTCTTAATACAATGGGTAGGAAAAAAACATAGCTAGACCTAAAACAATAATTGCATTTCTCAAGTAAATTAAATATTTTTATTCCTAAGTATGAATGTTGACAAAAATATCCCAATAAATACATTTCTAGCATCAGAATTATTCAGCCCTCTACCAAGAAAAAGGCAGTTATTTACTTATTTAATGAATGCGATCGCCTTTGCATTCACAGTTTTAGCATTAATTCCTTTATTATCGATTTTATGGGAAATTTTTGTGCGGGGGATATCTGGTTTGAAGCCAGAAATGTTTGTCACCTCCGTCATTGATTTTGGATTGGGCAATGCTATTTTAGGAACAGTAATAATTGTGACAATTGCGGCACTATTAAGTGTGCCAGTGGGTATATTAACGGGTATATTTTTAGCAGAATTTGGTCTGACTAACCCAGTAGCTAAATTTGTACACTTTGTGACCACAGTTCTCACTGGTGTTCCTTCTATAGTGGTCGGCGTATTTGCTTACGGTGTGATAGTTTTATTAACCAAAAAATTTAGTGCGATCGCAGGTGGGTTTGCTTTAGCTACAATCATGCTACCTGTAATCGTACTCACAACCGAAGAAGCTTTAAAACTAATTCCCATAGACCAACGCCTGGCCTCCGCAGCTTTAGGGGGTAATCGCTTGCAAACCACTTTTCGCATTGTAGTTACTGCGGCGCTACCTGGAATTACTACAGGTATTTTATTAGCTATTGCCCGCGCTGCTGGTGAAACGGCTCCCCTAATATTTACAGCTTTGTTCAGCCTAGATTGGTCAGAAGGATTACTTAGTCCAACTGCTTCTTTACCAGTATTAATTTTTAACCTCTACAATGATCCTGACCCGCAAAAAAGCCAATTAGTTTGGACTACTTCTATAGTCCTACTCAGCCTAGTTTTATTTGTCAGTATTATCTCTCGCCTCGTTACTCGTAAAAGAAAGATTAAATAAGACCAAAGTTTATTAAAAATGAATACATTAACTCCAGCAATTCAAGTCAAAAATCTTAGCTTTTACTACAGCACTAGTAAAGCCATTGAAAAGATTTCACTAGATATTTATCAAAACAAAGTAACTGCGTTAATTGGCCCTAGTGGTTGTGGTAAATCAACATTTATTAAAAGCCTTAATCGAATTAGCGAACTAGAAGGTTCTGTCAAAGTAGAAGGACGTGTAGAATTTTTTGGTCAAAATATTTATGACCCCCGCATCAACTTAAATCGACTACGCCGCCAAATTGGCATGGTGTTTCAAAAACCAAATCCTTTTTCCATGAGCATTTATGAAAATGTTGCTTATGGTATGAGAATAGCTGGCAAATGTTCTCAGATAGAATTAGATGCAATAGTAGAATCTGCCTTGAAAGAAGCCGCACTCTGGGATGAAGTCAAAGATAAGCTCAATAAATCGGCTTTAGGCCTTTCTGGTGGTCAACAACAAAGACTGTGTATTGCTCGTGCTTTAGCAGTCAAACCAAAAGTTCTCCTCATGGATGAACCTTGTTCAGCCCTTGACCCCATCGCCACAATGAAAATTGAGGAACTTATTCATAGCTTGCGCTCAGAATTGACCATTGCCATTGTTACTCACAATATGCAGCAAGCCACCCGTATTTCAGACTTCACAGCTTTTTTCAGCACTGATGAGAGCCGTATTGGTCAAATGGTTGAATTTGGTGCCACAAATCAAATTTTTCATAACCCTCTAGATTCCCGCACTCGTGACTATGTTTCAGGTCTTTTCGGTTAAATAGTTATTTCAATAGCTACCAAGAAAAGAAATTTGCCCACATCAAATATTTATTAACTCTTTAATTTATCAGTAAATTTTTCCTTTATGCAGTGGTTTTAATATAAATATCATCCAGATTCATCTGCGAGTCATGATTTCTGTTTGCAATTCATCTAATTTAAACCGCGATCAAAACACAATCTTAAAATTACCTTAAAAATTGGCGTTGCTGAATTGGAATATGAAATGCCAAAATTACCTTTCTTTTTCTTTGTAACTTTGCGCCTTTGCGCCTTTGCGTGAAACAAATTCATATCTTTATTCAGCAACGCCTAAAAATTTAGTAGGAGTCCTAGATATCTATGTCTCGACATCTGGGCTAGTAATGTTTAGACTACAAAGGTAGCCTTTATGTAGGGCTTGCTCTACTTGGTGGCACTCCGCAAATCTACTAACAACTATAAGTTAAAGCATATAAAGCTGACATTCTCCTGATAGCAATCCCAGGGTGTGAGATAATGCCATAACAAATTAAAGTAATGAGTTGATAATGTTGAGTCGAATCGATTAGATGATTCATGAATTTCTAGAGTGTTACTTGCTGAATCTTAACTTGATGTAGCTTTTCCATGAGCAGTTGTCTTGAGTTAATACATGCCAAAATAAGAGTTGATTTTGATGCAAATATCTATCTACTAGATACTGCTGGTTACCTATCAATGAATCTAGTTTTACTTCACTCGGAACCATGACGAGACCATATTGGCTTCACAAATAACGAAACAGGATTATTTAATTTTATCTGCTTTGTTTAGTCAATATTTATTGCAAATTTTTTAGCATGAATAAATTAATTCCAGCCATCAAAATTAAAAATCTCAGTTTTTATTACAATACCCAAAAGATACTAGAAGGGATATCAATGGATATTTATCAGGGTAAAGTAACTGCAATTATCGGACCTAGTGGTTGTGGAAAATCTACTTTTTTGAAATGCCTCAATCGCATGGTTGAATTAGAGGCTGAGGCGCGGGTTGAAGGTAGAGTGGAATTTTTTAATCAAAATATTTATGAGCGTCGGGTCAACTTAAATCGGCTACGTCGCCAAGTTAGTATGGTGTTCTCCAAGCCAAATCTTTTTCCTATGAGTGTTTATGATAATGTAGCTTATGGAGTGAAAATAGTCGGGTGGCGTCCGAAAGCAGAACTAGATGAAATTGTAGAATCTGCCATTAAAGATGCTGACCTCTGGGATGAAGTGAAAAATAAATTGTATAAATCAGCTTTAGATCTTTCTGGCGGTCAACAACAGCGACTTTGTATTGCTCGTGCTTTAGCAGTCAAGCCACAAATTATCCTGATGGATGAGCCTTGTTTTGCCCTTGATACCACTGCCAGTATCAAAGTTGAAAGTTTGATTCAAAGTTTACGTTTGCGCTCAGAATTGACAATGGTAATTGTTAGCCACAATTTGCCACAAGTCACTCGTTTATCTGACTTTACAGCTTTTTTTCAAAACAACGAAAATCGCATTGGTGAAATCGTTGAATTTGGTGCTACTAAAAAAATTTTTACCACACCTGTTGATTCTCGTACCCGTGACTATATTTTTGCGCGTCTGAGTTGATCTGTTTTCTTTAGGCATTTTCACGGTTATCAGATTGTTTTGTCCCCAGATATAACATTTGTAAATTCACATCTCGGACAATGACAAAGCCTCTTTTTTTTCTCAAGCGATCGCTCTTCTTCTACTAGATGCAGAAAACCTACAAATTGATACAGAAACGGAAAAATTTTTAACCACAGTTTGTACCTATCCCTTGCACGTCAAAATTGCTTTTGCTAATTGGTGCAGTATGGGTAAACGAGATTTAGAATTACATCAACGTGGCTATGAATTAATTCATGTTCCTGTAGGTAAAGACAATGCTGATGGTAAAATGATAGCCCTGGGTTCTTCAATTCATGAACGTTACTCTCATGCTAAAGAAGTTATAGTTGGTTCATCTGATAAGGTGATGACTAATCTATGCAACCATCTTCAACAACATGGGTTAATTGTTTATCAAGTTATCAAACAAGGTGAAGTATTTATAGTATTGAATAGCTTGACAAGAAAACAGATAACACAATTTCCACCTTCTTTTCCTGAAATTCCTGCTATTAATCAATTTATTCAGCAAATTAAACAGTTAATCAAAGCAGAGCAAGAACATAATCAAATTTATTGGGTTAAACTTTCTACTATTTCTCAAGTTTTTAAAACTAAATATAGTCTCACTATCAGTCAAGTAGTTACTAATCATTTCCCTGGTAAAAAAGCCAGAGATTTTTTTATTACCTATCCGACTGATTTTGCAATTCACCAAGTTGATACAGGATCTGAATTATACATAACTTTATTTCAATTTAATCAGTCACTACCTATAAATGACAAAAAAGATACTTCGTTAAGCAGTGCCAATAAATCTATCTTATTGTCTAGCATTAAGTCCTCAGCAGATTTAGAGACAGCACTGAAGATGATTCTCCATGAGTTAACGATAAAATCTCCGGAGAGCTACATTTATATTGGCCTGTTGGGTAGTGAATTTAATCAGCGCTACGGCCAACCGATAACTGAGCAAATCAAAGCTTTACAGTTGCATGGTAATTTTCTTAAATTTTTGCACTCGTGTAATTCTTTTAACCTGAAGCAAACAACAAAAGGATGGCAAATCTCTCTACTTTAAGTTCTCAGCCTATCCATACTGGTATATGATTAATGAGTAAAGACTTGATAATCTAGCAAAAAAGGCAAAAATTACAGATAGGTAAGCTGTTGTGCTGGATTCTCAGGATTTATGAAGATTGATCACGTTCATTTCTATGTAGATGATGCCAGAGTCTGGCGGGATTGGTTTGTAAACCACCTGGGGTTTACAGCAGTAGATAGTAATATTAATTCAATTCACACTTGTACAGAAGTTGTGAATAATGGTGGTGTCTGCTTTTTTCTGTCTTCAGCCTTATTACCCACAAGTCCGGTGGCTGAGTTTCTGAACCAACACCCACCGGGGGTTGCAGATGTGGCCTTTGTCATTGAAGATGTGGAAGCAGCGATCGCACTAGCTCAAATACATGGTGCTGAAGTCATTCAACCAATCCAGGAACAGCAAAAAGGTAATGTTTTCTTCAAGTGGGGCCAAATTACGGCTTGGGGTGGGTTGACTCATACGTTGATTGAAAGATCTCAAGTAAATGATGAAAATTTTATTACTTCTCCACTGAGTATTTTCACTGCCATAGATCACATAGTACTCAACGTCGCAGTAGGAGAATTAGAGTCTGCTGTTGCTTGGTATGAAAAAATTTTAGATTTTCAACCCCAGCAAAGTTTTAAAATTCAAACAGATCGCTCTGCCTTATATAGCCAAGTGATGGTTTCCCGTAACGGTAGTGTCCAGTTACCGATTAATGAACCAGCTTCACGCAACTCCCAAATTCAGGAGTTTCTTAATGTCAATCGGGGTTCGGGAATTCAACACATCGCCTTGCGGACAACAAATCTGATCAGCGCGATCGCTCAATTTCGTGCCCGTGGACTGTCTTTACTCTCAGTACCCCAAACCTACTACTCGCAACTCAGACAACGAACACAACTTCCTTTATCAGAGGTAGAACTTGAGGCGATCGCCCAACAGGAAATCTTGGTGGATTGGCAAGAAAATGCCCAAAAAGCATTGTTACTACAAATTTTTACCCAGCCGATTTTTGGACAGCCGACCTTTTTCTTTGAGTTTATAGAGCGCCGTTATCAAGCTCAAGGTTTTGGGGAAGGCAATTTTCGCGCCTTATTTGAGGCCATCGAAAGTGAACAAATCAAACGCGGTACGCTTTTGTAAAGGGGCATCTTGCCATTGCTATTAAGTTAAATGTGGCATAGCTTCATGCTATGTCCCCATAACAAACACAACTGAAATGTATTGAATTATTAACCTTAATAGGTAGATAATTGCAATATAAATTAATATTTTTCCGCCGATGCTAAGACTCATTACTGACTTCGACGGCCCCATTATTGATGTTTCTGAACGTTATTACCGTGTTTATCAAGTTTGTTTGGAGAAAACCCGCTATCCAACACAATCTGTGCAGCAACTAACTAAAGCAGAATTTTGGCAGCTAAAGCGATCGCGTGTACCGGAAACACAAATTGCCTTAAACTCTGGGTTAAATGAAACTCAAGCCCAGGAATTTTCCCAGTTGCGGCGTCAGACAGTGCATACACAACCTTATTTCCAATATGACAGCCTGATCCCAGGTGCCATAGACGCACTATTGAAAATTCAACAGGCGGGAATCGATTTGGTAGTCATGACAATGCGTCGGCAAAGGGAATTAGATTATGCCTTTAAACAATATAACCTAGAGAAATTCTTCCCAGTAAATCGCTGCTATTGTCTCAGTAATGACTACGTAAAAACTCGCGATATTGAAGACAAGCCCTTGTTGATGAAACGGGCTTTAACTGAACTTCCCCCCGCTGCTGAAACTTGGATGGTTGGGGATACGGAAGCGGATATCACGGCGGCGAAAAAACACAGTGTTAAAGTAATGGCTGTAGAGTCGGGGATACGCGATCGCGCTCAACTAGAAATGTACCACCCTGACATAATTTTTGCGAATTTGAGTTCATCTGTAGAGCATATTCTCAAACCCCACCTACTCAACCTTGCTTAATGGGAGCTTTTGTTAATTTAATGGGTAATAGACGGCTAAGACCAAATTATCTATTACCCATTACTAGTACAGCATGGCGTAAATAGACATACTATTTTAAATCGTCAAACAGCTTGCTTAATCAGGTTTTTTACTTTTGTCGCCTCCGGTGTTTACAAGTTGCTCATGGGATATGTCCCCTTGGCGCTAGCCTCTCCCTTTGGGAGAAGACCCCACTGGTTCACTTTTGCTTTTTAATTTCCGCGCAGCGGTACTAGTGCCAGAAACTCATCAAATTAACGCAAAAAACTGCTAATTAGCCACAACAGCATAAATGTCAACACTGTAGAGAACTGTTCAGCACTCAGTTGGACTAGATTTATTTGCGGTAATAGCCAGCTAGCAATCAGCCCGCCGACAATTAAACCTACTGTTAAACCAACCAGCGTTAATAATACTGCTCTACCAAACTTGCCTTCTTTACGTTTAATAAAGTAAATACTCAGTCCTACACCCACAACTAATGCTAACTGCAAAACCTGATCACCCGCTGTTTGGGAAAATACACTGATGGTACTTAAACCCAAATACCAGGCTCCAGGTAACAGAATATCTGTAGGTGTTGGCTGATCGAGCATTCGTTGCAGCCATGCGGGAGACTGCTCATGAGGAGTTGGACTTTCTTTTGGAGGCAATTGCACTCGCAGTTCCGGGAACCTGATTCGCTCAGGAACCTTGATTTTACCTTCCTGGCGCATCCTTAGGCGATCCATTAAAATCGCATCGTAAGCTACTTCAATTAGCTCTAGACTTTTGGCATCGCCTTCACACTGCTCCAATAGGCGATTGCGAGCGTCTTGAATTTCATCGAAGCTAGCATCTTCTGATACCCCAAGTTTCTCGTAGGGATTTTGATCGCTCATGGGAGTTTATACTTTCTTTAGCCTTGGTCAGTGGCAGTCTTTTACTTTAGGAAAACAATTTTAGGTTTTATCTGGATCGAAACCAACTTATCGACATGTTGTCATGCCCTACCAGGATAGTAGCATGGGTTAGTTGGATTGATTTGAGAATTTTGACTATACCAACTTTAACATATTGCCATAACTCCGTGTATACCCTCATGTCTTTGGTCTGTGAGGGCTTTACTCTAGAATTTGAACTGAAAATACCTAAAACGCATTTTTCATGAAAAAACTAACTTTTATGTTTTATATTGTGAAAATTTAGCGGTTGCTGAGGAACTTTTTAGCAATCAGCCACACAATTACCTAATGGTATCGATCCATATATCGACAGATAGATTTAAAATTAAAAAGTTTTAAATCACCACTCACCACTAATATTGGGATAGGAAAGTCTCTTAGGTTACCGAACTGCTGTGACTAATATGGAAAATATCTGGCTAGTTGACACTAAATTTACTAATTACAATAACTGTACTTAAGTACCTATGTGACTAGCAGAATCTTCTTAATTTTATTGTCCAGAAACCTGATTACTCCATATTATTTGTGAATAATCAGGAAATTCATTCCTCACCCTTGTAGATTCTTACATAACTCCCAAAGTGGAAACAGCGTTTTTACGCAATCTTCTTTCCTGTTAATCTTATAAATTTTTGTGAAAAGTGATGGTCATGGCTCCCGCCAAGATTCTTGTAGTTGATGACGACCCTGCGGTCCGCAATTTAATCCAACGGTTTTTAATTAGGCAGACCTATCAAGTAGAGGCGGCTGAGGATGGTAAATCGGCCTTAGCTTTATTTGAGCAATTTAACCCAGATTTGGTGATTTTAGATGTCAATCTCCCAGATGTCATTGGGTTCAACCTCTGCCAAGAAATGCAAAGTCGTAATGGTGTTTTCGTGCTGATGTTAACTAGCCGTGCAGATGAAGCCGATAAAATTCGTGGCTTCTCTAAAGGTGCTGATGACTATCTCACCAAGCCATTTGGACTAGGAGAGTTAGAAGTTAGAGTAGCAGCCATCTTGAGACGTCAACGGGTTGTGACGACTGCTGAACAAAAACGCCTGGTATTTGAAAAGTTAATGATTGATCCGGTGCGACGCGAGGTAGCACTCAACAACCAAGCAATACCCTTAACTGCTCTGGAATTTGATCTGTTGCATTTCCTCGCTAGCCATCCTGGTAGAGTCTGGCGGCGTGCAGAACTGATTCAAGAAGTCTGGGATTATGAATATGTTGGCGACCAGCGGGTTGTCGATGTACATATCGGTCAAATTCGCAAGAAAATTGAAGTCGATGCTAGTCAACCAGCACTAATTCAGACTGTACGGGGTGTAGGGTATAAATTTGAATGTCCTTCTCAACAGGCGGAAGCTCACTCTTGAGTTGATAGTCACTAATCTAGAGTTGTGTACACAAGGTATCCCAATCTGATTAATGTTTGGGGCACGGTGACCGTGCCCATGCTCAGGCATGAGCCAGAATGTTGTTTACTAGCACTTGTGTAATGGCTGGTAAATTAGGTTTTGCTGGCCAGTTGGTGCAGGGCATTGATATTTAGCTGTGGTGAAACAAAGTTTCTAAATATACACGAGCAGCGCGGCGATCGCTATCTCCATTTTGCAATAAAAACAGCGATAATGCAGCCGTCAGGACTCGGTTTTGATCCCAATCAGGATGTGTTTCTAAGTAAGTCTTGAGGGATTCATGTAGTGTTTCGGGAATTTCTGTAAAAATACTAACTGTTGCGTTCATAAGTTCTTCCTTCTCTGAGGTCAATCAAGAGGGACAAGTTGCTTGTGGTGATGTGGAATTTGCCTGATATAATCCTGTGTCTACCCGACAATCTACACCAACGTTTCAGGTACTTTTTGGTGTCAATGTGGAACGGACTACAAAACAAGCCAGTCGAATCATTGTGCGCCAAGAGGGGGTGGTTTTGTCAATGCTGCGAAATGTTAAATCCGGTGGTATAAAAAATAAATATCAACGCAAGAATAGGGGTTAAAACCAGGTTTTTGTTACTCAACTTAACAAAAACTCAGTCCCTTAATACTCATACTACTGAGAATCAAATATCCCCAGTAAAACGGCAAGTGCCTATTAGTTCGTCCAACATCTGTGGAAAACTATCAAAATACCTGTGGAAACTCTGTGGAATCGTAGAGGAAAAGACTGGCTAATGATAAGAATTACAAAAACATTTTTTTTGGTGACTGGGAGATGAGGGGAATGGAGAGATGTGGGATAACTTATCCCCTTGTCCCCTGATTCCCTGCTAATTCTGCTATCGCCGACGTTCTTGCAACTTGCGATATACTGATTTAATATCTACTTGATGGTGAGCTAAAGCCACTAAGGTATGGTAAAGCAAATCCGCAACTTCACCTGCAATAGAGTCGGCATCATCATCCTTAAATGCCATCACCACTTCAGCGCTTTCTTCACCAATTTTCTTCAAAATTTTGTTATCGCCACCGGCTAAAAGTTTGCAAGTGTAAGAATTTTCATGAGGATGATCACGGCGATCACAGATCACCTGAAATAATTGTGACAATGTATCTCCTGGTGGTGGAGCGATCGCTCCTTCTATTTGATGAAAACAACTGCGTTCACCAGTATGACAGGCAATATCCCCTATCTGCTCTACACCAATCAGCAGCGCATCACTATCACAGTCATAACGGATACTATGTATTTTTTGAATATGGCCAGAAGTCGCTCCCTTATGCCATAATTCCTGGCGAGAACGACTCCAAAAGCAAGTTTCTCCAGTTGCTAAAGTCTTTGTTAATGACTCCTGATTCATCCATGCCATCATTAAGACAGTGCCATCCAAATAATCTTGGATAATTGCTGGCACTAGACCCCGTTCATCGTAGCGAATTTTATCAACAGGAATAGAGTGAAGTAGTGAATGCGGATCAGTAGAAAACATACCAGCTAATTTGTTCTCATTAAACATGATTTATGGATTCACGATACCATTCTCAATAGGTTAGCTGACATGCTGTTTTGGATTCAACTTGATGATTTAGTCTTACACAAACGCCCTCCTATCTGTCGCCGATTGCATCTTGACCGCACTCAACGCCACTTGGTGAGCTTTAGACGCTTCACCATACCAATGAATGGCCGAGTTAAAAGCTGCCCGGTAAAGATCTTGGTAAGCCTCAGATAATTTAGTACGAATCTCTAAAGGCAAGTCTTCGTTCGACTTGTATAACATATTGTTATTTTTTCTGTTCAAATAATTCTATAGGATAGAATTTCTGAACAGTTTTTCACCCTATCCTAAGATAGAAGTTTTGACCTGATGAGGAAATGAAGAAGCGATGGGACGCAAATAGTAGCTGGTAGTATTCAGTATGTGAATACCTGCCTTATAAAATTTACGAGAAAAATCACCCACTGTACCTGATAAGGTCAGTGTAGGAGGATATCACTTCTTAGGAGAGAACTTTGGTAAATACCACTATTAAAACCACAAAATCACAAGAAATCTTTGCCGCAGCCCAAAATTTGATGCCAGGAGGAGTTAGTTCTCCAGTTCGTGCATTCAAATCCGTAGGTGGACAACCCATAGTTTTTGAGCGTGTTAAAGACGCATACATTTGGGATGTAGATGGCAACCAATACATTGATTATGTTGGCACTTGGGGCCCAGCTATTTGTGGTCATGCCCATCCCGAAGTCATTGCGGCACTCCATGAAGCCTTGGAAAAAGGTACTAGCTTCGGTGCGCCTTCAGTACTAGAAAATATTCTGGCTGAAATGGTCATCGATGCTGTTCCCAGTATCGAAATGGTCAGATTCGTCAATTCTGGTACAGAAGCTTGTATGGCAGTATTGCGATTAATGCGAGCTTTCACCAACCGGGAGAAAATCATCAAGTTTGAAGGCTGCTACCACGGTCACGCCGATACGTTTTTAGTGAAGGCAGGTTCTGGTGTCGCCACACTTGGGTTACCTGATTCACCAGGAGTGCCTAAATCAGCAACAAGCGGTACTCTCACGGCTCCTTACAATGACTTGGAAGCTGTGAAAGCTTTGTTTGAACAAAATCGTGATGAGATTGCTGGTGTAATTCTAGAGCCAGTTGTGGGCAATGCTGGATTTATTACTCCCGATGCTGGATTCTTAGAAGGTTTACGCGAACTAACCCACGAACATGGTGCATTACTGGTTTTTGATGAGGTAATGACAGGATTTCGTATTGCCTACGGTGGCGCTCAAGAAAAATTTGGCGTTACACCCGACCTCACAACTTTAGGTAAAGTCATCGGTGGTGGCTTACCAGTTGGAGCCTATGGCGGTCGTCGAGAGATTATGTCAATGATTGCTCCCTCAGGCCCTGTGTATCAAGCGGGAACTCTTTCTGGTAATCCTTTAGCCATGACTGCTGGGATTAAAACTCTGGAATTGTTGCAAAGACCTGGTACTTATGAGTATCTTGACCAAATTACTCAGAAGCTAGCAGATGGATTGTTGCAAATTGCCCAAGAAACTGGTCATGGCGTTTGCGGTGGACACATTAGCGCTATGTTTGGTCTCTTTTTTACCGCTGGGCCAGTTCATAACTACGAAGATGCCAAAAAGTCTGATATGGCTAAATTTGGACGATTCCATCGTGGTATGTTAGAGCGCGGTGTTTATTTAGCGCCTTCTCAGTTTGAGGCTGGTTTTACTTCTTTGGCTCACACAGAAACAGATATTGAGCAAACTTTAGCCGTTGCACGGGATGTACTGTCTAATTTGTAACTTCTCAGAGATATCCCTGGAACAAGTAGCTTGACATACTCCCCCGAATTGGATTCGGGGGATTCTAGACTTAAAGGGCAAAGGAAAGAGGGTTTTAGAGAGTTATTGCGTAACTCCTAACTGAGTCAAACATCTACCTTTTAACTAAAAAATTATGCTTACTCAAGATAAAAAACAACGTAATTGGCAACCCATTATTAAAGCCTTTGAAGCGGTAGTTGGTAAAAATGGTGTCGTACAGCGCCGTGAAGAACTCATCACTTATGAATGCGATGGTTTAACTAGCTATCGCCAACGCCCTGCTGTGGTAGTTTTACCCAGAACTACAGAACAAATTGCCGCAGTGGTCAAGATATGCAACAAATATGCTGTAACTTTCATCGCCCGTGGTTCTGGTACTGGTCTATCTGGTGGGGCGTTACCATCGGTAGATTCAGTTCTGATCGTCACTTCATTAATGCGGCAAATCCTGAGTGTTGATTTAGATAATCAGCGCATTGTTGTCCAGCCAGGCGTAATTAATAGTTGGGTAACGCAAACTGTAAGTGGCGCGGGATTCTATTATGCACCAGATCCTTCCAGCCAAATTATCTGTTCAATTGGGGGTAACGTTGCCGAAAACTCTGGTGGGGTGCATTGTCTCAAGTATGGTGTCACCACTAACCATGTGTTGGGATTAAAAATTGTCACACCCACAGGAGAAATTCTGGATTTAGGCGGACAAGTACCGGAAATGCCTGGTTATGATTTAACAGGTGTATTTGTCGGTTCTGAAGGTACTTTGGGTATCGCAACAGAAATTACCTTACGAATTCTCAAAAGTGCTGAATCAATTTGTGTTTTATTAGCGGATTTTACCAGTATTGAAGCTGCTGGAGCTAGTGTTTCTGATATTATCAGCGCGGGAATTATTCCCGGTGGTATGGAAATGATGGACAATATCAGCATCAATGCAGTAGAAGATGTTGTAGCAACAAATTGTTATCCCCGCGACGCTACCGCTATTTTATTAGTAGAAATTGATGGTTTAGATGTAGAAGTTGAGGTAAATAAACAAAGGGTAGCTGAAATTTGTCAGAAAAATGGCGCCCGTAATGTAACTTCTGCAAGTGACCCGGAAACCAGATTAAAACTTTGGAAAGGACGTAAAGCTGCTTTTGCAGCTGCTGGTCATTTAAGTCCAGACTATTATGTCCAAGATGGTGTAATTCCTCGGACGCAATTGCCTTATGTTCTCCAAGAAATTGAGGCATTAAGTGAAAAATTTGGGTATAAAATTGCCAATGTATTTCATGCAGGAGATGGTAATTTACATCCACTAATTTTATTTGATAATTCTATACCAGGAGCATTAGAAAAAGTAGAAGAAGTTGGTGGGGAAATTCTCAAGCTTTGCGTCAAAGTCGGTGGTAGTATTTCCGGTGAACATGGCATTGGTGCAGACAAAAAATGCTATATGCCAGATATGTTTAGCGATACTGATTTAGAAACTATGCAATGGGTAAGGCAAGTCTTTAATCCTCAAGGTTTGGCAAATCCCGATAAGATATTTCCTACACCCCGCACTTGTGGTGAAGCAGCAAATACAAGCATGAAACAGTTTGCCGGCGTGGAAAAATTTTAACTCTACTAGTAGTTTGTCAATAAATAATTGATGGATACACGGACAATGTAGTCTGTAGATACTCAAAGCAATGTGCGTAACTAGGGACTAGGGGTAAAGTTTTTTCCCAATAACCAATGACCAATGACTAATGACTAGCAAATACCGCATATTCTGGGCTGTTTTGCTTTTGGGTACAGGATTATTAGTAACTCTAGTGCTTTCTTTGTCCCAAGGAGCGGTACATTTAACTCTGAGAGAATTTTGGCAAGCAATTCTTCATCAAGGCGACCCTATCAAGCAAACAATTCTGTGGGATTTACGGATTCCGCGCATTATCGCAGCGCTTATTGTCGGTGCAGCATTGGGAATGTCAGGTGCTTTATTACAAGGAATGTTACGTAATAGTCTGGCTGACCCATTTATTTTAGGTATTTCTGCTGGTGCTGGACTGATTGTGATTTTGATGATCAGTTTACAGGTTTTTCCGATTGCCATTCCTCTAGCTGCATGGATAGGCGCAATTTTAACTTCGGCTATTGTGATTTTGTTGGGTCGTGCTGGGTCAGGAATTTCTATTGAAAGGTTAATTTTAGGGGGAGTAGCGGTGAGTTCTTTATTAGGCTCAGTACAAACTACCTTACTTTTATTAGCGGAAGACGGTCAAATTCAAATTGCCCTCAGTTGGTTGGTTGGTAGCCTGAATGGACGCGGTTGGCGAGAAATTGCCACGGCTGGCCCCTATATTATGGTGGCATTAATTGGGGGATGCTTGTTGGCGCGGTCTGTGAACGTGCTGGCGTTGGGAGATGATTTAGCTGTAGGTTTAGGAGTATCATTAACGCGATCGCGCTTATTAATTGGTGGTGTGGCCACTTTATTAGCCGCAGGCGCAGTTAGCATCTGTGGTTTAATTGGGTTTGTTGGTTTAGTTGTACCTCATGGTGTCCGTCTCATCGTTGGTACAGACCACCGTTTTGTATTACCACTTTCAGCATTAGCTGGAGCTTGGCTACTCACCTTTGCAGATTTACTTTCTCGACTGGGAGCAGTAGAACTACCAGTAGGTGCTGTCACCGCCTTGTTGGGTTCACCTTTATTTATTTGGTTACTTTATCGGCGTTCGGCTGGATTGAATAAACTATAATTTTAATTCTTGACCATGCCCCTTGAACTACAAAATCTCACTGGTGGTTACACCGCCTTACCCATTGTTGAAGACATTAACTTATCTTTGCAAACAGGAGAATGGTTAAGTTTAGTCGGTGCCAATGGTTCTGGTAAATCTACAGTTTTAAAATTATTAAGTCGGATTCTATCACCACAGCAAGGAACCGTCCTACTTGATGGCAAAGCCATTCATTCTCAGCCCCCCAATGTAGTTGCACAAAAATTAGCATTATTACCGCAACAACAAACAGTTCCTGTAGGCTTAACAGTCCGACAATTAGTAAGTTTAGGACGCACCCCGCATCAACCTTGGTGGCAATGGGAATTAAATCATGAAGATAGACAAAAAGTTACAGCAGCAATTCAAAAAACCCAACTAGAAAAATTAAGCGATCGCCTAGTCGAACAACTTTCTGGCGGAGAAAAACAACGCGCTTTTTTAGCATTAGCCCTAGCACAAGAACCCAAAGTATTACTATTAGATGAACCTACAACTTATTTGGATATCAACTATCAATTACAACTCTTAGAATTACTCAAAAATCTCAACCAGCAGCAGAATTTAACAATTGTCACAGTCTTGCATGAATTAAATTTAGCCGCCAGATATAGCTCTCGAATTGCCTTATTAAAACAAGGTCATCTTTGGGAAGTGGGAACACCTAAAACAGTTCTCACACCAAACTCCATCGCCCAAGTTTTTGGCGTAGAATCTGTAATCATTCATACACCAGTGGGCTTACAAGTTTGCGCTATTGCGGCTGTATAAAACTCTTAATTTAAATCAGCTAAAACAAGTTTATTTTTCTCATTTTTTACTCTCTGCGCCTCTGCGCCTTTGCGTGAAACAAATTCATAAATTCAATCAGCAACACCAAAAGTTATATATATGAAACAACTTAAATCTGAAAGTTGGACACTTATCAAACACCGACTAACACCTTACTTATTCTTACTTCCAGCCCTAATTCTCTTAGTATTAACAGTTTTTTGGCCAGCCATCCAAGCATTTTATCTCAGCTTTACCAGCTACGAAGACCTTTCTCAACCAGCACAATGGATAGGTTTTGGTAATTTCCTGCGCCTGTGGAAAGATGCAGTTTTTTGGAAAACTTTAGAAAACACCTTTCTTTATCTAATAGGTGTCGTCCCAATTTTAGTCATGGTTCCCTTAGGATTAGCGATTTTAGTAAATCAGAAACTGCGAGGCATGAATTGGTTTAGAGCCGCCTACTACACACCAGTAGTGATATCAATGGTAGTTGCGGGTATCGCTTGGAAATGGCTATATGCAGAAAATGGCTTACTTAATCAAGTTTTCACAACATTAGGTCTTTTCCCAGAAGGAATTCCCTGGCTAACTAGTCCAGAAAAATTGTTAGGAATTGTGCCGATTTCTCTAGCCAGTGTCATGGCTGTCACTGTGTGGAAAGGACTCGGCTATTACATGGTGATTTATTTAGCGGGGTTGCAATCAATTCCTGCTGATGTGTATGAAGCCGCAGCTATTGATGGTTCAGATGGTATCCGCAAACACTGGGATATTACTGTACCCTTAATGAAACCATATTTAGCATTAGTCGCTGTGATTTCCGCCATTTCTGCGACTAAAGTTTTTGAGGAAGTATACATCATGACCCAAGGCGGGCCACTCAATAGCTCTAAAACAATTGTTTATTATTTATATGAAGAAGCTTTTAGTAACTTAGAAATTAGTTATGCCTGTACCATTGGTCTAGTCTTATTTTTAATAATTTTAGGTTTATCAGTATTGCGATTAGCTATCAATCAGCAAGATGGCGATAATATGACAATCTAATCAATAAAAAATATAACTTCTTTTTTGTTCGGTAAGATTGCTGGCAAGTAAGACTAAATCTTTATATGTGAGAGAATTTTCTGTATAAGATCTTTTTTTTTGCCATCTAGAACCGTAATCAAAAAATATGGTGAATCTATCAGCAGTTGTGGGAATCTTACCGCGATGAAAAATGCTACCAGTAGCCGCAAAAATCACAGTTCCTGCTGAACCAAGACATGATTTATAATTAACTGGTGAGATGACGCTTTTCATGGTTGACTCTTGAATATAACCAGACGTGTAGTTTAGAGATTGAGATATTTTTTCAGTTAATATTTGGGGGATATACTGAAATGGCCCTGTATCCTCATTTACATCATTTAAATAAATTATAATTTTTAAGATCTTTGTATCTTCTTTATCTATATGCCATAACCGAGAATTTAGCTCTACTTGATTGGCAATATCTCTACGAAAATAAACTCCATTATAGGCAACGGGTAAACCTAGATAATTTTCTACAATATTGAGTAAACGTTGTTCAATTCCCCAGGAGAAAATTTCTGGATATTCCTTAATTTGTTGGGAATTAGCATGAACGACAAACTCGTTTTTATGACCAGAAATACTAGGTGGTATTTTTGGTATCAACTTTTGTGCGGCTGCGAGTATATCTGGAGTAGAGGGGATTCCTAATGCTTCTAAAGATGTAATTACAACACCTTCATTTTTGATTTTCTCCACTAGAGACATATCAGTATAGGAAATAATAGGTAGATTGATGAAATGCTTTTTTAATGCTGTTTGATAGGCAACTTCTTGTCTATATTTTATCAAGGGTATAGCATCAAATTTTCTGGCAATTTTATTCCGCATTTTTTGCAGCAGTAGATACATATATTTTTATCCTTGCACTACTTGAATTTATAACCTAGGGGAGTTATTTGTATGAGGATGTTTTATCTTAAACCTTCCTCACGATACCCATAGCTAGTCAGACAAATCTCTTACTTAAGTTATAAATTTGTGGCAAAAATTTTAAATAACAACCATGAATAACAATTTATACATCATGATAAATTCATTTGCGCTATGAAACTGTGTTTTATCAAGCTCTGGAGGATGAGGACTAAAGTCCTCACTACAAACGCATCAAAATTTTATTTTGAGATTAAATAGTTGTTTCAGAAGAGCCTTCTTCCCAGGATTTAGTTTCAATATCTGAGTCGTCTAAATATGCATAGTATTCTGGGGCAGAATTAATGTTTGGTAAGTAGATTAATTTGTTAATTTCGTTGAGAACTGCTGATGCCGACTGATATCTTTCTTTAACATCATCCATGACCATTTTATTGATAATATCTAATAGAGCATGGCTTACCATTGCCTTGTCACTCCATTGCAATTCTCCATGAATATTTCTATCTAATTCATGAGGTGAGACGCCAGTGAAGGCTTTAATGCCAATCATCCCGACAGCATAGATATCACTACTGTATTGGGGACGCCCAAAACATTGTTCGCTCGGTGCATAACCTTTGGTGCCAATGCCAATAGTAAAAGGTGTTTGTTCATGATCTTCTAGTTGCGGTGTGGCGACTTCTTTGACAGCACCAAAGTCAATTAACACAAGTTGGTAATCTGAGTGTCGCCGGATGATATTGCTGGGTTTAATGTCCCGATGAATCACGCCATTTTCATGTACAAACGCAAGTATTTGTAATAATTCTTGCATAATTTTGATAACTGTAATTTCGTCAATAGCTTTACCTAAGCGCAATTCTTGGTTCAGAGGATGACCAATTATATATTCTTGCACTAAATAAAATTCTTCATCTTGTTCAAAGTAAGCTAGAAGCTGAGGAATTTGCTGGTGCTGTCCTAATTTTTCTAGTGTTTGGGCCTCGGAATTAAATAAACGTCTGGCAAGTTCTAAGCTTTTGGCTTGAGTATTAGCTGGCTAAGTAAATCTTGCAAGTCATCTTGTTGGCTAATAATTTCTTGGACTACGGGAGAAGTTTTATATCTTTGGAAAATAGTTACCAATTGGCGGGTTCTGATTTTTTCTCTGGCGACTTCGGTTCCGAGATAGGATAAACCACTAAAGGCGATCGCTACCATCGGTATAGCTGTGGGAAAAATTAGCTGACTATACACAAAGCCCAAATAGCTAATACTACCCCAAATTCCCGCCAAGCCCAGGCTCAAGATAAATCTATTAATGCCACGCTTACTTCTGGTAATGATGAATGCTGTACCACCCACTAGCACTAGTACAAATAAACTCCGCAGTGGTGGATTCTCAATTGCTTGGCCTATGGCTTTACCTGTCATCAAAGTGGCGATAGCATTGGCGTGAATTTCCACTCCTGACATCTGTTCTCGGCTACTGCTAGCAGCTACCGGATGATAATCATTAGCTAACTGGGCCGTAGCACCAATCACCACGATTTTATTTTGGAAAAATTTTCCCTTTTGTAAATAAGTATCCCAGTTGGCTGGGTCAAGTACATACCATAAGGGAATTGTCTCAAATGTACCATTGGTTCCCCAAAAGTTCAGGCGATCGCCTTTGGGTGGGGGATAATGGATTTTTGCTGTCTGCAACACAGCTTGATCAAAGTCAGGAACTCTCTGTGACAGACTATTATCTGTTTCTACTAACTGCGAAAACTCACTAGCTAAACGGTGAACTTTGCCATCTACCTCTAAAGGAAAATTCACCGTCCCCATTGACACCCCACCTATGTGAAACTTCTCCTGAGGTAAACGCAGCTGCATGAAGGTTCCTTGATGTGTCTCAAAATTTTCGTAGAGTGCAGCTAAGGTAACTTTACTACCATACTTTTCTAATGCTGCCTGGAGTTGGCCATCGTCTTCACTTCCGTAACCACTAGGCAGATCAAACACTACATCTAAAGCCACAGCACTCGCACCAGCATTCACCAATTTTTCAATAATTTGAGCATATGCAGCGCGCTGAAATGGAAAAGACTTCAGTGGTTCCAAGTAGGCGTACTGTTGCGGATTTGTTTTATAGTACTGTTCGGGAACTGAGATCGACTGATCGTCAATTGCCAAAATCACGATATTTTTTGGAGGTACTATCGGCCCCCGCAGTTGAAAAAATGTGGAAATTGCCCGACTTTCCATCAATTGCACCCAATCTAAACCAGAAACAGTCAGCCATGCTGCACCCAATACAGAAACGCCAGTCAGCAAATGACCTAAACGAGCCATGAGCCGTGACTGACGTGATGCTATGCGAGTAACTTTGGTCGGGTTACTAGACGTTATATTGGCAGCAGAGACATTTTTTTTGGTTAAGGTAGATTTAGTTTCTTCTGCCATATCGTGTTAATAGTTGGTTTACGTACTACTCTATTTATTTATTCAGGGACTCTTTAACTACAAATACGTTGAAATTAGACTTAAATGAGAATTTTATACTTTTGTAATGTATTTTCTATTTTTGACCAAACTTGGGTAAATAAATTTCCCCTAAGTAAGCTGTTGACCTAGAGATGGCTCAACTTATTGTCTGATTGAGATCAAAGCCGTGATGATGCCATAAAATGAAGTCGGAAATTTTCCGCTTTAGCACTTATTTGCGGTGAGATTTTATTTGATCAACGCAATGGGTACGCCTCCTAGACTCGATACTATAGAGAGTTTCTTGTGATGAGACTGGTAACTCATTGTACAAGACTGGCACTTACCATCAAGCTTGTATTTTTGTTGACTCAGAAACTTATAGATGGTTATTATCAGATATTCTCATCCCAGACTATGCCTGACCTCTCTAGGAGTAAACTTAACCGTTATATAGCGAACCATGCTGTTAAGCAGTCAAATTTATTGGTAGATTTTGATCACGAAGTATCTCTTATAGTATTAAAGATGAAAAGATTCAAGTCCCGAAATCTTAAGTCTCATGTTTTAGCCAATTTCATGCTTTGCAAGAGGTAAGATAAAAGCTATACATAAAAATCTAGTCTAGGGATATTAGTAAATTTACCATTTGATAATTGCTATAATCTATTGTTCACTCTACATTCTTATCTATTTATTAGGTGTATTTTTCTATGGGTTCCCCAATGAATCGTCTGTCTATTTTTGTAGACGGAAACAATATGTTCTATGCTCAACAAAAAAATGGCTGGTTTTTTGACCCAAGACGAGTCTTAGATTATTTCAAACACGAGCAATCAGACACAACATTAATCAATGCCTTCTGGTACACTGGCTTAAAAGACCCACAAGATCAACGAGGATTCAGAGACGCTCTCATTAGTTTAGGATATACAGTACGCACTAAAATTCTTAAAGAATATTATGATGATTCTTCCGGTCGCTACTCCCAAAAAGCCAATTTAGATATTGAAATTGTCGTAGATATGTTTAATACAGTAGATCAATATGACCGAGTAGTTTTATTCAGTGGTGATGGAGATTTTGAAAGAGCAATCGAACTATTACGCTCAAAAAACACGCACATTACAGTTGTATCGACTGAGGGAATGATAGCTAGAGAGTTACGTAATGCTACGGATAGATATATTGATTTAAACGATATCAGATATAGTATAGAAAAAATTGAAGGCCAATAAATTAAACAAATATTTACAAATCTTAAGAGTACCAAAAAATAAGCTTCAAGATATTTTAAGCGCACAGTAAAAACTAAACAACATAGCCAAAATGGAAAGCAAACCAGAGAGAATCATTATTTTTGATACGACACTCCGAGATGGAGAACAATGCCCAGGAGCGACACTAAATATAGATGAAAAGCTAGCGATCGCCAAGCAATTATCCCGGTTAGGCGTAGATGTAATTGAAGCGGGTTTTGCCTTTGCTAGTCCGGGAGATTTTGAAGCCATAAATAAAATTGCCCAAACAGTGGGAACAGAAGATGGCCCGGTAATTTGTAGTTTAGCTAGAGCTAGGCACGATGATATCAAAACTGCGGCGCAAGCCATTAAACCGGCAGCCCGTGGACGAATTCATACTTTTATTGCTACTTCTAATATTCATCTCCAATACAAACTGAAAAAAACCAAATCAGAAGTAATTGCCATTGCCGAAGAAATGGTAGCGTATGCCAAAAGTTTCACCGATGATGTGGAATTTTCCCCCGAAGACGCTGGACGTTCTGACCCAGAATTCTTATACCAAGTTTTAGAACGAGCGATCGCAGCTGGCGCCACCACAGTTAATATTCCTGACACCGTAGGTTACACAACACCCAGTGAATTTGGGGCAATAATTAAGGGCATTAAAGATAATGTCCCCAATATTGATCAAGCAATTATTTCCGTGCATGGTCACAACGATTTAGGTTTAGCTGTTGCCAACTTCCTAGAAGCAGTAAAAAATGGTGCTAGGCAATTAGAATGTACCATCAACGGTATAGGTGAAAGAGCAGGTAACGCCGCCTTAGAAGAACTAGTAATGGCATTGCACGTCCGCCGACAATATTTCAATCCCTTCTTAGGAAGACCAGCAGATTCTGAAGAACCACTAGCGAAAATCGACACTCGCCAAATTTATAAAACATCCCGCTTAGTTTCTAATTTGACGGGAATGTTAGTACAACCCAATAAAGCCATTGTTGGCGCCAACGCCTTCGCCCATGAATCGGGTATTCACCAAGATGGGGTCTTAAAAAATAAGCTCACCTACGAAATCATGGATGCCCAATTGATTGGTTTAACAGACAATCAAATAGTATTGGGTAAACATTCTGGCAGAAATGCTTTCCGTACTCGCTTGGCAGAATTGGGCTTTGAACTCTCAGAAACCGAATTAAATAAAGCATTTGTGCGGTTTAAAGAAGTAGCCGACAAAAAGAAAGAAATTTCCGATTGGGACTTAGAGGCCATTGTTAACGACGAAATTCAACAAGCTCCTGACTTATTCCGAGTTGAGTTAGTGCAAATTTCCTGCGGTAGTAATGCTAAACCCACCGCTACAGTCACCCTCCGCACCCCAGACGGTGAAGAATTAACCGATGCAGCCATTGGTACTGGGCCAGTAGACGCAGTTTACAAAGCAATTAACCGTGTGGTGAATGTACCCAACCAATTGATTGAATTTTCCGTGCAGTCAGTCACCGCCGGAATTGATGCCATTGGGGAAGTAACTATTCGTTTAAAGTATGAATCTAGGGTTTATTCTGGTCATGCTGCCAATACAGACATCATAGTTGCGTCAGCACAAGCTTATGTGAATGCACTAAATCGCCTTTATGCATCTTTGCAAACCAAAGAAAAGCACCAAGAAGTCACAGCGGAAAAAGTGTAACAGCATGGGAGTAGGAAGTAGGGAATAGGGAGTAGTGGAAAAACTTTTTATTCTCTAGCCTCTAGTATCTAGCTTCTAGTCTCTCAAAGGTGTTCAGTTTTCATGAAATTTGACAAATATCATGCTCTGGGTAATGACTACCTAGTCATCAATCCCCAGGATTTCTTATTACCGCTAACCCCGGAAAATATCAAAATTATTTGTCATCGGAATTTCGGCATTGGATCTGATGGCATTTTGTTAGGGCCGTTATCATCACAAACAGCACAGTTTGGATTACGCATCTTTAATCCAGATGGAAGTGAAGCAGAAAAGAGTGGTAATGGATTGCGGATTTTTTCCCGCTACCTCTGGGATAAAGGTCTTGTAAGCGAAGAGTCCTTCTCAATTGAAACCTTGGGTGGATTAGTGCAATCGACGATACAAGATGCTGGGAAAACAGTTCAAGTAGACATGGGACAGGTGAGTTTCTGGAGTAATTATATCCCAGTCGCAGGCGATCGCAGAGAAGTAATCGCAGAATTGATCAATGTTGGCGATGAAAGTTTTTCATTTTGTGCAGCGACAATTGGTAATCCTCACTGTGTGATTCCTCTAGCTGAGATTAACCCTCATATTGCCAAACAATACGGGCCAATGATAGAAGTTCATCCTTTGTTTCCTCATCGCACTAATGTGCAATTCATGAAAGTTGTGAACGCAAACACCATCCAAATTGAAATTTGGGAAAGAGGTGCTGGCTACACTCTTGCTTCCGGTAGTAGCAGTAGTGCCGCAGCAGCTGTTGCACATAAATTAGGTTTGTGTGATGCTTCAATTACTGTGCAAATGCCTGGGGGAGAAATTTTCATCCAAGTCAAAGATGATTTTAAAATCTCTATGACTGGTTCTGTGACAAAGGTTGCTGAGGGAGAGTTATCCACAGATTTGTTTACAACCCTTGTTATGTAAGAATTTGGGCTAACCTACGAATACCTTCAGCTAACTGTTGTTCTGTCAGTTCACCATAACCGAAAATAAATTCGCCTGTACTTTTCGGTTGAAGATACTGGGGTTTAGCAGACATAATCCCTACACCCATGTTTGCAGCACGCTGAATTATTTCTTCATCGCTGAGATGAGTATGCAACTTTACCATGAAATGGATTCCCGCTTTTTCTCCTAAAATAGTCACTTTTTCGCCAAAGTGAAGATTTAAAGCCTGAAGAAGAACTTGACAACGCCGTTCATAGAGTGCGCGCATCTTTCTAATATGACGTTCTAAATGTCCTTCGGCGATGAAGTCTGCAAGTACCTGCTGTTCTAGTATGGGTAAATGGCGATCGCTTAACCATTTCGCACGACCAAATATAGCAACTAAACTTTTTGGCAATACTAAATAACCAATCCGCAGTCCAGGAAATAGCACTTTTGAGAAAGTCCCAATGTATAACACTGAATCACTGCAATCTAACCCTTGCAAGGCCGGAATTGGTCTGTCACCATAGCGATATTCACTATCATAGTCATCTTCAATAATTAATCCTCCCGTTTGCTGCGCCCAAGCTAGTAGTTCTAATCGCCGAGGTAAAGATAAAATTGCACCTGTGGGGAACTGATGAGAAGGTGTGACATATACTAGCCGAATGGGTTTATGGGTAAAGTTAATTAGTTCTTTCACCATCAAGCCTGAGTCATCAACCGTAATCGGTAACAGTTCAGCACTTTGAGTCTGAAATATTAAACGTGCGCTCATATAGCCAGGATCTTCCAGTGCAATCACATCCCCTGGCTCAATTAACAGTCGGACAATTAAATCGAGTGCTTGCTGAGTTCCATTGACAATCAGCACTTGATTCGCTTCACACTTTACAGCACGGGAACGGGATAAATAATCAGCGATCGCCTCCCGTAAAGGCTTGTAACCCAAGGGTTCTATGGAATAATCTAGCCAACTCAAATCTTTGTAAAAGTAACGCGAGAGTAATCTGCGCCACAGTTTCAGGGGGAATTTCTCTATGGCTGGTCGTCCGTAGCGAAAGTTAATTTGGGTATCAGGTTCAGTAAATCTCGGTACATCCTCTGTTTGAGATAAAACTTGACCATAGTGATTCAATTTAACTGGTGGACGAGCAATTGTTTGGCTCGATTCTATCGGTGTGGAATGTAGTAAATCATCGGGAAGTTGAGCGCAAATAAACGTCCCCGAACCCAAAACAGTTGTTAAATAACCCTCACTTAACAGCTGTTCATAACTTTGAGTAACAGTAGTACGAGAAATACCTAAAGATTTAGCAAGCGATCGCGTTGACGGAATCCTAACCCCAGGCGACAACCTCCCGCTAAGAATAGCTTGACGGAGTTCTTGATATAGCTGCTGATGCAGAGGTAAAGGCGAATTACTATCAAAGGCGATCACTAAATCCATAATCTCGCAATCAAAGTGGACTGGTATTAAATCATAAAAGTGGCTCTTGTTTAATACCACTAGGAAAATTACGCTGACATTAATAGAAATCAACACCCCTAATGATGCTGACAGAACAAAACATCACCATTAGAGAAACAACACCCCCAGAAGACTCACTGATTGCACAGCACTTTTATCAATTGTGGAGAGATAACGACGTTCTTGATGAAGCGATGAATGCTAATTGGCTGGATATAACCCTTGAGTTTATCACCCAAGCTCGACAAGAGTTGTTTTATCAGGCTTTTGTGGCAGAAGTAAATAGCGTAATTGTGGGTTCTGCCAGTTGTCAATTATTTTCTGGTTTATACCCCAACGTATTCACAGCCGAGTACCGCAAATTGGGATACATCTGGGGCGTTTATGTGGAACCAGCTTACCGTAAACAAGGCATTGCTAAGAAGTTAACTCAAAGTGCGATCGCTTATTTAAAAGCCATCGGTTGCACAAGGGTAGTTCTCAATGCATCGCCATCAGGTAAACCAGTTTATTCCCGCTTGGGTTTTGCAGAAAGTAATGCCATGCAACTGGATTTAAGGGAGTAAGGAAAGAAATAGAAGTTTCTGAATGCAACTTAATTTAGTGGAAATATCATCATGAATGAAATTAATCAGGAAAAATTAATACCCACACAACGTAGTCAAATTAAGCGCGTACCGCAAAGGGGAAACTATGAACGTGAGGTGATTTATGACATTTTAGATGAAGGTTTAATCTGTCATGTGGGATTTGCGGTAGATAATCAACCTTATGTAATTCCTACTGCTTATGGTCGCGTTGATGACCAACTATATATTCATGGTTCGCCAGCCAGTCGAATGCTGCATTCATTACAAACTGGTATCGAAGTTTGCCTAACTGTCACGTTACTAGATGGATTAGTACTGGCGCGGTCTGCTTATCACCACTCAATGAATTACCGTTCTGTAGTCATATTTGGTACAGCAGCCATAGTCAAAGATGCTGAAGAAAAACTAGCAGCCCTGCAAGCATTTACTGATCACGTAGTACCAAAAAGATGGGAAGAAGTGCGTCCACCTAATCGCCAGGAGTTACAAGGAACCTTGGTACTTTCTCTACCGTTAGCAGAAGCCTCAGCCAAAGTACGGACAGGCCCACCTTTAGATGATGAGGCAGATTACGCTTTGCCAGTATGGGCAGGTGTATTGCCATTAAAATTAGTTGCTGGGGAAGCGATCGCAGATTCTCGGTCAATTGAGCAAATACCTACACAAATACGAAACTATACTCGTTAATTATAGTTATCAAGAGAAAAGGGAATACTAAGACTAAGTATTTAGTTATTTCTCAACTTTATGTCAATTAACTCCCAAACAGTCCGCGCTACCTTGCAAAAAATTTGGGGTTACGATGATTTCCGTCCGCCCCAAGGCGAAATAGTCAACAGTTTATTAACAAACAAAGATGCGTTGATTATTATGCCCACGGGTGGCGGAAAATCAATTTGTTTTCAACTACCTGCACTACTACAAACTGGTTTAACTTTAGTAGTTTCGCCCTTAGTCGCATTAATGGAAAACCAAGTACAAGAATTATTACAACATCAACAAAAAGCAGCACTTTTGCATAGTGAATTACCATCATTTCAACGTCGTGCCACACTCCAAGCTTTAGAAAAACAGCAACTGAGATTACTATATTTATCACCCGAAACTTTATTGAGTGCGCCAGTTTGGGAAAGGTTATGTCAGCCACAATTACAAATTAATTCCCTAATATTAGATGAAGCCCATTGTTTAGTACAGTGGGGAGACACATTTCGTCCAGCCTATCGCAGATTAGGCGCAGTCAGACCTGCATTACTCAAATCAAAACCACCGGGAAGTAAAATTAGTATTGCCGCTTTTACTGCTACTGCTGACCCATCTGCCCAAAAAATTATTCAAACAGTTTTACAATTACAAACACCAGCAGTTTTTCGCTTAAATCCTTACCGTCCCAATTTGCATCCCAGCATTCGCATCGCCTGGACACCCAGAAGTAGAAAACAACTATTATTAAAATTTATTCAAAAGCGCCCCCAACAAGCGGGATTAATTTATGTACGGACTAGGCGAGATAGTGAAGATTTAGCCGCATGGTTAACTGATATTGGTTACACTACAGCTAGTTATCACGCCGGATTAGGTGCAGCAGAACGCCGCGCTGTAGAAGCTAATTGGTTAAGTGGAAAAATACCCTTTGTAGTGTGTACCTGTGCCTTTGGTATGGGGATTAACAAGCCGAATTGTCGGTGGGTAGTGCATTTTCACGTACCGCACCTCATGTCTGAATATGTCCAAGAAATTGGTCGCGCTGGAAGAGATGGCAAACCAGCCGAAGCATTAACCTTAATTAGTGAACCTACAGGATGGCTAGATCCAGAGGATAAACAAAGACAAAAATTCTTTGAAGAACAAATGCGATCGCAACAACGCACAGCACAGCAATTAGTGAAAAAGTTACCCAAACAAGGGGAAGTTAACAAAGTAATCCGACAATTCCCCGATGGTGCTACAGCACTGGCTTTACTTCACAGTAATGGTCAACTCAATTGGTTAGATCCTTTCCATTATGTAATTAATTCAGGAGTGAAAAATCAGCCAGTAACACAATCACAAGCTGTCAAACAAATGCAACAATATTTAACTACAAAAAAATGTCGTTGGCAGTTTCTTTTAAATGCTTTTGGCTTTGACAAAGAAGCTGCTAACTGGCGTTGTGGACATTGTGATAATTGTCGTTAGGGACTAGAGACTAGGGCTTGGGGACTAGGGATTGGGGAGATGAGGAAAATGAAAAACAAAGATGTTGGTACTCACCGAAAGTTTTTCCCCCTTGCACCCTGCACCCTGCCCCCTGCCTCTTGCCCCCATGTTTCCTTACTAATTAAAACTGTTGTAAAAAGCGTAAATCGCTGTTATACAAGCGGCGAATATCATCAATTTGGTGTAATACCATCGCAAAGCGTTCTACACCAAAACCTGCGGCGAAGCCAGTGTAAACTTCTGGATCGTAACCTACAGATTTCATGACGTTCGGATCAACCATGCCGCAGCCCATGACTTCTAGCCAGCGTCCATTCCACTGCAAATCTACTTCAGCCGAGGGTTCGGTAAAGGGGAAATAACTAGCACGGAAACGTATTGGCAAATCACCAAATATTGCTTGTAAAAATACTTTAATCGTGCCTTTGAGGTCTGTAAATGTCAGTCCTTCATCAATGGCTAACAGTTCTATTTGATGGAAAACCGCCGAGTGAGTAGCGTCTACATTGTCTCGCCGATAAACTCGTCCTGGGGCGACAACTCGGATGGGTGGTTCCTCTTTTTCCATGTAGCGGATTTGCACCGATGAAGTATGAGTCCGCAGCAGATTACCATCTGGCAAATAGAAGGTATCCTGCATATCACGGGCGGGGTGATCAGGTGGAGTATTTAAAGCTTCAAAATTATAATAATCTGTTTCCATCTCTGGCCCTTCAGCTACGGTGTAGCCTAGACCCACAAATACATCTAGTGCGCGATCAATAATCCCATTGAGTGGATGGATACGACCTTGGGGGCGGAAAACTCCAGGCATAGTCACATCTAGAGTTTCTGCCTCTAGTTGCGCCTGAATTTTGGCTGTTTCCAGGGCGGCGCGTTGCTGGTCTAAACTATTTTGTATGGACTCTTTGACTGTATTGGCGATCGCCCCGATTTTGGGTCTTTCTTCCGCACTCATTTGTCCCATACTTCGCAACAATACCCCTAGTTGCCCTTTTTTACCCAGATAGCTAACTCTGAGTTCTTCCAGTTTTTCTAGGGTATCGGCGGCGGCGATCGCTCGTTCTCCTTCTTGCCGCAGTGCTAAAAGTTGAGCCTCTAAATTGCTAGTCATTAGTTATTAGTCATGGGTCATGAGTCATTGGTTATTAGGTAAAGCTTTGGACTGATTACCAATAACCTGAATCAGAGGCCAAGGTCAAAACCCAGTCTCTGTTTACCAGTTTAGAGGCGATTGGGTGATATGAGAGTGTTTTTTTGCCTCATGCTTGTGACATCTGATATTGACAAATGACTGATAAAAAATCACAAATAACTAATGACTATTCAAAAGGGAACAGAAAACAGGAAGTAATAGTGATACCCCAACCAAAACCCACCATTTATTTTTATAGGGAAATATTACATTATCCTCCCTTGTCCCCTTGTCCCCTTGTCCCCTCTACAATGACCATGAAATTACTCATTAGCAATGATGACGGAATTGCGGCTTTGGGTATTCGTACCCTCGCCAATTACTTGGCAGAAGCCGGCCATGATGTAACTGTAGTTTGCCCAGATCGGGAGCGATCGGCAACTGGACATGGACTAACCATGCACCAACCGATTCGTGCGGAAGTGATTGAATCTGTATTTCATCCAGCTGTAAATGCTTGGGCTTGCGATGGTACTCCCTCTGATTGTGTGAAGTTAGCACTTTGGGCTTTACTCGACTCTCCCCCTGATTTAGTACTATCTGGCATTAATCAAGGTGCAAATTTAGGCACGGAAATTCTTTATTCTGGCACTGTTTCTGCGGCTATGGAAGGATTAATTGAAGGTATTCCCAGCATAGCGTTTAGTCTTACTAGCCACACCTCCAAAGACTTTCAACCTGCTGCTCATTTTGCCAAAATTCTGGTAGATCAACTGGCGGTAAAACCCTTACCAGATTTAATGTTGCTGAATGTTAATATTCCGGCTGTGAAGTGGGAAGAAATTGCTGGGGTAACTCTTACTCGTCAAGGAGTCCGGCGTTACGTAGATGTTTTTGACAAGCGAGTCGATCCTCGTGGCAAAATTTACTATTGGTTAACAGGTGAAGTATTAGAAGATGTGGAACCCCCAGCAGGTTTAAACTTGCCCCAAAACGTACCTATTGACGTGCATGTTACCCGCAAAAACTACATTAGTATCACGCCATTGCAGTACAACCTTACCTATGGAACTGGACTAGATAACTTAGCCCAGTGGGATTTTCCTTTTCCCTGAACCATTTGTGTAATTTCGTTAATCTATCAAAATAAATGGGCTGAATATTGGAAAATTGGGCAACTAAAAAATTTCTCCCCCACTTTCTGATGTTGGACTATTTACTAAAAATAAACCGTAAATCATAGTTAAATGCATCACAGCGAAATTTAGGCTATAAAGTAGGAGCTATCTCGATATTAATCTCAAACTACACTGAAAAAATTTAGACAAATGCCTTGTAATATACAGCCTACGCTGATATAAACAACCTGAAAGGAGGAATGCTGTTTTTCTCAGTAATAACCCTTAGCATACGTGTATCAAGGCAGCATAGACTAAACAAAACAAGTAACATTTGTGTTTTTGATCGCCCGCTCAATCCAGCAAGCAACACCCATGTCCAGGATAGAGAACCAATTTACCGTGCAATTTTGGGGCGTTCGTGGGAGCATCCCCAGTCCAGGTACACACACAGTTCGTTATGGCGGTAATACCCCTTGCGTTGAGATGCAAGTTGGCGGTAGACGCTTAATTTTTGATGGTGGTACAGGACTGCATGTTTTGGGGCAATCTTTATTGCGCCATATGCCGCTCGAAGCTCATATATTTTTTACCCACTCCCACTGGGATCACATGCAAGGATTTCCCTTTTTTGTCCCAGGGTTTGTCCAGGGTAATAAATTTCATATTTATGGTGCGATCGCTCCTGATGGTTCAACCATAGAACAACGTCTCAATGACCAGATGCTGCACCCAAATTTTCCTGTCCCTTTGCAGATTATGCAGGCAAATTTGAATTTTTACGACGTTAAACCAGGGCAAGAAATACATATCAACGACATTACCATAGAAACAGCAGCCCTCAACCATCCCGGTGAAGCTGTGGGATACCGAGTTAATTGGAGTGGTGGTGCAGCTGTTTACATCACTGATACTGAACACTTTCCTGACAGGTTAGATGAAAATGTGCTGTGGTTATCCCGGAATGCAGATATTTTAATTTACGATTCCACCTATACCGATGAAGAATACCATTCACCAAAATCGCCGAAAATCGGTTGGGGACATTCAACTTGGCAAGAAGCTGTGAAAATAGCCAAAGCCGCTAATGTCAAAACCTTGGTGATTTACCATCATGATCCTGCCCACAACGATGATTTTTTGGATCATGTAGGAGAACAAGCATGTGCGGAATTTCCCGGCGCCATCATGGCACGAGAAGGAATGATTCTCCCTGTTCCCACATCAGTTTCCTTATCAGAAAGTTTTCCTGTCAGCAAGTTTTCTCTATGAAGTTGGCAATCAAAGCGATGGGAGATTTTAGATTAGATTGGTGATCAAGAGCTGTTAGCGCGAGAGCGTACCTTACGGTATGCCGCGATCACTGGAGGGCAAGGGATGTGGTTTTTTAGCCAATTAAAGACGCTCATAGACCCTTGGCTGGAGATTGGCACGAGGATTAAACCCCCCGCCACCTTCCAAGTACAATAGAGACTATTTCGGCAAGAAATCTCTTGTACTCCAGACTGTTGACCGTAAGGTAGCTGATGCCTGATGGCTAAATAAACCTAAAATCCCAGAATCCACGTGCTAAATTTGTCTAAAAATGGATGTTCTGTGTGGGTTGCTTCTTCGACCGAAGGAATGCTGAGGCCGACTGCTGTTGCCCTTGGCAAATTTGATGGTGTGCATCTTGGTCATCACCGAGTTATTCAACCAATTTTGCCGCTAGCAAAAGGTGAAGAAACACAAGCAGATGGGGAGAATCTACAGGAATACTCACCCCAAAACCCCAGAAACACAACTCAAACACAAGAACGGACATACTCGACAGTTGTCACCTTTGATCCTCATCCACTGGAGTTTTTCACTGGTCAACCTCGGGCTTTGCTCACACCACTGGATGAAAAAGTCCAACAATTGCGATCGCTTGGGGTAGAACAACTTGTACTGTTACCCTTTGATAAAGACTTATCGGCTTTGTCTCCCGCAGAATTTGTAGACAAGATTTTGGTGCAACAACTACAATGTCGGCGAATTAGTGTGGGGCAAGATTTTTGTTTTGGCAAACAGCGCCGTGGTACTGCAAAAGACTTGCAATTGCTAGCCGCTAGACATGATATCCCCGTCACCATTGTTTCCTTACAAACTTATACAGACAACACTCCAACTCAAGAAGCTCCCATCAGCACTTCATTGATCCGCCATTATTTGGAAAGTGGCGACATCAAAAACGCCAACATACTTCTGGGACGCTCTTACACCCTCACTGGTGTTGTCATTCAAGGTCAACAAATGGGCAGAACAATAGGTTTTCCCACAGCTAACCTGCAATTACCCCAAGACAAGTTTATCCCCCGTCAAGGTGTTTATGCTGTCCGCGTTACCATTGTGAGTAAAACACCAGATGCTACTACGCCAACTCAGATATGGGGTGTGATGAATATAGGTAAGCGCCCCACAGTAAACGGTAGTAATTTATCTGTGGAAGTACATCTATTTGACTGGTCTGATGATTTATATGACAAAACACTGGCTGTACAACTAGTGGAATTTTTGCGCCCAGAACAGAAATTTCCTTCTCTAGAAGCCCTGAAAACACAAATTCAACTTGACTGTACCGTGGCTAGAGAAGTTTTGAGTGCTAAATGCTGAATTCTCATGACTGAATGGGAACACTGAATATCAGGGAATGGAGAATAAAGCATAGGTGATTCTCCATTCCAATTTCTTGCCCAATTACCAATTCCTGATTCTGTAGTGCATGAGAGAAAAAATTGACGCTCTAACAAAAAATCTTGCTCGTACCATCGTCGGGAAAAACGAAGCAATCCGCTTAGTACTAGTTGCCCTATTAGGTGGTGGTCATGCTCTACTAGAAGATGTTCCTGGAGTTGGCAAGACTCTTCTGGCTAAATCTTTAGCTCGTTCACTAGATGGCAAGTTCCAACGGCTACAATGTACCCCCGATTTACTACCCACTGATATAACTGGCACTAATATTTGGAACCCCAAAAGCGGCGAATTTACCTTTTTGTCTGGGCCAGTATTTACAAATGTGCTGCTAGCCGACGAAATTAACCGCGCCACACCCCGCACCCAGTCAGCTTTGCTAGAAGTGATGGAAGAACATCAAGTAACGGTTGATGGTGTCTCTCGTCTAGTTCCCCAGCCTTTCTTTGTCATTGCTACCCAGAACCCCATAGAATATCAAGGCACTTTTCCCTTACCAGAAGCCCAAATGGATAGGTTTATGTTGTCCTTGAGTTTAGGCTATCCTGGGGCAAAAGAAGAACTAGAGATGCTGCAAAACCTCCAAAAAGGTGCCAATGTTGCTGATTTACAGCCTTGTATTACCTTGGCAGAAATAGCTCAATTGCGTGATATTTGCTCGCAAGTAAGAGTAGAAACGTCTTTGCAAGAGTACATCCTAGAGTTGGTCAGAGCCACCCGCCAGGATGAAGAAATCATTTTGGGTGTCAGTCCACGGGGAACTATGGCATTACAAAAAGCTACCCAAGCCTTAGCTTTTCTTTCAGGACGTGATTATGCCATTCCTGACGACGTGAAATTTCTTGTCCCTCACGTTCTCTGTCATCGCCTCATTCCCAGGGGAGGACGCAGTGCGAGAAATGTAGTTGAGAGATTATTGAGGTCGGTTCCTATTCCTTAAATTCTTGTTTTGCTCAGATTTCAGCGTGTTAGAATCTCCTACAAAACAGGTAGAGAACAGATGAAAGCGATCGAAGTCACCGGGAAGATTGATGCTGATGGCAATCTGATTCTAGATGAGCCAATTCAAGGAACAACTTATCCTCATCAGGTGCGGGTAATTGTTTTGGTTCCAGAACAAGCAGAAGTCGAAGCAATTGACACTGATGATACACCTATAGAAGAAATTAAAGCTAGCTTGAAAAGGGCATTACAACAAGCAAAAGCAGGGCAACGCATACCGCTATCCCAGATGTGGGAGGGAATCGATGCCGAATGAACAACCAATAGTCTTTATCGATTTAACTCCTGAATATAAACAAAACTTACTTGAACTTTCAAAAAGATTTCGCAACATTCGTTTTGATATTCAACCCATCATCGAGCAATTACAACAAGGAGAAGTGGTAGGAGATAGGATTGCTGGCATTGGTGAGGAATATGTTGTTTATAAGATGAGAGTTCGCAACAGTAATATCCAAAAAGGTAAGAGTGCGGGATACCGCTTAATTTATCAAGTTGAGTCACCTACAAGTATTTTGCTGCTAACGATTTATTCCAAGTCTGACCGAGAAGATATTGGTGCTAATGAAATTCGAGATATTGTGACTAATTTTTATAGTGAAGAATAATATAGTAAGTCTCCGTGAGCTATATGATTGGTTACAAGTACCACATCTAAGTATTTGGGAATGTGAGGATGTCAAATTTTGTGAAGCGTAAATCTGGCGATCGCCAACTCAAACGCCGTCCCTTAGGCTTAATTGTGGTGATTTTAGCTTGGAGTCTGGCTATGGGCTGGCTGCTTTCCTTAGCAACTAGCGCCCATAGTGCCACTACTACATCAGACATTGGTACAGTTGATGTAGTCCCTGCACAATTTGAGTTAGGGAAACAACTATATCTAGATAACTGTGCTACTTGTCACATTGCTTTGCCACCAGAAGTATTACCTACCCAAACCTGGAGGAATCTGTTACAAGACTCACAGCACTACGGAGTGCAACTCACACCTTTAGTTGATCCACCCCGGATGCTAGTGTGGCGGTATCTCTCCACTTTTTCTCGTACACAGCTAAAAGACGAAGCCACCCCCTATCGCGTCAACAACTCTCGTTACTTCCAAGCCTTGCATCCCCATGTCAAGTTACCGCGCCCCGTGGAGATGAGCAGTTGTATAACTTGTCACCCCAGCGCCAGAGATTTCAATTTTCGCAGCCTGACTCCAGAGTGGGAAATGAAGTAGATGCGGGAGATGAAGGATTTTTTTCCCTTGTCCCCTTGTCCCCTAATCCCCACTCCCCAGTCCCCTCAGTTGGAGGCAAAATGATACTATTAAAAGAGTTGCAAAATTAAACTATGAGATACCACCAATCAGTTGTCTAAATGATTGGATTAGATTGTTGTCGTTTTTGAGTTAATTCTCGCTTGAGAACCCATCCCTCACATAAATGACTGGGTTAGGTTAAATTCTTCTTATAATCAATATCAAAACTTTAATCCCCATCCCCTTGATTTAGTTCCATAATCTGCCATGCTAAAACTCTTGTTGGGCGATCCCAACGCTCGTAAGCTTAAAAAATACCAACCTTACATTACTGAAGTTAACCTCTTAGAGGAAGACATTCAAGCTCTTTCTGACGAGGAGTTAAAAGGTAAAACAGCAGAATTTAAACAGCGGCTAGCTAAAGGCGAAACCCTGGATGATATTTTGCCGGAAGCCTTTGCGGTGGTCAGAGAAGCAGGACGGCGAGTCTTGGGGTTGCGGCACTTTGATGTTCAGCTGTTGGGCGGTGTCATTCTGCATTCAGGACAAATTGCGGAAATGAAAACCGGGGAGGGTAAAACCCTGGTTGCTACTTTACCGAGTTATTTAAATGCCCTCACTGGTAAAGGTGTACACGTAGTTACAGTCAACGATTACCTGGCTCGTCGGGACGCAGAATGGATGGGACAGGTGCATCGGTTTATGGGATTGAGTGTGGGGCTAATTCAGTCGAGCATGATTCCCAGTGAACGCCAGAAAAACTATGAGTGCGATATCACCTATGTCACCAACAGTGAGGTAGGCTTTGACTATCTGCGGGATAATATGGCGACATCAATGGCTGATGTGGTGCAACGCCCGTTTAATTATTGTGTGATTGACGAAGTAGACTCAATTTTAGTGGATGAGGCGCGGACACCGCTAATTATTTCTGGGCAGGTAGAAAGACCTACAGAAAAATACCTCCGAGCTGCGGAAATTGCTTTCACATTGCAAAAAGATGAGCATTACGAGGTAGATGAAAAAGCTCGGAATGTGCTGTTAACTGATGAAGGCTTTGCGGAATCGGAAAATCTTTTGGGAGTTACAGATTTATTTGACCCAGAAGATCCGTGGGCGCACTTCATGTTCAATGCCATTAAAGCCAAGGAACTATTTCTCAAGGACGTAAATTACATCGTCCGGAATGGGGAAGTGGTAATTGTGGATGAATTTACTGGGCGGGTGCTACCAGGAAGACGCTGGAGTGATGGACTGCACCAAGCAATTGAAGCTAAAGAACATGTAGATATTCAGCCGGAAACGCAAACCCTGGCAACAATTACTTATCAGAACCTGTTCTTGCTGTATCCCAAGCTAGGCGGGATGACGGGAACGGCAAAGACCGAAGAACCAGAATTTGAAAAAATCTACAAATTAGAAGTTGCAGTAATTCCCACCAATAGAATCAGAAGACGCCAAGACTGGCCAGATATGGTGTTTAAAACCGAGCCTGGTAAATGGCGAGCGATCGCCGGGGAATGTGCAGAAATGCACCAACTTGGCAGACCAGTATTAGTTGGAACCACCAGTGTAGAAAAATCAGAATATCTCAGTCAGCTGCTGAAGCAGATGGAGATTCCCCACGAATTACTAAACGCCAGACCAGAGAACGTGGAACGGGAAGCAGAAATTGTCGCCCAAGCAGGACGTAGAGGTGCTGTCACCATTGCCACAAACATGGCTGGTCGGGGTACAGATATCATCCTTGGTGGTAACTCCGAATACATGGCGCGTCTGAAGTTACGGGAATACTTCATGCCTCGTTTGGTGGTTCCAGACAATGAAGATGTCTTTGGTGTACAAAGAGCTGCTGGTCTACCCACAGGACACGGTGGTGGACAAGGTTTTGTCCCTGGTAAAAAAGTTAAAACTTGGAAAGCTTCCCCAGAAATTTTCCCCACTGAGTTGAGCAAAGAAAGCGAACAGCTATTGAAAGCGGCAGTGGAAGTGGCTGTGAGAGAGTATGGCGAACGTAGTTTACCGGAACTGGATGCAGAAGATAAGATAGCTGTGGCAGCAGAAAAAGCTCCCATAGATGACCCTGTAATTCAAAAATTGCGGGAAGCTTACAACCGGGTGAAGCAAGAATACGAAGAGTTTACCGAAACAGAACACAACGAAGTAATTGAACTTGGTGGTTTACACGTAATTGGTACAGAACGCCACGAATCACGGCGGATTGATAACCAATTGCGCGGACGTGCGGGACGACAAGGTGACCCTGGTTCCACCAGATTTTTCCTCAGTTTAGAAGATAACTTACTGCGGATTTTTGGAGGCGATCGCGTCGCTGGGTTAATGAATGCCTTCCAAGTAGAGGAAGATATGCCCATTGAATCTGGGATGCTGACCCGCAGTTTGGAAGGCGCCCAGAAAAAAGTGGAAACCTACTACTACGACATTCGGAAACAGGTATTTGAATACGACGAGGTAATGAACAACCAACGTCGCGCCATCTACGCCGAACGCCGTCGGGTATTAGAAGGTCAAGACTTGAAAGAACAAGTAATCAAGTACGCCGAAAAAACGATGGATGAAATCGTTGATTTCTACATCAACCCAGACTTACCCTCGGAAGAGTGGGAATTAGAAAAGTTGGTAGAGAAAGTCAAAGAATTTGTCTATCTACTTGCGGATATGCAAGCTAGTCAATTAGAAGACATGTCTGTGAGCGAGATTAAGGCGTTCCTCCACGAACAAGTACGAATCGCCTACGATCTCAAAGAAGCACAGATTGACCAAATTCAACCAGGGCTAATGCGACAAGCTGAAAGATTCTTTATCTTGCAACGCATTGATACCCTATGGCGGGAACACTTGCAACAAATGGATGCTTTACGCGAATCCGTAGGATTACGTGGTTATGGGCAAAAAGATCCGTTAATTGAATACAAGAGTGAAGGTTACGAACTCTTCTTGGATATGATGGTCAACATCCGCCGAGATGTCGTTTACTCATTGTTCATGTTCCAGCCGCAGCCGCAGCCAGTGGTGCAAGCATCATCAGAGATGGTTTAAGTCTAACTACATACACCATTACTTCCCGCCACGACACTAAAATCAATAAAACTTAGAACTCGATGAATCAGTTAAATCATTCATCGAGTTTTTAGTATTAAGAATAATTAACCACCGATAAAGCAAGGTGTGTACGAACTAATACCAATTTTATAAAAGGACGATCGCTTGACTTTTAAGACAGTCGCTACGCCTACACTGATAAAAGCCTTGCAAAATTAAGGTTTTAGATTTTTATAAGCGCGATAGTGATTAAAGAGGGTCAATCGTCAACTCACAAGCGATCGCCTAAAAAAAACACGCCATGCGGTAAGCGTAGCTATGCCGTTAGGCTTATCGCTCATCTTGATAAACATCAATAATACTAAAATTTAGGGTATGAAATCTTCGTTGAGAACCTGTTCTAGAGAAAAAGGTGGCTGTTCAGGAAATAGTTCAGAGGAGAGTTGATGTTTTCTAATTGTATCTTTTCTTCCATCTGTATAACAGTCTATAAATAGATTATTGAGAATAGATTTCAAACTAGGGCTATCGGCAAGAATATATAATATTTGTCTTCGTTGCTCAACCACAGTTGTGCGCCAACCTCTAGCATTATCATCTTTTTCTAAAATCCAAAATTGCAGTTTTAATAAATGTTCAATTAACACTATTAATCGAGTTTTTAATTCTTTCTTTTCACTCCGACCCATGCTGTCGATTTCTTCAAGCAGATTATCAATATCTAATTGTTCTAGATTTCTCTCTTTTAAGAATTTAACAGTGGTTTGTATCCATAAATAAAAATCTTGTTCATATAATGCTTTATTTGTATTAGAGGTTAGCATACAAATTTTTCCTAATTCGATAGGATGATGATTACATTATATCGGGATTTTCAAGAGCGATAAGTTTAACGGCATAGCTACGCTTACCGCGCAGCGTGCGTTTTACGCGATCGCTCATCAGCAGATTAGATTTTTTGCGTGTCTGTTGATACTTCAATATTTGCGGTTAAACCAACGTGAGTTCGACGGATCTAAAAAACCCCGCTTCCAAACCTCTCCCCTGCAAGGAAGTTGCAGCTTGTTGTCAGACATTACCTGTGGGAGTTGAGAGATAATAATGGCGATCGCTTGTCTAGAAAAAATCAATAAAGGTAAATTATTATTGCTATTTAAAGCTCACGCAGAGACGCAAAGGCGCAAAGAAGGTTTTTATAATAAATTCCCAGGCGATCGCTCTTATTCCGGTGTAAAATGACGAGCGATCGCTTGCATTCATGTATACGACATTACAAATTAGTTTTATATTCAACAAAAAAGAGGTCTACTTTGACCTCTTAGCAACTCCCTAGAATGATGTTTGTTAAATAACAATTAATTACAGCAAACCAGCATTAGTACCTTGCTTACCAGTTGCTAATTCTACCTTAACGATTTTTCCGCCCATTTTTTGAATGCGTTGCTGTTCGCGGAACCAATTTTCGTAAGGAACTAACTTAGTAAAGTAAGTGTTTTGTAGCTCTCTTTGGGTACGAATCCGGGTTTGACTGGGTACACAAGCAGTAATTTTAAACAATCGCGACATATTCTTCTTCTCCTACTGTGATTGTGAAAGCTTTTTTATTTCAAACAAAAATGGGAGTGTGTATTTTATGCAAATGTTTAAATTAATCACTCCAAGCCTGGAAATCAAGCATCAATACTAGACCGCTAACACTCATTCAACATATAAGCAATAAAACGTTCTAGCACTCACAATTGATTTCCAGACCTTATAAAGCTGCACCTAATCTCTTAGGTACAAACCAGCTTTTAGCTCAAGCCAGAGGAGATATAGTCTAAGTAAACACCCATTTCTTTACCAGCATCGGGGCCTACTAGGCTAGCGGTTACTTCTTTGATAGCTTGGATAGCTTGTACAGTAGCACCTACGGGAACTCCCAAGGAGTTGTAGGTTTCTTTCAAGCCATTCAATACGCGCTCATCCAAGATGGAAGGATCGCCAGCTAGCATAGCGTAGGTAGCATAGCGTAGGTAGTAATCCAAGTCACGGATACAAGCAGCATAACGACGGGTGGTGTACATATTACCACCGGGACGAGTGATGTCAGAGTATAGCAGAGACTTAGCTACAGCTTCTTTGACGATGGCAGCTGCGTTAGCACTGATGGTGGTAGCTGCACGAACGCGCAGTTCACCAGTTACGAAGTAGCCTTTGAGCTTTTCTAGTGCAGCGGTGTCAAGGTATTTGCCTTGAACATCTGAAGCATTAATGACGGAGGTAATTGCGTCTTGCATGTTGTTATTTCCTTATTTCCAACCTTATTGCAATACTTGTGTTTCAGCAGAAGTAAAAATAGCTTCAGCTTACTGCATCGCACCGACTAGGTAGTCGAAGTAAGCGCCAGCTTCACCAGAGTCTTCAGCAGACAACAGGGTAGCAGCAACATTCTTCATCGCGGTAACGCCACCAGCCACAGCATCGATAGGTGTGCCGAGGGACTTGTACATTTCGCGAACACCCACAACGCCGATTTCTTCGATGGGGGTAACATCACCGGAAACAATTCCGTAGGTGACAAGGCGGAGGTAGTAGTCTAGGTCACGCAGACAGGTAGCGGTCATTTCTTGTCCGTAAGCGTTTCCACCAGGAGAAACAACGTCAGGGCGCTTTTGGAACAATTGATCGCCAGCTTGCTTAACAATGCGCTCGCGGTTGTCGGTCAAAACTTGAGCGATGCGGAGGCGACGTTCGCCACCAGAAACAAAGCTTTTGATCCGATCCAGTTCGCCAGGGCTAAGATAGCGGGCTTCTGCATCAGCATTCACGATGGACTTCGTGACGATACTCATTAATGGATTCCTCCAGTACTAATGAAACCAGAATTTGATTAAACTGGTGCGACTTTAAAATTTGGTTGGTAGAGTTGCTGTTTTTTCGTTGTGTCAGATACAACAGTTAAGCAACTGCTATAGCTGTAACATTACAAGTTTGCTTGAGTAAATACAACTCAACAATCTTGAGAGCGCAACATACCTTCCGCAAAATATTTTCCGGCATTCTGTAGAGCATTTATGACTGCTCTTAATACTTTGTAATATTACTTTTCAGATTTGCAATCACACTTGCTGGCTGAAAGCGTTACTACAAAAGGTTGCAGAGGGGTTAGGAGGGAAATGAAGGAGATAGGGGAGATGAGGAAGATAAACCCCTACTCCCCACTCCCCACTCCCTACTTCCTCGTTTCTAGCGATCGCTTGGTCGTCCTGTCAGTACAGAAGGTGACAAACTAGACCAAGATTGTTTCACTAAGTCAGCAGCTGCTTGGACACTACCGAGGTAGTTACCGGCTGGTAAAGATGGGTAGCGTGGGTATGGTACTACGTCTTCCCCAAAGAAGCGGGCATACTCTGGACTATCCACCATTGCCTCTACTGCGGCTCTTAAACCGCTATCAGCTAACAGTTTGTTATACTGGCGGATTTCGCCTTGTGTAGCGGGTGCGCGTCCCAATATGTGACGGAATAGGAATTCAATCACTTTGGTGTTGGGGTAAGGCGTATAGAACCGCTTACGGTAGATTTCTGAACTAGCTAGTTCTCTCACGAACTCCCGGACAGAAATTTCGCCATTCCGCAATTTGCTATCTAAGTTAGAACGGCGGTAGTCCTCAGGAACCTGACCACTAAATACATCCAACACTTGACAGTAAGCGGCGTTGATTACCTGTTGCTTTTCAGCTTGGCTACCACCTATGGTCATGCGGTGAATACGTGCAGGTTTACGGCGGTTTGTACCCACACCTACTTCTACCGATTGACCACGACCATCATTGAAGGAACGACCCAACTCAATGAACAACGGCTTGGTCTTATCCATAGACTTAGCTTGGGCTGCCAAATCTGCGATCGCCTTCGCTAAAATTGGTGTTTTCGCCGACTCGATGCGGGGCTTCACTGTTTCAAAGCTAGGCACAACCACATCTTTGTTTTGCTTGGTGAGTTGGTTGTAAAGCTTTTGCGTATTGGGGAAGTTAGCCGCAGGTAAAGTTGGGAAGCGACGATAAGGAACCGTATCTTCACCAAATGATTGGCTATATTCGGCACTTTCGACCATAGCGTTAATAAACGCCCGAATCCCTTGAGTAGCCAAAATTTGGTTATACTTGCGGATTTCTGCCTGGTCTAAAGGCGCACGTCCTAAGAAGTGCTTGGTTCCCAATTCAATTACTTTGGTGTTGGGATAAGGTGTGTAGAATTCTTTCAGGTAAAGATTGGAGTAACCCAAACCTGCAATAAATTCCTTGACGCTGATTTCGCCGTTACTGAGCTTACTTTCTAACGTTGTAAATTCGTTCTTGATGATGTACGGTGCAACATCGCGCTCGAAAATTTGGCGATAGGCGGCGCTAATCAAAGTTTGCATTGCAACTTTATTGCTGGTATTGGCTACCAACTTAAAGACTTTGGTTTGTTCGCGCTTCTTGGTAACGCCTTGGTTAATTCGGTATTGAATATCGGGTTCTGTCCGATTTTCGGTAACTGTACCCAATTCAACAAAGCGTGGTGTTTCTTGTTTTTCAACCTTCGCCGCACCAACATCTTCACGAATACTACCAACGCGTAATTGCCGCAAAGAGACACCAGCCGGGGTCAAATAGCGTTCGTAAGGAACTGTATCTTCACCAAAGGCTTGGCTGTACTCATCGGTATCAAGGATGGCATCAACCACCGCATAGAAACCTTTTTTGGCAGCGATATCAAAGTACTTGTTGTTTTCTTGGCGACCGTAAGTCGGACGACCCAACAAGCGGCGGTGCATGTACTCGATGGACTTACACACATACAGTGATGTCCAGTACAGCTTGCGGAATAGATCCGACTTCGCCAAAATGCGGATAAACTCCTTCATGGAGATATCGCCGTTTTCCAGCTTGATTTCTGCTACTTTCAGTCGTTGACCTTCGTAAACATCACGACCAAAAACTTGCAGGTAAGCTGCTCTAATTACTGCTTGGGTAGAGCTTTCGGAGAACTTGACGCTGACACCTTGACCACCCTTTCTGCTGAGAGTCGAAGGAATTTGGTCTAGTTTAAACACCTTGCGTCCCAGAGTACCAGGAGCTTCACCCCTGGCTTGGGGATTACTCAATTGGTTATTAATCCCAGGCCCTTGGTGAATCAAGATGCGGCGGGTATCCTTACCAAATGGTGCTGGGCTGCTGCTGGGATTGCGAGTTTCTTTCGGGAAAATCGCCCCAAACTGAATTTCCAAGGGGTCATTACCGGAACCGTAGGGATGTTGGTCTGGTAGCGGGCGATCGTAAGCAGCAAAGGTGGTAATAAACTGAGGTACTTTGCGGAAAGGCGCACTGTAATTAAACAGGTCTTGTTGCGGCCCCCAGTTACGACATTCTTGGGCTTCTTGACCCAGACCCCGGATGTAGGGTACTGTCTCTTCGCCAAAGTAGTCGCTGTATTCGTCAGAATCCACCAAAGCATCTACTAAAGCTGACAGACCGCCGTTAGAAATAATTGCAAAGTATTTTTGTACTTCTTCCCGGCTACTTGGCCCCCGTCCCAAAATGTGACGGAAAGCTAATTCGATAACTCGGCTGTTAATAAAAGGCTGGTAAAACTGTTTTTGGTAAAGAGGAGATTTAGCGAGACGGCGGACAAACTCCTTCATGGAGATATCGCCATTTTTTACCTTAGATTCCAGGTCAGAAATCGACAAGCTATAAGCACGGGTAATATCGCGCTCAAAAAGTTGCCGATAAGCTGCTTTGACAACTTCGGTTTTTTCGCTGGCTGATAAACCAGTCTTCATAACAAACTTGGGACGACGTTCTGCTGCTGCAAAGTAAATTTGTGGCAGCTGTAGTCCTTGTTGGTCACCGGAGGGACGTTGACGCAGTTTGTTAGAAGGCGTGGGGGCTTTAAATTCATTCAGCAGAATATCCATGTACTGAGACACAATATCTGTGGCCTCAGCATCCTTGCGGAAATAGGAAAGTGACGCTGATTTAATTTCTTGCAAAGCCACCAATGTCGCTTCACCAGAGCAAGCATTTTCAATGATTTCCCGCAAACCCCGTGTATTGACCACGATGATATTCGGGTCACCCGCGACAATGGCGTAAGTCGCATAGCGCAAGAACCAGGATAAATCCCGTAAGCTCTTGGCCATATTGCTAGGGCCATAACGAGCAACGTTGATTGGTCTAAAACCAGCCGGAGTTGGGCCACCAGGAGATGTATTAAAGATGGAACGAAGATTTTCTAGAAACCCACCACGACTTTCAACGTAGGTTACGGTTCCTAGTTTCATTCCTTCTGTCACACCTCCAGCAGAAGTAGCACCAGCCGTAGCCATAGCCAATTCTTCTACTTGAGGCTTTTCTAAGAAAGCCATTGGCGAACCACCGACAAAAATCCGGTTAGCCGCGCGCGAGACGATAATTTCCGAATTTTCCGTCAGCGTTTGAGCAATTTCCAGACGTTTTGCACCAGAGGCAAAATAGCTTGCCAGTTCGCTGAGTTCGCCAGTTCCCAAAAAGCGGTCTTGTTGTTCCGCTTGGGAAATTGTAGACACAGTTAGCGTTTGATATAGTTGCGGACGCGCAACCGAGCTTCCACCACTTGCCTTAACACTCATCTGATTTGTAAAACTCCCATCATAATTATTTATGTGTTAAGTCTGGGTTGTTTTGAGGCTTGACACATCAGTGTGATCATGCCCTTAGAGTGCCGCCTGCAAAACTGCCAGTAAATTAACCCAGTTAGCTTTAGATTAAAACGTTTTGCGTTTTCCCTGGTGATTTATTAAGAACTATGTAGAACCTGTAATCTAAATTCTGTTACTCCGGATGAGTATATATCTCTAGTGGGCTGTGATTATGAAAATTTTCCCATTTCAACTCTCTCTGGTTGACAGGCAATGCATATATTATTGCAGATATATAAATATTTAATATTTTCTTAATATAGTCGTGTTGCCCTACTAGAGTTGGGTCGGCGATAAGCCCGGAGGCTCTAGCAATCTCAAAGCCTTTATGTTCTCACTACGAATGAAGTTAAAATCAATATCAGAAGTTCAAGAATACAAATTATGAATTTAGCTGATAAAACCTCCTCTCGCAAAATAACACCAAAGTTAACTTATGATGTACTAATTGAAAATCAACCAGATGGCACAGTTCAAGTAAGGTAAGTTTAAATGTGAATAATTTAAGAATATTAGATACAGATGAATTATCACTTTTACAAAGAGGTGAGCCATCTATTATTAAGTGGTTAAGTAATTATAATCCTCAAGATATAACTATATTTATAGTTACAGCTTCTGAACAAATATGAAGACGAATGAATATTATTAGCAGAATACGGGAGTTGAGCCACAATGTATCAAGTAGATCCGCCCTTACCTCCTACAGAAACACTGCCAACGATGTATGATTTACCAAGCGAAAATCCGGAGGAACCAGGTTTGCCAGATGAATTTCACCTTATACAACCTGAATTACTCCGCATCACTTTTCGCCCCCATAGTTATACCGAGAATCAAGTTTTTACAGCGAGTGATTTAAACTTATACTATGACCCTCATCATCCCCAATGGTATAAGCGCCCCGATTGGTTTGCAGTGTTGGGAGCATCACGTTTTTATAATCAAACAGAACTGCGGTTAAGTTATGTGACTTGGCAAGAAGGAATCAATCCTTTTGTGGTGGTGGAATTAATATCACCAGGTACAGAAGCAGAAGATTTAGGAAGAAGTTTAAGAGAAGTAAATCAACCGCCTAATAAATGGTCAGTGTATGAGCAGATTTTGAGAATCCCTTATTATTTTGTTTTTAGTCGTTATACCAATGAGTTGCAATGTTTTGGTTTAATGATGAACCGCTATCAACCTCTCTCTGTAAATGGGTTAGGTGTGTGGTTAGAGGAAGCAGAACTAGGTTTAGGATTATGGGATGGAGAATATCAAGGGTTAAAAAGATTATGGCTACGTTGGTTTGATCGGGATAATAATTGGTTGCCTACACCTGAAGAACAAGAAAAACAACGAGCGGAACAAGAAAAGCAACGCGCTGACGCTGCTGAGTTAGAAGTTGCTAAGTTGCGGCAATTGTTACGTGAACAAGGAATCAATTTACCGGATAGCGAATAATCCTCTCCTATTCAATAGGTTTTGAGAAGAAGCAATTTGTTTGACTTTATTCATACACTTTCTTTTGCTTCTCCTCTCTGCGCCTTGGCGACTTTGCGTGAGATTAAAATTATCCCTTTAATCAGCAACGCCATCTGTCGGCATACCTTAAATATTAATTTCTATTTACAACTAAACAAATTTAGAAAGTCCCAACATAATCAACAACAAACCAGGTAAATAAGATAAGCGATTGAGTAACTGATTACTTGCAAGAAAAATTCCCACTTGTAAACCCAAATAAATCAATAATCCACTCATCCCGGCAATAATTACTGTTGTTTGCCAAATAGAAAGTCCCATAAGTGCAGCACCAATACCAGCCAAAAACGAGTCGAGGGGGCAAAGAAAAGAACTGAAGCAATTAATCTTTTTAAATCTTCCACCCTCACAATCAAAAAAATATACTGTGTCTCTTGCGTTAAAAATTCTATAACTTGTCGCTCAAGTACCCACCATTCGATAAACTCAGAATTGCCATAATCTTGCTTGCTCATCATGTCAGATTCTCAAACTGTTAGTGCTGCTGTTGCCAATCTCTACAACACCTACCCTTTTCCTCCAGAACCACTGTTAGATGCACCACCCCCTGGTTATAACTGGCGCTGGAATTGGTTAGCCGCCCATAACTTCTGCACAGGCTTAAAACCTAAAAAACAAGACATCCGCATTCTAGACGCTGGTTGTGGCACAGGAGTAGGTACAGAATACTTAGTCCACCTCAACCCCCAAGCTAGTGTTGTAGGAATTGACCTCAGCGCTGGGGCTTTGGCAGTAGCAAAAGAGCGTTGTCAGCGTTCTGGGGCTAACCGAGTTGAGTTTCACCATCTCAGCTTGTATGATGTGGAACAATTGCCAGGGGACTTTGATTTAATTAACTGCGTGGGTGTGTTACATCACTTACCTGACCCCATCCGTGGCATTCAAGCTTTAGCAAAAAAATTAGCTCCTGGTGGACTAATGCACATTTTTGTGTATGGTGAACTTGGACGCTGGGAAATTCAACTCATGCAAAAGGCGATCGCTCTCCTCCAAGGTGACAACAAGGGCGATTACCGCGATGGTGTGCAAGTCGGACGCAAAATATTTTCTTCCTTACCAGAAAAGAATCGTATTGTCAAGCGAGAAAAAGAACTTTGGTCATTAGAAAATCATAAGGATGAATGTTTTGCCGACATGTACGTTCATCCCCAGGAAATTGACTACAACATTGAAACACTGTTTGCATTAATTGACGCTTCTGAACTGGAGTTTATCGGGTTTTCTAATCCTGGGTTTTGGCAGTTAGAAAGACTTTTAGCAAAAGCACCAGATTTAATTGAACGGGCACAAGGATTAAGCGATCGCCAACGTTACCGCCTGATAGAATTACTAGATCCAGAAGTTACTCATTATGAATTTTTCCTCGGTCGTCTGCCGCAGATCAAGGTTGACTGGTCAAAAGATAAACTCTTATTGCAGGCAATTCCTGAACTTAATCCTTGTATTGAAGGCTTTCCTAATCAATGTATCTTTAATTACGAATACCAAATAATCAATTTATCAGATACAGAGTTGGAGTTTTTACAAAAGTGTGATGGTAATTCCCCTGTGGCAGAAATTTTAACAACAGTGCAGATCAGCTTGGATCAAGTCAAGACACTGCTTAAACAACAGCTGATTATATTGACACCAGGTTAAACAAGGCACCAAGACGCTGATTATACAATCGCTATTGACTAGAAAACGGCGAAATTTGAAGAAATTTGGAATTGTACAACCGGGAATTTTAGATATTTATCCCCCTCTTTCTCTGACACCATCGCCCTCTGATTTCCATTTTTCCATTACAGCGTCAGGCTTCTACCGTTAGGCTGAATATGACAAGAAGTTAATTGTTTTTTTCTAAAGTATTGTTACCTGATCATGATATGATTCAGCTGACTGAATGTGCAGTCATCATAAGTTAGCTGTACTGGTTTCAAGTCTCGTGAGCTTGTCAGAAAATTCGACTGATCCCACTCCCACAACACAACAAGACACTCAATCTGGTTTTGAGGACACAGAACCAGTAAGCTCTTCCATGCAAGAGTTTTATCAACTCTATCAGGAGTTGCTGGTAATCACACTTGCCTTGACAGGGATTGTTTTTATCTCTGTATGGATTGCTTATTCTCTAAACATTGCCCTGAATTATCTATTAGGGGCGTGTGCAGGTGTGCTTTACTTGAGGATGTTGGCAAAAGATGTTGAGCGTTTAGGTAGAGAAAAACAGGCCCTGAGCAAAACTCGGTTAGCCTTATTAGTAGCGCTGATTTTGCTAGCATCGCGGTGGAATCAACTACAAATATTGCCCATATTTTTGGGATTTCTTACCTACAAAGCCACACTCATCATCTACGTAGTGAGGATGGCTTTTATCTCTGACTAGCTAAAGCTCCGACAACCCCAAAAAGGCTGACAAAAGCTTTGCGTGAGGAATATCCACACAGCAAATTTGCTCCTCTTCTCCAGGTAATATTGGAGAAACGATTGATATGGAAAGAAAATGCTGAATTTTCTGAACTTCTACTCTCTTCCACTTGCCGAATTGGAAGTGGGTAAACATCTGTACTGGCAAATAGGCAACTTAAAGCTGCATGGTCAGGTGTTTCTCACCTCCTGGTTTGTTATTGGTGTACTAGTGCTAGTTTCCGTGGCCGCCAGCAGTAACATCAAAAGAATTCCCAGCGGTATACAGAACCTGATGGAGTATGCCCTGGAGTTCATTCGGGATTTGGCCAAAAACCAAATTGGCGAGAAAGAATATCGCCCTTGGGTGCCTTTTGTTGGCACTTTGTTTTTGTTCATTTTTGTGTCAAATTGGTCAGGGGCGCTGGTTCCTTTCAAGCTGATTCATTTACCAGAAGGTGAACTAACAGCACCTACAAGTGACATCAATACAACTGTTGCCTTAGCGTTACTGACATCACTAGCATATTTTTATGCGGGATTCAGCAAAAAAGGTTTAGGGTACTTTGGTAACTACGTCCAGCCAGTGTCGTTCATGTTGCCATTCAAGATTATTGAAGACTTCACCAAGCCTCTTTCCCTAAGCTTCCGTTTATTCGGCAACATCTTGGCTGATGAACTTGTAGTAGGTGTACTGGTATTACTAGTGCCCTTGTTTGTACCTTTGCCAGTAATGGCTTTGGGACTATTTACCAGCGCCATCCAAGCACTAATTTTTGCCACCTTAGCCGCTGCTTACATCGGTGAAGCGATGGAAGATCATCATGGCGAGGAGCATGAGGGGCATTAAATACCCTCAACAGTCATTGGTCATGAGTCATTAGTTTTTTAACAATGATTAAGGTCAAATGGCAACTGACACACAACAACTTCTAGACCCATTCAACTCAGTAAAGTAAGGAAAGAATATCATGGATCCATTGGTTTCTGCTGCTTCCGTTTTAGCTGCTGCTCTAGCTGTTGGTTTGGCTGCAATCGGCCCTGGTATTGGTCAAGGTAATGCAGCCGGACAAGCTGTAGAAGGTATTGCTCGTCAGCCAGAAGCAGAAGGCAAAATTCGCGGTACATTGCTGTTAAGCTTGGCATTCATGGAAGCGCTAACCATCTACGGTCTAGTGGTTGCTCTAGTGCTACTGTTTGCTAACCCCTTCGCATAATTCAGTACTGGGTGCTGAGTAAAACAAATTAGGAGTTAAGAGTTAGGAGTTAAGAGTTTAGCTCATAACTCATAACTCGTAACTCAGGACTCAGGACTAACAAAGTAGATTAAGAATTAGCAACCATGACACACTGGATCACCTTATTAGCTGTAGAAGAGGTTGCCAAAGAAGGGGGGCTATTCGATCTAGATGCTACCCTGCCCTTAATGGCAATTCAGTTTTTAATTTTAGCTATAGTGTTGAATGCAACACTATACAAACCATTGGGCAATGCTATTGATGGCCGGAATGAATATATCCGTAACAATCAATTAGAAGCACAAGAACGCTTGTCAAAAACTGAGAAATTGGCACAGCAATACGAGCAAGATTTAGCAGGAGCTAGACGGCAAGCTCAAACAATTATTGCTGATGCTCAAGCCGAGGCGCAAAAAATCGCTGCTCAGAAAATAGCAGCTGCCCAACAAGAAGCCCAAGTTCAAAGAGAACAAGCCTCTAGTGAAATAGAGCAGCAAAAACAACAAGCTTTTGCTTCATTGGAGCAACAAGTAGATGCTCTGAGTCGCCAAATACTAGAAAAGCTTTTAGGAGCAGATTTAGCAAGTCGGCGCTAACTCAAACGTAGGTTGGAATCATTAAGTGACATTGTAAAGACGCCTTTGCTAAGTAACAATTGGCGGCGTCAGTAATGTTAAGCCTTGGCAGCGCAGTTGTGGATGAAAAATCATGGGGACTTTTTTACTGTTGATGGCAGAAGCCAGCGCCGTCGCAAGTGAATTGGCGGAGGAAGCCGGGAATGGTGGTTTTGGTCTAAATACAGATATTTTTGACACTAACCTCATTAACCTGGCCATTATTATTACTGTGCTGTTTGTATTTGGTCGGAAAGTTCTGGGTAAAACCCTGACAACTCGCCGGGAAAATATTGAAACAGCAATTAAGAATGCAGAACAACGTGCCGCCCAAGCTGCACAGCAACTGAAAGAAGCGCAGCAAAAACTAGCACAAGCTCAAGCAGAAGCTGAAAGAATCAAAGCAGCAGCCCAAGAAAATGCTCAAGCTGCCGGCGAAGCTATTTTAGCCCAAGCGGCTGTAGACATTGAGCGCTTGCAAGCCGCAGGAGCAGCTGACTTGAGTACAGAACTAGATAAAGCGATCGCTCAGTTGCGACAGCGGGTAGTTGTTCAAGCATTGCAAAAAGTCGAGTCGGAACTAAAAAGCGGCATAGCCGACGATGCTCAACAAATTTTGATTGAACGTAGCATCGCACAACTGGGAGGCGAAGTATGACAAGTAAGGTAGCAACAGCTGAAATAGCCCAGCCTTACGCACAGGCAATGTTATCCATCGCGCAATCAAAAAACTTGACAGAAGAGTTCGGCGAAGATGCGCGGACTTTGCGGAGTCTGCTATCGGAGAACCAGCAGCTACAAAGCTTTATCGGCAATCCCTTTATTCAGGGTGAGAGCAAAAAAGCTGCCATCAAACAAATACTTGGTGAAAGTGCTAACCCCTACCTCCGCAACTTTTTGTTGTTGCTGGTAGACAAACGACGCATTGTTTTCTTAGAAGCAATCCTCCAGCAATATTTGGCGTTGTTGCGGCAACTGAATCAAACCGTATTAGCAGAAGTGACTTCAGCAGTTCCTCTATCAGAAACTCAACAGCAAGCGGTAGTGGAAAAAGTTCTCGCTATCACTGATGCTCGCCAGGTAGAGTTAGAAACTAAGATAGACAGCGAGTTAATTGGTGGTGTGATCATTAAAGTAGGCTCGCAGGTAATTGATGCCAGTTTAAGAGGTCAGTTACGCCGCCTTTCTTTACGTTTAGCTAGTAATTCGTAATTACGCTACTTCTAGAGTTTTCTGGCTGTGCTGGTAACTTGGAGGGAGATGAGAAAATTAAAGGAAAAGGGAAACGAGAAAAGTTTTCCCCACTCCCTACTCCCCACTCCCCACTCCCTAACCTGTTTTTCCGTCTCGAACGCAAAAAAGATAGACACATGAGTATTTCAATTAGACCTGACGAAATCAGCAGCATTATTCAGCAGCAAATCGAGCAATACGACCAAGAGGTCAAAGTTGCTAATGTTGGTACCGTCCTGCAAGTGGGTGACGGTATTGCCCGGATCTATGGTCTAGAAAAGGCTATGGCTGGGGAACTATTAGAATTTGAAGATGGCACAATCGGCATCGCCCAGAACTTAGAAGAAGATAACGTGGGTGCGGTGTTGATGGGTCAAGGTCTGAACATTCAAGAAGGTAGCTCTGTAACTGCTACCGGCAGAATTGCTCAGGTTCCCGTAGGTGAAGCCCTAATTGGACGGGTTGTCGATGCCTTGGGTGTGGCCATTGACGGTAAAGGAGACATCAAAACTAGCGATAGCCGTTTGATTGAATCTCCAGCACCTGGTATCATTGCCCGTCGGTCTGTACACGAACCCATGCAAACGGGTATTACAGCCATCGACTCCATGATTCCCATTGGTCGGGGACAACGGGAATTGATCATTGGTGACCGTCAAACAGGCAAAACTGCGATCGCCATTGACACCATCATCAACCAGAAAGGTGAAGATGTAATTTGTGTCTACGTTGCCATTGGCCAAAAAGCATCCACTGTGGCTAACGTGGTCCAAACCTTACAAGAAAAAGGCGCAATGGACTATACCGTAGTTGTTGCCGCTAGTGCCAGTGAACCAGCTACACTACAGTACCTAGCTCCCTACACCGGGGCAACTATCGCTGAGTACTTTATGTACAAAGGCAAAGCTACCTTGGTGGTTTATGATGACCTTTCCAAGCAAGCCCAAGCTTATCGCCAAATGTCCCTATTGCTACGTCGGCCACCCGGACGGGAAGCTTACCCTGGAGATGTATTCTTCATCCACTCCCGCTTGTTGGAAAGAGCCGCTAAACTCAGTGATGAATTGGGTAAAGGCAGTATGACTGCGCTACCAATCATCGAAACCCAAGCTGGTGACGTTTCGGCATATATCCCCACCAACGTAATTTCGATTACCGATGGTCAGATATTCTTGTCATCTGACTTGTTTAACGCTGGTATTCGTCCGGCTGTAAACCCTGGTATTTCTGTATCCCGTGTGGGTTCGGCAGCACAAACCAAGGCCATGAAAAAAGTTGCCGGTAAAGTGAAATTGGAACTAGCCCAGTTTGACGACCTGCAAGCCTTTGCTCAATTTGCTTCTGACTTGGATAAAGCTACCCAAGACCAATTGGCACGTGGTCAAAGATTGCGGGAATTGCTCAAGCAGCCACAAAATGCTCCCCTGTCAGTATACGAGCAAGTAGCAATTCTATATGCTGGTATCAATGGCTATATGGATGATGTGCCTGTAGAGAAAGTTACTACCTTTACCAAAGGTTTAAGAGAGTACTTAAAAACAGGTAAGCCTCAGTACACTGACTCCGTAAAGAGCAAAAAAGTACTGGGTGACGAAGAAGAGACAGCCTTGAAGGAAGCACTCGTAGAATACAAAAAGACCTTCCAAGCAACAGCGTAATTAGTCATTGGTCAATAGTCATGAGTCATTGGGAAACACTTAATGGCTATTGACTGTTGACATTTGACTATTGACTAGGGACTCAGAACTTAAGAATATGGCCAATCTCAAAGCAATACGCGATCGCATTCAGTCGGTCAAAAACACCAAAAAAATTACAGAAGCCATGCGGCTGGTAGCGGCCGCTCGGGTACGTCGCGCCCAAGAACAAGTAACTGCTACTCGTCCCTTTGCCGATCGCTTGGCACAAGTACTGTATGGCTTGCAAACTCGTCTGCGGTTTGAAGATGTAGATTTGCCACTACTGAAAAAACGGGAAGTTAAGACAGTAGGATTATTGGTAATTTCAGGCGATCGCGGTTTGTGTGGCGGTTACAACACTAATGTGATCCGTCGTGCCGAAAACCGCGCCAAGGAACTCCAAGCCGAAGGTGTAAATTACAAATATGTACTGGTAGGGCGCAAAGCCATCCAGTATTTCCAACGTCGGGAACAACCCATCGATGGTACCTACACTGGCTTAGAGCAAATTCCTACAGCAGCAGAAGCTACAGAAATTGCCGATCAACTACTTTCTTTGTTCCTCTCAGAAAATGTAGATCGCATTGAGTTAATTTATACCAGATTCGTCTCCTTGGTTAGCTCCCGCCCTGTGGTGCAAACTCTGCTTCCTTTAGATCCTCAAGGTCTAGAAGCCGCAGATGATGAAATATTCCGCCTCACAACTCGTGGCGGTCAATTTGAAGTCGAACGGCAAAAAGTGACCAGTACAGCCCGGCCTTTGCCCCGTGACATGATTTTTGAACAAGACCCAGTGCAGATTCTGGATTCTCTGTTGCCCTTGTATCTCAGTAACCAACTATTACGAGCGCTACAGGAATCAGCAGCCAGTGAACTAGCAGCGCGGATGACAGCAATGAACAATGCCAGCGACAATGCCGGTGAATTGATTAAATCTCTGTCCTTGTCTTATAACAAAGCAAGACAAGCCGCTATTACCCAAGAACTCTTAGAGGTTGTGGGCGGTGCTGAAGCACTAACTTAGGGAATTGTTAATTGTTTAGTTTAAAAAAATAGCTGATTGCTAGTCGTACAGATTATTAGCAATTGGCTATTTTTAGTATTTGGAATTTTGAACTATTAGTAAATCTATTCACATAGCATAAATAATCAACAGCATAATTATTGAGATGCAATAATATGTTATGTCCCATATTTTCTTAATGGTACAAACTCCCAGATTTATCTGCGGAGTCATTCCAAAATCTCAAATCCGCGCATTATTTGACTGGGATTTTGATTAAAGAGATACCTTTATGTTCACCGGTCCCCTTATATCTTTTTGAAGAATCATAAAATTTGTAATATTTTTATTTTTCAATTTATCCTTATCTTTAAATTTATCAAAATCATCATCTTCATTATTGCTAGAATTTGTTCCCCCGCATAAAATTTCTTGTTGTTCTAAAGATATGTCAGATAGTAAAGAGTGATTAAACATAACTTAATTCCTCGATTTAATGTATTTTTATAAAACAAATTTTTCAGAAGTTAATCCATCTCAAGTTGTAAAATCAATTTGTATCTTTACATGAAATTGACTCGACCCTATCAGCCACTCCTCCTTCGCATTGTGCATGGAATCACTGGTCTGTTTTTAGTAGCTGCAATTCTAACGGCTTTCTGGACGTACGATACCTATGATGCGCGCTGGGGAAGAATTCCATTGCCTTCCTATCGAGAAATTGAAGGCTTACATGGAACTTTTGGATTATTTACCTTACTGATATTTCCTGCCTTTGTACTTTATGCATTCCATAGGGGTCAGAAGCGACTGATTCAGCCTGATTCGTTGACTAAATTAGTTCAGGTTGGTAAACCTATTTGGTGGTATACATTAAACCGCTTGACAAATACCTTTGCCCTCCTGGCTTTAACCTTTGCGTTATTTAGCGGCAAGATGATGGATGAAATATGGTTGCCACAAGGGGAATTAAATCATGTCTGGTATTATGCTCACTTAATTGCATGGGTGATTATGGTGGTGGCCATCGCCCTTCACCTGTTGATCAATGCCAAAGTTGGTGGAGTTCCGTTACTGCTATCCATGCTCAATTGGCAATTTCGTGACAAAGATAGTCCTACTTTCTGGTCTGCCCATATCTCTCAATGGTGGTCAAGTCTCTGGCAAGGTTCCTGGTCGAACTGGTTTCAATCTTCGCATACTCTGGTGTTACTAGAATCAGCTATTCTCATCAGCATTGTTGCTGCCTGGATTATTCCATTATTTAAGTAATTGCCAACTCCCATTTCCCCATAAACAATGACAATGACAACATATGGGCCTTTGTGTACAGAGGCTTATGACATCACCAAGCCTATAGATGGAAATTACCCCGATGTTCCCTATTACATTCGCCATCTTTCTCAAATTGGTGGCAGAATTCTTGAGGTCATGGTAGGGACGGGAAGATTACTCATACCATTATTAGAGGCTGGGATAAATATTGAGGGAATTGATGCTTCACCAGATATGCTGGCTATTTGTCAAAAGCACTGTGCAGCCAGGTGGCTAAATCCCTCTTTGTATCAAGGTAGTGTGGAAAATCTTGATTTACATGGCAAGTTTAACGCCATTATCGTTGCCTTTGGCTCATTCATGTTATTAGAAAAGCGAGATGCTGCTGTTGCAGCACTACAAGCTTTTAAGCGGCACTTAGAACCGCAGGGGCGTATCTATATCGACTTGGAAATACCTATTGAAGATTTTAAAACAGAGAACATCGTGCAACAGCGATCGCCTATTACCTGCCCTGATGGATCAATCATTCTACTGCAATCTACATCTCAGATAGATTGGCTCAATCAACTGAATAAAACTATCATTCGCTACGAAAAATGGCAAAACGGTCAACTCATAGCCACAGAGTTACAACACTTTCCCCTGCATTGGTTCGGGCGCGATGAATTTATCATGTTATTACAAAATAACGGCTATAAAGATATAACTTTGTGTGCTAATTATACTGAAGGAGTACAGCCAACCTCGTATCAAGATACCCTGTGTTTTTCCGCAACACTGGCATGAACTCAAATTTTTTCGCCACACCACACATTTCCCCAACCAAGTATTATAATTGAAATATAAAGACATGGGTCCGTAACGGTTTCGACAGGTTGGCGAACGCTACTCTGTGATTCAGGTCGAGAGTGAGTCTCCTCTCGGAAATCAAAGGCTCAAAAAAAAAGTAAATGCGAATAACATCGTTAGCTTTGCTCGTAAGCCTGCTTTAGCAGTTGCATAAAAACCTCTTATAGGTTCGAGCGTCTTCGATTTGACTCCGTTAAGGATTGAAGACCAACCCCCAACGGACGCTCTAACAAGTGTTCTCTGATTGGCTTGTTAGCTAAGAATTAATCAGAGCATCCTACGTTCGGGATAATGAACGATTCCCGCCTTGAGGGTCAGAAAGGCTAAACCTGTGAATGAGCGGGGGGTAAATACCCAATTTGGACAGCAGTTCGACTCTGCTCGGATCCACTAAATAACTAAAAACAAATCCACCAAGCAGTTATATGTTTAGGTGGATTTTGATTTTACATATATAAAAGTTAAGAATTTTAACTAATCACACAGCTGTAAAAGCATTGTAATTAGCTCGTTTTCATCTACAGTCGTGGGATGCGTAGTTTTGGTATCAGTTTTTAGTGCTATTGACCAATGAGCAACGACTGATGTATGTTTTCATTGCTAATGTGACAAAACTAGCTAGAAAAACAAAAATTTCAGGTAAGCTAACAAAACAGAAAATTTCAATAGGGGTGCTAAATGGCCAGGAGAAGACCCAAGCCGGAAACTGCATCAAAAACAGTCTGGGAGTGTGTACAACAAGACTGTCATAATTGTAGTCCAGCGAAGTGGCGTGAAGATGACAGTTATTGCCACATTAGAACCCTGAAGAGAGTGGTACAACTACGCCTAAAAATTCGCCGCTGCCAAAACCCAGTTTGTGAAAGCTTGCGACTAATTAAGCAGATTTGACCTTTGCTAATTCCCTATTTGGCATCAAATTTCGCTTATTATTGCCTCATTTGAGGTAGTTTTTGCCTGTAAGCAAACTCGCTGAAATTGCTCAATTTCTAAATAATTTCCTTGACAATGAAATTCTTCACCGTCTACCCAGGCTTTTTGAATTTCTACTCCATGAACCTGGAGACGCACTGTATTGTCAGGAAAAGCATAATTTCCCTGTTGCTGCCAGATAATTTCTAAATGATGGCGATCGCCTTCAATATAAAATTCATCTAATCGCCACGAGCCATACCCATCACCAGCATCACTATAAATTCGACCTCCACCAGTTAAGTTAACGGGTGGGTAGATATGCAAAGTTAATTTTCCATCTGCTTCAGTTGGGAGAATACTTCCAGCCTTAACTAATACAGGTATTTCTTCCCTTGGGGCTGCAAAATTCACCTGTTTGGCACCTTCCCACAAGTTATCATTCCAGAAGTCATACCAATGTCCTTGGGGTAAAAAGACTGTCCGTGAAGTAGCCCCTTCTTCAACAATAGGTGCAACCAAAAGAGCATCGCCTAATAAAAACGCATCTTCCACACCCCAAAGCTGCTGATTTTCGCTGTCAGCCCAGAAAAGTGGACGCACTAGGGGATGTCCTGTTTGTGTTGCTTCCCAAGCGAGGGTATATAAATAAGGCAAAAGCCGATAGCGCAGATGTAAAAATTCTCTAACAATACTCAAAGTTGGTTCACCAAAAGTCCAAGGAGTGCGCGGCTTGACATTGTTGGCAGAATGAGTGCGAAAAAATGGTAAAAAACATGACATTTGAAACCAGCGTAAATACAGTTCCTCGCTAGGGTCGCCTTTAAATCCGCCAATATCTGGGCCACTGTAAGGAATCCCTGATAGACCCAAGTTGATGACTGTGGGAATGGTTTGGCGTAATCCTGACCAACTAGTTTCAATATCTCCTGTCCAAGTCCAGGCATAACGTTGTAAACCTGCCCACCCTGCACGTGAAACTATAAAAGGACGGTGTTGTGGTTGATACTGACTTAATGCTTCGTAGCCTGCCTGAGCTTGCAGTAATCCATAGATATTATGTGCCTCTAAATGATTACCACCTCTACCTTCCATCAAATGCTGAGTGGAATGTGGTGGTAAACTGGGATCTCCCCATAAAACAAAGATTCCCGGCTCATTCATATCATGCCAAAAGCCACTAAAGCCTAAATCTAGGAGATATTCATACTGCCGACTCCACCAGTGACGGGCTTGGGGGTTAGTGAAATCGGGAAAGGCGCACATTCCCGGCCACACAGGGGCAATGATCATTTTGCCATTGGAGAGCTTACAAAATACATCCTGTGCCTTTCCTTCTTCAAACAATTCACTCTTGCGGTCAGCTTTGACACCAGGATTAATGATCGCAATTAAATGTACTCCCCTGGCTACCAAATCTCGGTTAAAATCAGCTAACTTGGGGAAACGGTCAGGGTCAATGGTAAAAGCGCGAAATCCATCTTGACAGTCAATATCTAAGTGAATCGCACTCAAAGGTAAATCATGGGTGATAAATCCTTCCGCAGCTTCTCTGACTGCGGTTTCAGTTTCATAGCCCCAACGTGATTGATGATATCCTAATACCCACCGAGGTGGTAGGGCTGGGCGACCCGTTAATTCTGTATAGCGGTCTATTAATTGGGCTGGTGAGCCGATACTGAAGTAATAACGCAGCGCACCTCCAGCAAAGTCAGCAGCCGCGTAACCATTAAAACTAAATGTAGCGTGATAGGTATTTTCGTAGAAAATTAAATAACTACCAGAGTTATGTAAACCCAAGTAGAGGGGAATGCAAAGATACAGTGGGTCTGTTCCTGGGCCGTACTTACCGCCAGCGTCGTAGTTCCACATCAAGTAACTGCTGGTTTGGGGTGATGTGCGGAGGTTGAGAGGGGCCGCCCGTTCGCCTAACCCATAGATATGTTCTTCATCTCGTAATTTAGATTGATGTAACCAACCAGAGGTTTTTTGTTGGGGAGGTAATTCTTCTTTGATAATTTCCCCTTGGGCGTTTTGAAATTCTAAACTACCGTTGACACCAATAATTACCTTGATTGCTGTACTGGAAATCATCCAGCGATCATCGCCTACTGCTTGAAATTTTACGTCAACTGCTGGCCAATCACAACAGGCGATCGCATAGGGAATAGGAAGTACTCCCGGTTGCCAATCAATGCGAACTAAATCTGCCGTCAGAAAACAAATTTCTAGCTGCACATTCTGAAAGCAAAACTTTCCACCTGTTGAGGTAGCTTCAGTGTCAAGAATATTGCCAATTTCCCCAAACACTTCCCCGGAACTTTGAAACTGGCGCTCTAAAAAGTCACGTTGCAAAGGATAGAAAAATGAACCAAGAAACCGTCGCAATTTGATTAAGCGCAGGTTTAATAATGCTTGTTTCCAAAAATTCATAACCTAATTATGGGAATTGGAGGAAATTGGCAACTGTTTTTTATTGGTCAACTGCCGATGGATAAACGCCTGTAGCAACTAACACAGGTTTGTTGCTATATTCAGCTTCTAATTGTCTCTGCAAATTTAAATCCCAGGTCAAGTCGTAATCTCGTTCTAGTTCAGCGACGACAAACGGACGTAGTACACCAGTGACAACAACATCTTCTCCATCATTTACACTCGCTTGTGGCTGTGCTTGCGTATGCAGTACAAGTAAATTTTCTCCCCCTAATAATTGGTCATCATCTAAAGCAAATGAAGCTTGGTTTTTCACATCTGCCACTTCACCTGCCACTGCTAAAGTTTTGCCATAGTAGAAGGTAGGGTCGGAAGTGATATCACCGGGTTTAGGTGCTAATGCCAACGACTGAGCAATGATAGTAGGTTGATTTTCGTATTCACTGTATACGTTTGGCTGCAAATTTAATTTGTACTCTTGATTAATTTCTGCCAGGTTAAATCTGCGAACTGTCCCTGTGGCTTGAATTTCTATATTTTGACCTTCAGGAATAGTCAAAGGTTCACCTGTAGCGTTGACAACGAGGACGTTATCACTACCAAACAATTTATCGTCCCCAATGGTAAAGGTGGTAGGACTTACCATATTCTCTGGTTCACTTCTGACAGTTACGGTTTGTCCAATCAATTCTTCTGTACGATCTGACACTTGTTCAGTGGTAACGTTTCCTGGTTCTTCAGGCGCAGTTGCTTCAGGTACTACATTCTCACAAGCAGAAACTAGCAGTGTTCCCAAAATGAGAACAGCAGCACCTTTAGATTTCCATAGTTTATTTGTCCAGCTTGTAGATTGATTTTTATTCAGTTTATTCACCATAAAACACTCCTCTTTTTTTCTACTTTTTATCTGCAAATTAGATACACCAATTTTGCTCATAGTTGATTTATTTACATCTCATTAAATAAATTATGAAGATGTAGTAAATAAACCAGAGATATATAAACTACCTAAATCATGAGAAAGTCTTTTTTGTTGGACATTTTGACAGTTCTGCAACAAAAAAATCTTTTGATTTTTATAGGTAGTTATAAGCATTGTCCTATTATAAACAAGGAAAATTATCTTCTCTTCTATCTATTTGATTATTCTTTGTCTACCTTAAGAAAGATAAAATCGCTGAATCATTTTCTACATTTCATAGTTTGCTGCCAAGGATTGAATAACATCATCGTATTTTCTGTAGACATCCTTGCGGTCTTGTGATTCTGGTAAACCTTCATGGCTACCACGTTCAATCATGTCAGCATGTCGCCGCAACACTTCTCGATATTGAGGATTTTGGGTATGAGTAGCAACCAAGGCGATCGCTTCTAGTAAACGAATTGTTACAGCAGCGTCAGAATTGCTATATTGTCTAATTTGGTTAAAGGCTTGATCGACTATGCCCTCAAAATCTAAGGATGGAACCATCACCCTCAATTGGTTGTCATAATCGTAGCGATAGGATGAGGGAAACTGCCTTTGTACTAGATAACATAGTCCTGCACTCAATCGGTCAATACACCGAATAGCAGTGAAAGGATCATTAATTCCCGGAGAAATAGCACGTAGAGCAATTTCCACTAACTGTTGTATAGGAAACTCTATATCCTGCTGTTCTGTACGTTCTTTTCCTATAATAAATATTTGTTGTAGTTGCTGCTTCAGCTTATTATTTACTCGTACCCCAGGCCAAACCATGACTAATTCACTACCCTTAACAACAAAGTTGCCCGGTCGAAATTTAACATGTACTAAAAGATCATATTGACGGGCAATCTCCATCAATTTTTCATTATTAATTGCTTGCAAATAACCATTTTTATTATTTTTAATGGGGTAAGCCTGCAATGAAAAATCTGGTGGAATATCTTCTCTATATGGTTGATCTGCTTGAGGATTAACACCAATTTTTTCAGGAAATAATCGCTCAATCGCTTTATCTAAATCGTCACTCACACTTTGCAGTACATGTGATACTTGAATAATTGTTGATGCATGATGAATAAAGTAAATAAGTACGCCAATACTAAGAATCGCTAGAGCAAGACCAACGGTGACAGAAAGATGAGGCACAAACAAATCGAAGTCTTCATTATAAATGGCACGCAGTACCAGCAAGGAATATATAAACGTGCCAATAAATACACCCAGAACAATTTGATTGCCTGTATCTTTCATAAAATTACGCAACAGCCTAGGCCCAAAAGTGGAAGAAGCTAGTTGCATAGCCACAATGGTAATAGAAAAAGATGTAGCCGTAACACTAATCATCGAACTGGCGATCGCCGAAAGTACTGCTCTTGATCCTTCGGGGCCACCTGCGTACAACCAATCCCAATCATTAAAATCAATGATGTGGTCAAGAGTCAACGTTACCACTGCTAAAATTATCGAACTTATTGCCAAGATTCCTGGCAAAAACCAGTAGCTAGTATGAAGTGCGTCCCAAACCTTGACTAACTTGACATTTTTCATGATTTATGATTTTTGGAGTTCAAAAATTGCCCTTGGAGTTATTTTTACCACCATAATTATTCTGGAGATTATCAGATATTTGTCGTAAAGTTGCTTCTAATTCCGGCGATAACTCTAAAGGCAAATTTCCCGAACGGACGTGCAAATCTCTCTGAGGAAAAGGAATTTTGATATTATATTGTCGGAAAAGTTCTTCAATGCGAAAATATAAATTACTTTTAATCAAATATTGTTGGCTTGGTTGAGCAGTCCAAACCAGGAGGACAAAATTCAAAGCACTTTCACCAAAACCAGTAAAAAATATCGTTGGCGGAGGAACCGATAAAACTCCCGTTTGTCCTTTAGTGGCTCCCTGTAAAGCCGATTTGACTGCACTGATATCGGAACCATAAGCCACAGTCACAGGGATTCTCAGCCGGGAAACTGGGTTTTTATAGCTCCAATTGATCACTTGATCTTCCAGGAAACGCGAATTGGGCACAATAATGGAAATTTGATCTACCGTTCGCAGTATGGTACTGCGACCACCAATGCGTTCTACTGAACCTTCTATATCACCCACCTGGATAAAATCACCGACTTGAATGGGGCGTTCAAACAGTAAAATCAAACCACTACCAAAGTTTTTGGCGATGTCTTGAAAACCAAAACCAATCCCTACACCCAAAGCACTAGCTAAAATTGTCAGGGAACTTAAATCCAGTCCCCAGATTTGTAGTAAAACAATAGTACCAATAATAATAATTGTATATTTAGTAATGATAGCGATCGCCTCTTGAGCGCCCCGCTCCATACCAGTCAATTGCAAAATTCTGGTTCTCAAAAGATTGGTGACCGCACCAGCTACAATCATCAGTCCCAGTATTAAAACCAACAAAACTAGCAAATAAATCACTGAATATTCGCTTTGACCCAAAGTCAGGATGGGAGATGTCAAGCTTTGGATCAATTGCTCAGTAATCTGATAGCTCCAAATTCTCGTGGTGGGGAATAAATTAGTAATGTAGAGAGCTACAGTTACCCATAACCAAATCCGCCCTGCTAGTAGGGTAAAAGTGAACAGTAAATGTAGAGCTGTGGAGGAACTAGAATCAACTTCTTCCTCATCAGAAGATATAGGGAAGCGCTGCAAAACTGCCTTTCGAAAGCGTTTCCATAGCCATCCCCAGAATTGGTGCAAGGCAATTGCTATCACTAAAACGCCAGCACTAATGAGTAACGAGTTGCGAATAAACCCAGCACTGCGCTCTTTTTGAGCTTGCAACAACACATCTTCTAGTCTTTGCACCCAAATTTTTGCCTGTTCTTCGGGAGTGTTATTATCTAAGACATCTGTTTGGGTAACAGTCAATAGATATTGCTCATTCACCACAATAGTTGGAGATTGATTGCGTTCCTCAATTTCAACTTGGATTGGTTCTTGAGATAAGACAATTTGACGTAGCCGCAAATTAATTGATTCTGCCCGTTCCTCGGCCGTAAATTGTTGAGAACTACCAACTTCAAATACCGAAAGGCCATCAATATTCACAGGTGCTTGTGCTGCTACTCGTGCAGGTGCAACTATCAACACCAAGGTGAGAATTAAAAACACCAAAGTTGTAGTAATCCAAGATTTAATTGAATTTGATGACTGTCGCAGATGTTTTCGATTCATTGCTTTTGTGTATCTAGTGAACTACTTGAACTTTTATCTGGATAAAACAAGAATCCCACGCGCTTTTAGCCGTGGGAGTGTCGAATCTTATTTTTGAGGCATTTTTCACATCTGCGGGAAATCTAGCCTCTGTAGGGAAGATAAAAATTGCTTCCCCAATCGAGATATAAGACGTTGCTATATTTTAGCGTGGGCACACTCTAGTCTCAGGTTTTTTGCTAAAAGCGCGATCGCTAGTTACAATCTACTATCTAATTCGATCTCTTTTATCAACCACTTTCACATTAGGATCGGTAGTAGTCGTATCTGTGTATGTCTCTGTATTGCGATGAGCAGTAGTAGGAGCTACATCGGGAGCATTAGCAGTACCACGTTCATTAGAGATATCATGTACTCTCCACTCACGAATACCCCGACTCATTAAAATAGCCGCAGCTTTCTCAATTTCGTTGGCAGATCCATCTAAGATTACCAAGTAATCTCCTTTAGATACCCGTTCACTATAAGCTCTGGCTTCTTCTTCAGGAATACCCAAACCTGTCAGCGCTCCCACGATACCACCAGCAGCGGCACCAATACCAGCACCAGCTAAGGTAGTTGCGATGGTACCACCGGCCAGAAAGGGCCCGACCCCAGGAATGATTAAAGCTTCAAGACCTACAAGTAAGCCACCAAGACCGCCCAAGACAGTACCTGTGGTTGCACCAATACCAGCACCTTCTGGAGCCTCAGTTTCACCTCGATCTGCGACATTAGCTCCAGCAATTTGGTCATCGCTACCTGTGTCTTTAGCCAAGATGGAAACATTATCCATCACAAAACCTGAGCTTCTTAGTTCATTCAGGGCTGCTTCAGCTGCTTCTCGATTAGCAAATGTACCAATTGCCCGCTTATATTGTCGAGATACCATTTTTCCTCCTTTCATACATCATTACGAATGTGTTGCCACAAAGGTAATTTTTGTAGTCATACTCGTCCTAGTATGTCTTCTAAGATCTAAATATTCATCAACCTATAGGTTTAGCTTTGTATCCATCAGAAGAGCTACGGTGTACACATAAATCATTAAAAATGACTGCAAACCCTTTTATCGGGTGCGTTATTGACCGCACCATACCAGATTCAAGCTAATGTGGCTGAAGATTTTATCGGGGAAATCCTTTAATACATTCTTTAATGTATTGGGTAATAAGCTAAAATATTTGCAAGACTTATTGATAAATTAAATTATAAAATATAAATTAAATAACATGTAAATCTGGTTTTTGACCTCACCCCGCCTTTGACTTTCTTCAACGTCTCCTTGGTAAGGCTACCGTGTACACACAAATGATCTGATCCCCCTAAATCCACGCCACTTGCTACAAGTCGGGAAACCTTATCAAGGGGGACTTTAAGAAATTTCCCCCTCTTTTTCCTACGCCGAAGAATTAAAAACAAGTTTATTTATTAATAATAGCCGGACAAAGAATATAAATGTTAAACAGTCTGAAGATTGGAACTAAGATCGGAGCGGGTTTTGCCATGAGTTTGGCAATTTTAACAATGATTGGTCTAAGCTCTTATCAAAGTACCAATGAACTCGTTAAAACGTCGGAGCAAGAAAAAGATACATACAAAGTACTTGGTCAATTGGAGGAGTTGAGTTTTCAACTCATAAATGCTGAGACTGGACAAAGAGGTTATTTGATTACTGAACAAGAGGGTTATTTAGAGCCTTATAATTATGCCGTCCAAGTGCTAGATAAAACAGTTAAAGAACTCGACGCACTACTAGTAGATAATCCTCTGCAACAACGCCGAATTAATAGATTACAACCATTGATCAATCAAAGAATGGCTGTCATGAAAGCGGTGATTAATATCAGAGAAACCCAAGGATGGGAAGCTGCTCAAGAAGCTGTCCAGACAGATCAGGGTAAGCAACTGATGGATGAAATTCGGCAGATCATCCAAGAAATTAAAACGGAGGAAAATTCGCAACTACAGCAGCTCTCTGAGCAAACATCTGTGGCTGCTCAAAGAACTATAAATAGTATTACTTTTAGTATTCCCCTTGTGGCGCTAGTCATAGCTTTAATTGGATTTTGGTTATCTAGGCATATTTCCCAGCCACTGAAGCAATTTTCTGATGCAGCAGAAGAGATTGCTGCGGGGAATTTATCTGTAAGTTTACCAAAGAGCGATCGCCTGGACGAAATTGGCATATTGTCGCGCACTTTCAAACAGATGATCGCTAATCTGCAAAATATCACGCAACAAAATGAGGAGCAAAATTGGTTTAATGGTAATTTAGCTGAATTTACCCAGATGCTTCAAGGACAGCGAGATATAGAAGGCGTATCTCGGATGATTTTGTCCAATTTGGCACCATTGGTTGGCGCCCAGCAAGGGGTTTTATATTTAATGGATGGGGCTTACCAAGAGCCTGTTTTAAAGCTGCTGAGTAGTTATGCTTACCAAGAGCGCAAACATTTATCTAATCAATTTCGCTTAGGTGAAGGATTGGTAGGGCAATGTGCCTTAGAAAAACAAAAAATTCTCTTAACTGATGTACCTAGTGACTATATTCGCATTAATTCTGGATTGGGTGCCGCATTACCATTAAATATTATTGTGTTGCCTGTACTATTTGAGAATCAGGTAACGGCTGTAATTGAACTAGCTTCTTTGCAGCAATTTGGTCATCTCCAACTGCAATTTTTAGAACAATTAAGTGAAATTATCGGGATATTTTTAAATAATATTGCTGCCAACGCTCAAACACAAGATTTGTTAAACGAGTCTCAAGCTTTAACAGAAGAACTACAACTCCAGCAAGAAGAACTCAAGCAAAGCAATCAACGCTTAGAACAGCAGGCGCAAGAGTTGGAGGAATCACAATTTCTCCTGAAGCAGCAACAAGAGGAATTGAAACAGTCTAATGAAGAATTACAGCAACTAAATGAAGAATTAGAAGAAAAAGCCGAATTACTTGAGGTGCAAAATCGGGAAGTTGCGCGGAAAAATCGTGAGGTTGAGCAAGCTCGACAGTCTTTGGAAGAAAAGGCCAAACAACTGGCTTTATCTTCCAAATATAAATCAGAGTTTCTGGCAAATATGTCCCATGAATTGCGAACGCCACTGAATAGCCTATTAATCTTAGCAAGATTGCTAGCAGATAATACCGAAGGTCATTTAACAGACAAACAAGTAGAGTATAGCCAGACAATTTATGCTGCCGGCACAGACTTATTAGAATTAATTAATGACATCTTAGATTTAGCCAAAATTGAATCGGGAACCCTAGCAGTAGATATTGAGCAAATCACCTTTGTCGATTTGCAGGCATCCTTAGATCGGACTTTTCATCAAATTGCTGAAGATAAAGAACTCAGTTTTGCCGTGGAACTGGATGATCAATTACCAAATGTCATTGCTAACGACTCTAAACGTTTACAACAAATATTGAAAAATCTGCTAGCTAATGCTTTTAAATTCACTGAAAAAGGCAGCGTTAAATTACAAATTAGGGTGACTGACGAGATTAACCAAAATGGTAGTCCCATGATTGCATTTGCTGTCAGTGACACAGGTATTGGTATTCCTGAAGAAAAACAAAAGATTATTTTTGAAGCATTTCAGCAAGCAGACGGTACCACTAGCCGCAAGTATGGGGGAACTGGTTTAGGCTTGTCCATTAGCCGTGAGTTAGCGCAACTATTGGGGGGAAGAATTGAGTTATTTAGTCAAAGAGGACAGGGAAGTACTTTTACTCTTTATCTACCCCAGACTTACACAGTTAATGAGCTAACAGAAATTCCCACAGCCATCACCGAAAAAGAAGTTATATCTTCCCCACCTCTTTCCCCAGTTGCAAATCCAGCAGCAACAATAATTCCGACTCCACTTGAGACAATTCCCGATGATCGCCAGCAAATTCAACCAGGCGATCGCGTTCTGCTAATTGTCGAAGATGATGATAAATTTGCCCGTATATTCTTAGAAATAGCCCGTGAACAAGGTTTTAAAGTCATTGTGGCTTTACAGAGTAAAGAAGGACTGGCGTTAGCCCAACAATACAAACCCGATGCCATTACCCTGGATATTCATATGCCAGATATGGACGGTTGGACAATGTTGGATCGTCTCAAGCGTGATCCGGAAACCAGACATATTCCTGTACACATTTTGTCTGTCGATGATCGAGAACAACGCAGATTACAGCTAGGAGCAATTACACATCTGCAAAAGCCCATATCTCCAGAAAAGCTCAATCAAGCATTGACTGAAATTAAAAGCTTTATTGAACGTAAAGTCAAAACTCTGTTAGTGGTGGAAGATGATCCTGTACAAGCTCAAAGTATTATTGAATTGATTGGTAATGGCGATGTCAAAAGTACAGCAGTGTATACAGGAACCGCAGCCTTAGAAATTCTGCAATCACAGCGGTTTGATTGTATGGTACTAGACTTAGGTCTGCCGGATATGAGCGGTTTAGAACTAATTGAACAAATCAAACAACAATCCAGTTTGTTGAAACTGCCAATCATCGTTTACACAGGCAAAGAATTAACCAGACAAGAAGATACCCAACTCAGACGACTGGCAGAGACGATTATTATTAAGAACGTGCGATCGCCTGAGCGTTTACTCGATGAAACTGCTCTATTTTTACATCGAATACAGGCAAACTTGCCCCAGCCCAAGCGTCAGATGCTAGAACAGTTGCGACAAACAGATCCAGTGCTAGCTAACCGCAAAATTTTGATTATAGATGACGATTTGCGGAATATTTTTGCCATTACCAGCTTTTTAGAAAGCTATCACATGGAAGTACTATTTGCCGAAAATGGCAGAGATGGCATCGAAATGCTGCAAGCGCATCCCGACATTCATGCTGTGTTAATGGATATCATGATGCCTGAAATGGATGGTTACGAAACAACCATTGCCATCCGCCAGCAACCGCAATTCCGCTCATTACCAATTATTGCTTTAACGGCCAAAGCCATGCCGGGCGATCGCGAAAAGTGTATTGATGCTGGTGCTTCTGATTACATTACTAAGCCAGTGGATACCGAACAACTACTTTCACTGCTGCGGGTGTGGTTATATAGATAGGACAAGAAAATTAGCCAGGCGATCGTATTTGTTTAATATATTTTGTGTTATCGCTAATAGTGTTTATTGGCACAAAATATTTGGCAACAGCAAAATTCATCAGCAGAAATATTCAGAAATTTCCTAGCTGAAATCTGTAATGATTGAATTAGTGGTGTTGACTTTAACTTGATTATCCTCATGATTATGAATCTGCCAAAAGCTAGTTTGGAGGACATCGAAATCAAGTTGCTATTAGAGGGGGTATATCAGTACTATGGTTACGACTTTCGTAATTATGCTCTTTCTTCCCTCAAACGTCGGATTAAAAGCTTTATGCACGTAGAAGGTATCAGCAATATTTCGACATTGCAAGAGCGATTACTGCACAATCGCACCTGTTTAGAGAGATTTTTGTTGGGTGTGACTGTAAATGTCACATCAATGTTTCGTGACCCCAGTTTTTATCTCGCCTTTAGAAATCAAGTAGTTCCATTGTTACGCACCTATCCTTTTATTCGCATCTGGCACGCTGGATGTTCAACTGGAGAAGAAGTCTACTCAATGGCGATTTTGTTAGAAGAAGAAAAACTTTACCACCGTTGTCGAATCTATGCTACCGACACCAACAGTAAGGTACTACAAAATGCTAAAAGTGGAATTTTCTCTTTGAGGATGATGCAAGAGTATACTCAACTGTACCTGAAAGCAGGTGGTAAAAGGTCTTTTTCAGAATATTACACTGCGGCTTATGACAATGCCATATTTCGAGCATCCCTGAGGGAAAATGTCATCTTTGCTCAACATAATTTAGCCACTGACAGTTCTTTTAATGAATTTCATGTCATTCTTTGTCGAAACGTTTTAATATATTTTAATCAGATACTGCAAAAACAAGTCCACGAACTGTTTTACAACAGTCTTTGCAACTTTGGCATCTTAGGTTTAGGTCGGCAAGAATCTCTGAGATTTACTCCTTATGAGCAGTATTATGATGAGATAGCCAAAGGTGAAAAGCTTTACCGGAGGCTCAACTAGTGTCCTTTAAAGTTGTAGTAATTGGCACTTCTCTAGGAGGATTATCCGCACTCAAAACAGTCCTGGCAAATTTACCAGCAGACTTCTTAGTGCCCATTGTCATTGTCCAACATCGGCATAAAAACTCTGACGGCACAATGGAAGAATTATTGCAAGAACATACGTGTTTGCCGATTCAAGAAGTCCAAGACAAAGATGAAATATTACCAGGAAAAATCTACCTGGCTCCGGCCGACTATCACTTACTCATTGAACCAGGTTATTTTGCTCTCTCTACAGACGACCCTGTTTCTTACGCTAGACCATCAATAGATGTGCTATTTGAGTCAGCAGCCGATATCTATGGTGACCAAGTTATTGGTGTTATTTTAACAGGGGCCAATCATGACGGCACACAAGGTTTAAAAAAGGTAAAAGCCCGGGGAGGAATTACCATTGTGCAACAACCAAGCACTGCTGAAAGTGCCATTATGCCAGAAGCGGCAATTTCTGCTATGTCAGTAGATTGGATTGTCCCTCTGACGGAAATTGCCAACTTACTGGTTAGTCTTTGTTATCCAACAGAGCAGGGGGAGAAAGGGTAGCTGGATGAGCAGACCCCGGACATAACAATGCTGAATGTTAGTAGCTGGGCAAGATAAATGGCTAGTCGTGTCATAATGATTCAAGCAATCCGCTGTTGTCAGGGATTGTAATCAAGCATTTAGTGAAAGAAACTCATGCAGCCGGAACCCAAAGTAAACATCCTATTGGTGGATGATAAGCTGGAAAATTTACTGGCACTAGAAGCAGTTTTGGAACAACTAGGAGAAAACCTAGTTACAGCCACTTCTGGAGAAGAAGCTTTAAGGTGTCTATTGCATCAGGACTTTGCGGTAATTCTGCTGGATGTACAAATGCCAGGTATTGATGGCTTTGAAACTGCTACCCTAATTCGTAGTAGGGGGCGATCGCGTCATATTCCGATTATTTTTCTGACTGCCTTTAGTACTAGCGACCAAATGCTGTTTAAAGGTTATGCTTCAGGTGCCGTTGATTATCTACTAAAACCCTTAAATACCAATATATTGATTTCTAAGGTGACGGTGTTTGTCGAACTGTTTAAGAAAACACAAGCAGTCCGGGAACAAGCACTCCAACTCAGCGCCATGAATACTGAACTCAAACAAAGTGAAGAGCGGTTTCGTTCACTGAGTACTTGTTCACCCATGGGCATTTTTGAAACGGATACTGAGGGGCGCTTTACTTATACAAATCCTTGTTATCAGGAAATTTGTGACTATAGTTTGGTAGATAATTGTCACCAAGGATGGCTAGAATGTGTACATCCCCAAGAAAAAGAACGAGCGATCGCTACTTGGTCTACTTATATTTGTCAAGGTCAGGAATATTCGGCAGATTTTCGGTTTCAAAATGCTGATGGTAGTATCCGTTGGGTTGAGGTGCGATCGTCACCAATGCTTTCTAGTCAAGGTGAATTACTTGGTTATGTAGGGACTCTCGAAGATATTACTGAACGTAAGCAAGCTGAAGAAGTTCGCGCGCAAATAATTCGCGAACAAACGGCTAGACAAGAAGCAGAAGCCACCAACCGCATGAAAGACGAGTTTTTAGCCGTACTTTCCCATGAACTCCGCACACCCTTGACTTCCATGCTGGGCTGGTCAAAAATCCTGCGTTCCAAGAAACTTGACGAAAAAGCTACAGCCCGGGCCCTAGATGCTATTGAACGAAACGCCACGTCTCAAATGAAACTGATTGAGGATATCTTAGATGTCTCGCGGATTATTCGGGGACAGCTAAGACTACATTTATCCGTTGTCAATCTGATTTCTGTCATTGAGGCGGCTTTGGAGGCTGTGCGACCCTTAGCAGAAACCAAAGGAATTGAATTAATTACGACCCTGGATACTTCCCTCGGCTCGGTTTGTGGTGATCCAGCCCGGTTACAGCAAGTAGTGTGGAATTTACTGACTAACGCTATTAAGTTTACTCCCGCAGGGGGCAAAGTCGAAGTCCGGTTACAAGCTATAGAACCAGAAGCATGGGAAGCACAAGAGTTGTTTCCTCAAGAAAAAGTTCAGATATCTTCCACCTCCGCCCCTCTGCGTTTCTCTAAAACTACTTATGCCCAAATCCAAGTTATTGATACAGGCATAGGTATTACCTCAGACTTTTTACCTAAAGTATTTGAACGTTTTCGCCAGGCTGATAGTACGACAACGCGATCGCATGGTGGCTTGGGGTTAGGATTGTCTATTGTCCGCCATTTAGTAGAACTCCACGGTGGGCTAATTTCCGCCCAAAGCTTGGGGAAAGAACAGGGTTCTACGTTTACTGTAAAACTCCCATTAATGCAGGAAAACAACAGCATCAATAATGGTAGAGAACTAAAACCCGAAAATTCTCAAGTATCTAACGACTATTAACTGTGGAACGGTGATCTACTAGCAATGGTGGCGCCGACCGCAACACCGCATCCAGTAACCCCGGAAATAAGATTTCTAAATCTTCACGCCGCAATTTATTGATGTGTTGTGTACCTTCTTTGTGAGTCAAGATAACCCCTGACTCGCGTAAAATTTTGAAATGATTCGACATAGTTGACTTAGCGATCGCAAAATCAAACCCAGCACAGCACTGCTCCCCCTCGGTTGCCAAAATTCTCACAATTTCTAGCCGCACTGGGTCGCCCAAGGCATATAACACTCCTGGTAAAAAAATGTCTTTTCGGTCTGGGTGATACAAAAATCTCATACTTGCATTATCTCGTAAAATGGCGTATATTTTGTTTGTTCGATATTTCCGAACAACAGAATAAAAACAAGGGGGCAAATATGTCATCCGTTACAAATGTCACAGAAGCCACATTTAAACAAGAAGTACTGGACAGTACAATCCCAGTATTAGTGGACTTTTGGGCACCGTGGTGTGGCCCTTGTCGGATGGTGACTCCAGTTGTCGATGAACTTGCAGGCGAATATGCAGGACAGGTAAAAGTAGTTAAATTAAACACAGATCAAAATCCCACTGTTGCCAGTCATTATGGCATTCGCAGCATTCCTACACTGATGGTATTTAAAGGAGGGAGACAGGTTGATATAGTTGTGGGTGCAGTGCTAAAAACCACCTTGGCTAAAACTTTAGGTCAGCATATTCAATAAATACAAGAATGGGGAGTCGGGGGTGAACAAACAGGGGTGCAGGGTGGAGGGGGAAAAGATTTTCGGTGATTACCAACATCTTTGTTTTTCATCTCCCCCATCTGCCTCATCTCCCTCATCCATAATGGAAAGTAGTTTTTCAATCTCAATTATCAGGAGAATCACGTGAATCCTACCACCCAAATTCGGCCTTTAGATGTACCGCAAGCCATAGTTCAACGTCGTTCCATTAAAACTTTTAAAACAGACCCCATTGACCCAGAATTACTCAAGCAATTGGTAGATTTGACCATAGCGGCCCCTAGTAGTTTTAACATCCAGGATTGGCAAATCATATTGATTCAAGATGAAGCGCAAAAAGCAGCTTTAGCCGCCGCTGCTTGGAATCAACAGCAAATTATTCAAGCGCCTGTGACCTTTGTATTTGCCGCCGATCCCCATGCAGGTGAACAAGACTTAACACCGATTTACGAGCAGGCGATCGCCACTGGAGCTTGGAATGAAGGTACGGTAAACTACTTTAAAAATGCCATTCCCCAATTTCAAGAAGGGCTAGGAGACAAACGCCGGGAATATGCCATTAAAGATGCGGTGATTGCTGCAACCCATTTAGTATTAGCCGCAGAAAGCTTAGGTTTATCCACCTGCTTTATGAATGGCTGGATTGAAGAACAAGTTAAACAAGTAATTGGTGCAGCAGATCCAGATATTGCGATCGCTCTTTTAGTACCTGTAGGTTATGCCGCCGAACCACGCTTAAACCCAGGTCGCTTGCCACTATCTCATAAAGTTTCTGTAGACAAAATAGGTCAACCATATCGAAGTTAATGCACATCCGCTTGCATCAAAAAAGCGCAAAACAAAGGAAAATTACCAATGATTGAGCTTTATTATTGGACGACTCCTAACGGTCATAAAATCACCATATTTCTCGAAGAAGTCGGATCACCATATAACATTATTCCTGTCAATATTAGTGCTGGAGAACAATTTCAGCCAGACTTTCTCAAAATTTCTCCCAACAATCGCATCCCAGCCATTGTTGACCATGAACCTGTAACCGGAGATCAGCCCATTTCCGTATTTGAATCTGGGGCTATCTTGCTGTATTTAGCAGAAAAAACCGGACAGTTAATTCCCCAAGATGTGCGCGGTCGAGTAGAAGTCCTCCAGTGGTTATTTTGGCAGATGGGAGGTCTAGGGCCAATGGCAGGACAAAACCATCACTTCAACAAATATGCACCCGAAAAAATTGACTATGCCATTAACCGCTACGTCAACGAAACAGGGCGCTTATATGCAGTACTCAACAAACGCCTAGCAGATAGAGAATTTGTCGCAGGCGATTATTCCATTGCTGATATCGCTGCTTATCCGTGGATAGTACCTTATGAAAGCCAAAGCCAAAACCTAGAAGACTTTCCCCATCTCAAGCGCTGGTTTGAGACAATTCAAGCGCGTCCAGCCACCATGCGCGCCTACCAAAAAGCCGAAGCCTTCAAAAATCAGGCAATAGATCTAGAAAAATCAAGAGAATTGCTATTCAACCAATCAGCAAAAACAATTCAGACTTGATACAACACTTTGCAAGTAAATAAGATCAATCTTGTAGGGTAGGCCGCAAAGCCTGCCCTTATATATTTTGATCAATGAGACTACTAAGGTGGTTTTATGCAGTAAATGGCACACTAATTCAGGCATTATTATCCATAGATAAAATAAATTCAATTATTTGACAAAACTATATTTTTATAAATAAGTAGGTAGGCACAAATAAAGTCAACTATGTAACAGAATGTAAAAGCCTTATAACCCTTGCGATTACTTCGCTTCACTCCGTTACGTATGGCTAACGCCACGCTCCGCGAACGTAATGACATACCTGTAAATTTTCCTACCTACCTACCTACTTACACTCAATAGTTTCAATTATGAAGCGAACCGCATCCACAGTTCCAACATTTTTTGAATTCATTAGTGTATCAAGATTTGGATTACTGCTTAACTAATCACTTAGACGCACTATCCTATCATTGAAATTAAAGTCTGAGAGCAAATTATGTTAGATGAAACGAATGTTGAACAACGTTTAGCAACTCTTGAACAAACAGTTGCGGATCTTAAACGTCGAGTCATTGATGCGCCTACCTCTAGTAACTGGCTTGAAAAAGTGATTGGCTCCATCTCTGATGAACCAGCATTTTTGGAAGCTTTAGAATATGGACGGTCACTGCGCCATGCTGATATCTTCACAGAAGAAAGTGGTGAGTAACTGTGAGATATCTACTGGACACTGACCACATCAGTTTTCTTCAACGACGTTCAGGAGCAGAGTTTTTAATATTAGCTGCTCGGATTTCTCAGTATCAGTCTACAGATTTTGCTTTTTATATCATCAGTTTTCATGAGCAAGTAATTGGCGCTCATACCTTTATCACTCGCTCCCAAACACCTAGTGATACAGTTCGAGGATATACCCTGCTGATGGAAATCATTCGAGGGTTTTCAGCAGCCCCAATCTTACCATTCGATGCTGGAGCAGTAGCTATATTTGAAGAATTAAGAGCGCAAAGAGTTCGCATAGCCACAATGGATTTAAGAATAGCTGCGATTGCACTTTCAAGAAACTTAGTTTTATTGACTCGCAACAATAGTGACTTTAGCAAAGTGCCAAACTTGATTACAGAGAATTGGACAGTTTAAACTTTAAACTCAAATAAGCAGCAAAAAATTGGCTTTTACTCCTGACTATTTAGCTTTCCAACACAAAGTTTTGATCTCAAAAAACGATTAATGCTAACTCATATTAAAACAAATGCCTAAAGTCCAGGTGAACGGAATCGATTTATTTTACGACATCAAAGGAACAGGAGAGCCGTTACTATTAATTGCTGGCTTCTTATGTGATCATTCCTATTGGTCGTTAATCATGCCTGCACTCGTTTCCCAATATCAAGTAATTCGCTTAGATAATCGCGGGATGGGGCGAAGTTCTGCCCCCGACAATCCTTATAGTATTCAGCAGATGGCAAATGATGTGGCCGCATTACTGGATCACATCGGTATTGACAGCGTAAACGTAGTAGGTCATTCAATGGGTGGTCAAATTGCCCAAGAACTAGTAATAGCCAACCCCGAAAAAGTCAAAAGCCTGATTTTACTATCTTCCTTAGCCAAGGGTGATGCACGATTTAATAGTGTCATCGAGACATGGGGCGACTTACCCCAGAGTATAGATTTGCAACTGTATGAAAAAGTTGTCTTACCCTGGATATTTAGCGACGACTTCTATGCTATTCCTGCTATGGTGGAACAACTGATTGAGTGGGCAGTTAATTATCCCTTTTCCCCAGCGCCTCATACACTGTATTATCATAGTCGGGCTATCCTTGCCAGTGATACAAAAGACCGCCTGCAAAACATTCACTGTCCCACTCTGATTTTAGTTGGCAGACAAGACATTCTCACCCCAGTCAAGTTTTCTCAGCAACTCGCTCAAGGTATTGCCAAAGCTGAACTAGTAGTGATTGACCGTGGTGGTCATGGCTTTTTAATTGAGTCATCAGACACAGTAACTTCAGTAATGCTCAAATTTTTAGCACAGTTGCCATCTCGGATGAACTAAAATTACTGGTGTTCAGATAAACTCACGACCAACTTGAACAAGCTAGCTCAAATATCCGCACCAGAATTAGTGGCATATGATATAGGTAGGCATTGGTCACCCGATTCAGTTTCAAGGATACCAATATTAAAATGACAGACTTTAGAGAAATCCCAGAGTGGGAAAAAGCCCATGAACTGACAGTTGCAGTCTATGAAATTACTAAAAACTTTCCCGAAGAGGAATTACTGGGACTGACACAACAAATTAGGTTAGCTTGTGCGGCCATTCCCATTAAAATAGCTCAGGGATGCGATCGCGATGACTACGAAGACCAACTAGATTTTTTGGAAATGGCCAGGGATGCAGTCATTGAAGTGGAATATTACCTGCTGCTTTGCTATGAGTTGCATATGCTGGAATCGGCTGACTACGATCGCCTGATTAGGGATGTAGTAGAAGTGAAGGAATTGCTAGCATCTTATATTGACAAGCAAAGTCACAATTTTTAAGCAAGATTCTGTGGTTCTAAAACTTCTCCCCGAACACTTGCAAATTATCTGCACCCATGCTGAAAGCACTTACCCCGAAGAATGCTGCGGACTAATTCTTGGTGAGCTAGCTAGCGGGGGTAAAACCGTCATAGAAGTAATATCTACAGAAAATGCCTGGAAGAGTCAAGCAGATAATTTTCCAGGTGACTATACAGTAAATAGTACCAGACGGCGATATGCCATTGCCCCCCAAATCATGTTACAAGCACAAAAACAAGCACGCGATCGCTCACTGAATATTATCGGTATTTATCACTCCCACCCCGATAATTCCGCTACACCTTCAGAATGCGATCGCCTCTATGCTTGGCCAGAATACTCGTATATAATAGTTTCCGTTCAAAACGGCAAAGCTAGTCAACTCCAAAGCTGGAGTCTTGATGATAGTCACCAGTTTCAAGCAGAGACAATTGAAAACATAATTTAATTCAACTACGGATATCGTTTTTCGATAGGATCAATATTCCTTGCTGATCTACCATAACTGCTATGCTCAATCCCAATCTGGATGAAATCCAGTTGACTAAAGACGATTACGAACGCTATTCCCGCCATCTGATTTTGCCAGAAGTGGGACTAGAAGGACAAAAGCGCCTAAAATCGGCCAGTGTATTATGTATTGGGACTGGTGGACTCGGTTCACCATTACTTTTATATCTAGCCGCCGCCGGTATTGGCCGCATTGGTATTGTTGACTTCGATGTCGTCGATACTTCCAATCTCCAACGCCAAGTAATTCACGGTACATCCTGGGTAGGTAAACCCAAGATTGAATCAGCAAAACACCGCATTCACGAAATTAATCCCTATTGTCAGGTTGATTTGTACGAAACTCGCCTGAGTTCAGAAAATGCCCTAGATATCATCAAGCCTTACGATATCGTCGTGGATGGGACTGATAACTTCCCTACCAGATATCTCGTCAACGATGCTTGTGTCTTACTGAATAAGCCTAACGTTTACGGCTCCATTTTTCGTTTTGAAGGACAAGCCACAGTCTTTAACTATGAAGGTGGGCCCAACTATCGTGACTTGTACCCAGAACCACCACCACCAGGAATGGTTCCTTCTTGTGCAGAAGGTGGCGTATTAGGAATTTTACCAGGAATTATTGGATTGATCCAGGCGACAGAAACAGTGAAAATCGTCATGGGACAAGGTAACACCTTAAGTGGACGACTACTGTTGTACGATGCCTTAGCAATGAAATTCCGGGAATTAAAGCTGCGTCCTAATCCCATTCGCCCAGTTATTGAAAAACTGATAGACTACGAACAATTCTGCGGGATTCCGCAAGCTAAGGCAGAGGAGGCAAAACAGCAGATGGAAATGTCAGAAATGACCGTCAAGGAATTAAAGGAATTACTCGATAGCGGTGCAAAAGATTTTGTGCTGTTGGATGTCCGTAATCCTCATGAGTACGAAATTGCCAAAATTCCTGGTTCTGTACTTATACCCTTACCAGATATTGAAAATGGCGATGGTGTAGCCAAAGTCAAAGAAATACTCAATGGTCACCGCTTAATTGCTCATTGTAAGCTGGGCGGACGCTCTGCCAAAGCTTTGGGTATCCTCAAAGAAGCAGGTATTGAGGGGACTAATGTTAAAGGCGGAATTAATGCTTGGAGTAAAGAAGTAGATCCTTCAGTTCCAGAATATTAAACTGCTTTAAGGACGCAGAGGAACGTAGAGATTTTACTTTTATTCTCTACACTTTTGCGTCCATTGAACCTGCTACTAGAGGCAATAAATAATGATTCAAAGTTTAAGTAAACTAGTAACCTTTGAAGATTTTGCAGCGTGGCGGCCCGAGGGCGGAAGATACGAATTACATGATGGTGTGATTGTTGAAATGGCGCAACCAGTGGGAGATCATGAAGATATTGTTGGTTTTATAGCAAGAAAGTTAACAGTAGAATTTGACCGATTAAATTTACCTTATACGATCCCTAAAACTGCGCTAATTAAACCTTCTACTTCGGAATCTGCTTATTCCCCAGATATTTTATTACTCAATCGAACTAATTTAGTAAATGAGCCGCTATGGAAAAAAGAATCAACCGTAAGTCTTGCAGCATCAATCCCATTAGTAATAGAGGTTGTGAGTCTGAACTGGCGTGATGATTACTTCACTAAACTCGGACAGTACGAAGCTATTGGTATTTCAGAATACTGGATTGTAGATTATGCCGCGTTCGGTGGTAGAAAATTTATTGGCAATCCGAAACAACCGACTATATCTATTTATCAATTAATCGATGATGAATACCAAGTTACTCAATTTAGAGACAGCGATGCCTGCGGCGGTAAACAACGCATTGTATCGCCTACTTTTCCGGAATTGAATTTAACTGCCGAACAAATTTTTCAAGCTGGTGGTCTGCCAATGTAGCTACAACCCCACTTGACTGAATGTTAGTGTTAAAAATGTTTGTTACTCCAGAGAACGCAGCAACCTCTATTTCTAGGAAGCAACCAGTGGTATTTCAATGTGCCTTACCTGCACCCAAATATAATTCACCTACTTTGGGATCATGCAATAATTCTTGACCAGGCCCAGATATGGTATCGCGTCCAGACGATTGAGATAAAGTTTTTATATTTTTATGTCACTCAAAATATTTGAAATCATTACTTTTAACTTTGGAACATCCTCCTGAACTGCCTTCCAGATAATTTCTACATCTGTATTAAAATAATCGTGAATCAGTTTATCTCGCATTCCGGCAATATCTCTCCAAGGAATATTTAGGATATTGACTTCTCACCGACTCAGGTATTCGTTTCACAGCTTCGCCAATAATTTCGATAGCTCTGGAAACTGCGAAAATTTTTTCTAAGTTTTGAGAAAAAACTTCAAACTCAATAACTGCGGTAAATTGCTCTATGGCAGCAATGGCATCCAAAATATCTTGTAAGTAGTCCTCTAGTTGTCGCTTGGTCAAAGGTAAACCACCTCTGCCAAAATGCGCTCTCCAATGCGAGGCTTTAAACCGCCCTTATGTACTAAATCGACCTTAACTCCCAGGTTGTCACTGAGATAGTTCTCTAAATTGACAAACTTTAACAAGCTTGGTGTCTCAGAAAATTCTACTAGCAAATCCACATCACTGGTTTCTGTCTGCTCTTGCCGAATGTAAGAGCCGAAAATACCTAGCTCTCTGACTTTATAATGTTCCTGCAACACTGACTTGTGCTGTACCAGCCATTGCTTGATTTCTTCAAGAGTTTTCATACCCCCAATCTCCCTTTGGGTAAGCACACTGCATAACTTAGCTTACTCTGCTGTGGATGGGAAATGGAATAGAGTTTAATGCGCTTTACCTGCACCTAAATATAATTCACCTACTTTGGGATCATGCAATAATTCTTGACCAGGGCCAGAGATTGCATCGCGTCCCGACTCAAGTACATAACCACGATCAGCCATTTCTAAAGCTTTACGGGCGTTTTGTTCTACTAAGACAATGGCTGTACCTGTTTGGTTAATTTGTTTAATTTGCTCGAAGACTTGGGTGACTAAAATAGGAGATAAAGCCGCAGAAGGTTCATCTAATAGCAGTAAACTAGGTTCCAACATCAAAGCCTTACCCATTGCCAACATTTGGCGTTCCCCACCTGATAGAGTACCAGCACGTTGACGACGGCGATCGCTTAATCGGGGAAACATCGTAAATATCTGATCTTTTAAGGGTTTGAGGGCAACATTACGGACAAAAGCCCCCATTTCTAAATTTTCTTCTACACTTAAAGAAGGGAAAACATTAGCAATTTGTGGTACATAGCACATTCCCTTTCTGACAATTTGATTTGACTTTAGCCCGGCAATATTTTCACCTTTAAAAGTAATTGTGCCTGTATGGGGAGTCAACAGCCCAAAAATAGTTTTTGCTAAGGTAGATTTACCAGCACCGTTAGGGCCAATCACTGTGACTAATTCCCCTGGTGCTACATAAAAATTTACCCCTTGGAGAATATCTACATCTTTAATATATCCAGCATGGACATTTTCAACTTCTAGTAAATAGTCGTTATTCATTAGTAATTAGTCATTAAATAATAATTATGAGGTCAACAGTCAAGTTAAAAATAACTTCGAGACTGTTGACTAGCAAATTTTATGGTGTTTTTTGCAAATCAGGTCGTTCTTCTGGAACGATCGCATCTGCTACAGGACAAACTTGGATACATATACCACAATCGATGCAAGTAGCAAAGTCAATCCAATACCAATCGGTTCCCTTGACATTTTTACCAGGGCCTTCATGAATGCAAGCTACAGGACAAGCATCTACGCAGTCAGCTACACCTTCACAAACATCAGTAACAATAGTGTGTGGCATTTTCTCGATTCCCTATCTTTCGGATCAGCTATATCTAGCCTAGCAGGGAGATGAGGCAGAGAATGAGGCAGGGGAGTAGGGAGCAGGGAGCAGGGGGGAATTTTGTTCACCAACTAAGTCCCTAGTCCCCAGTCCCTACTTAAACCAATGATTCAATTGTGGGTGAACCATCAGATTTAATCCAAGCGATTTGAGCAATGCCGCGATCGCTTGCATATTGCCTAATGGCTTTTGCATCTCTGCCACCTAAATCCATTTCTACTCTTACTAAGTCTGTACAATCCCGCAGTTTTTGCGCGTAGGCAAAGGCCGCAGCTTCAGCATGTGGTGCTTCTGCTACTACTAACCAGTTGCTAGCTGGGGTTGCTTGTGGCAATTGCTGAGTAGATAAAAGAACTTGGTATAAATCTTCGATATTAAGTACAAAGCCAATTCCGGGAATATCTTCTCCTTGGGGATGATATAGTCCCAGTAGCTTGTCATAGCGACCACCACGCCCTAAAACTCGTGCTGGCGAGTTAGCATTGCTGACGACTTCAAAGACGATACCAGTGTAGTAGTCGATGGTTTGGATTAAGCTGAGGTCAAGAATTAACGGGATATCCCCTTCTGATTCTAATAACTCTACCAGAGATTTCAGGTTATTTACTACCTCTTGTTGCTCTGCATCTAAACCGAGGCTGCTAACTTTTTGCAAGACATCTGCACTAGAACCGCGCAAATCCATCATGATTCTGGCGCGATCGCGTAATTCATCACTCAAGGGTAAAGTATCTATGGCAATGCGGTCAAGATGGGCGATGGCACTACGAACTTTAGCTTGGAGATTTACCGGAAAGGCATCAAGGAGCGATCGCGTGATTCCCGCTTCCCCTAAAACTAAATGCCAATTCTGCAAACCGAGTGCCGCCAAACAATTAGCCGCCAACAGTAGCACTTCTGCATTAGAAAGCAATCCGCCTACACCTAACAACTCAACCCCGGCTTGATAAAACTCTTGCTGGCGATTGTGCCTGTTTTCCCAGGTGCGGCGGAAGACATTAGCATTGTAGTAAAGCCGTTGCGGATAACTGACATCTGCCATGCGTGTAGCCACGGCACGAGCAATAGAAGCTGTCAATTCTGGACGTAAGCCTAAGTCTTCATCTTCACCATTTTGCAATTGAATTACCATCTGGCGTTGAATTGCTTCCCCCGCCATCAGAGTATCCATGCGTTCTAACGTTGAGGTGATAATCCTGTGATATCCCCAACGGTGAAACACTTGCTGTAACCTGTCTTCAATCCAGCGTTTTTGAGCCACGTCTAAAGGTAATAAATCTCTAGCTCCCGCTGCTGGTTGATACACCATTATTTTTTCTTCCCACCAAACAAACCACCAAACAAACCCCCACCTCCAGACTTATCTGGTTGTTTAGTTCCATCATGAGGAGGTGAAGTAACTTTCGAGCCACTGGATTGTTGCCCCAAAGCCTTTTCTATTTTAGGTTTCCATGTCAACGCTGTTTCATCTTTGGGGTCTAATTTGAGAGCATTATCAAAATGAACTTTGGCCAGCTTCAGTAAATTTTGCTTCAAATACACCAAGGCAATCAAACTATGACAACGACTATTCTTAGGTTCTAGCTTCAAAGCATCCTGTAACTCAACCTTGGCTTGAGCCAGTTGGTTTTTGTCAATTAAACTTTGAGCGCGGCGGACATACTGTTCAACTGCTGAATCTTCCTTTGGGGGTGGTGGGGGTGGTGGGGCTGTATTTGTCCTGGCTGTACCTGAACTACTTGGGGGTTTAGCCGATGACGGTGGCGCAGTGGCAACTTTGCCAGCACTCCGCATTAAGTAAACTAAATTCAACTCGCTGATTTGAGCAATCACAGAAATTGATTGCTGCAACGATTCGTATTGAGTCGCGGCAATTTTAGCGATCGCACTTTTATACAAATGATCAATATCCGGTGCAGTAGCTAGCTGTTTAGCCACATCGCTACTCCATTCCACCGCAGTAGATTCTTGTACCAGGCGTTTACCTATTTGGGACAAAATTATGATGTATTCTGTGCGACTGCGTTCTGCTGAAAGTTTTTCATAAGCTGGGTTAACCAACTTTGATAAAAGTTCGTTAGCTAGCTGTTTTTCTTCTGGTGAAGTAATAGCCGTGCTATCAGGGTGTAAGCGGCGGGCGATTTGCAGATAACGTTTACGTACATCTTTCACCTGTGCGTCAACAGGAACACACAGAATTGCGTGATGATCTATGAAATCATATTTAAACAATCCACGATCTATTTTTAAAGTCATAGAGCGGTTTTGCACCCAAAGGAGCCATTAGATTTTTTCTAGTTTACTTCCCTTAATTGGTGATCTGTAAGTAGCAAATTTGGGGATTGGGAAACTCGGCCCCCCTACGGTGTAAGTAGAACGACTTGAAAAAACCAAACTATGTAAAGTAATGTAAAAGAAAATTGCATTTGTTTCGTAGTAAGGACTTCAGTCCTTATTAGAGGACTAAAGTCCTCACCCTACGGGTGATGCCGACCGATGCCGCAGGCTGTACGTTAGTCGCTCATGGGGGAAACCCCCCGCCGTTCGCCTTTGGCGTCTCCCCTTGGGAGAAGGATGCCCGAAGGGCTGTAGACCTCGCTAACTCACTACAGACCTTTAATTATTTACACCATTCTACTTACACACATCTTTGTGCTGTGTACACCGTAGCCGGGGATAAGGGGTAATAGGGCAGGGTTGTTCTATTCCATCTCTTAGGGATTTTTGGGAATTGCGTCAACGATATACAATGGGTGTAAAAATACCGCAACAGTAGCGAAAAGTTTCCGTGAGTAACTCTAATCCGCAGTCACAACCACATAAGGTAACCCCTGATTCTAACTCTGTGCAAAGTTACCTCAATATCTTGCAAGGGGTTATTGCGCGGATGGCAACTAACAGTGCCAGCTGTAAAACTTGGTGTATTTCTCTGGTTTCGGCAATTTTAGTGGTATTGGCAGATAAAAATAAGCCTAATTATGCTTGGATATCGCTCATTCCCATAGTGTTGTTCTTTTTACTCGATTCATATTATTTGGGACAAGAACGCAGCTTTCGTGAGATATATAACAATTTTGTGAAAGAGTTACATTCAGGTGAAATTACAATAGATAAACTTTTTATTCTTAAGCCACCAAAAGGCATGAATGTTGTTAATTTATTATTTACCTCTAGTCTTTCTTTTTCTGTTTATCCATTTTATTTAACTTTGTTAATAACTGTGATTATTGCTAGATATTTAGTTCTATAGATAGGGCGCATCCTAGCTTTTTTTAAATTAAAAAATAATACTCAACCTACGTAAATCTTGATTTTTAGCCTTAAATGAACGATATTGATTTGTAAAATAATATTATTTTGTCTTTAGATATTAAATGATATGTCAGATCAGACTCCGCCAAAGGTCTTTATTAGTTATAGTTGGGACTCGCCTGAACATCAAAAACGCGTACTAGCATTATCGGATAAGCTACGTGAATGGGGAATTGACTGCAATCTTGATCGATATGAAACATCGCCTGCTGAAGGCTGGCCGCGCTGGATGGCAAAACAAATTGAGCAAGCAAATTTTGTTTTAGTAATATGTACTCTAACCTATAAACGTCGTTGCGAGGGTGAAGAAGAACCAGGTCGAGGAAATGGTGTGCGATGGGAAGGACATCTGACATATCAAGACCTTTACAATGCAGGGACATTAAATCGCAAGTTTATCCCTGTGTTACTCGAATCGGGTAAATTTGAGGATATTCCTAAACCCTTACAAGGAACTACTTATTATTTTGCTCATACTGACGAAGGCTATGAAAATCTTTATCGTCATCTGACCAATCAACCAGGATATCAAAAACCACGACTTGGCAAGCTAAGACCTCTGCCACATCATAACTCTACTTCCAATCCTCAGCCTGTTCCTCCAATTAAACCCCCACAACCCCCAATTGATTCTCAGTCAGAATTAGAAAAATTTGAGTTTGCCAAACTAACAATAGGGAGGGGCGATAAAATTCAGCGTCAGAACTATACAGGAAAAGCTGAAAAGTTTGTAGAAGATTTAGGTACTGGTGTCAAGCTAGAAATGGTGAAAATTCCTGGTGAAATCTTTCTCATGGGTGCTTCTCAAAATGAAGAAGGAAGCGGCGATGATGAACGTCCCCAACACCAAGTAAAAATTCCATCTTTTTTTATGGGGAAATATCTGATCACGCAAGCACAATGGGCAAGAGTAGCTGCATTTTTTCCGCGTGTTAAGCAAGAACTAGATCCTCGACCATCTTCTTTTAAAGGGGATGATAATCTTCCTGTAGAGAGCATTTCATGGTATGATGCAGTTGAGTTTTGCCAGAGGCTGTCTCAAAAAACACGTCGCAATTATCGACTACCCAGTGAGGCGGAATGGGAATATGCTTGTCGTGCAGGCACTGTCACACATTTTCATTTTGGTGATATAATTACAACTGAAGTGGCTAATTATGATGGTAACTACACTTATAGTAATAGCCCGAAAGGAGAATATCGGCAAAAAACAACGCCTGTAGGCAGCTTTCCTCCTAATGCCTTTGGTTTGTACGATATGAACGGAAATCTATGGGAATGGTGTCAAGATACTTGGCACAGTAGCTATGAAGGCGCGCCCGATGATGGAAGTGCCTGGGTTGATAATGATAATCAATTCCGGCTGCTGCGCGGTGGTTCGTGGATCAACAATCCTGTCTACTGTCGTTCTGCCTTTCGCAACAACTACCTCCCAGACTACGCGGGCAACAATGTCGGTTTTCGGGTTGTGTGTAGTAGTGTGGCTGCGAGGACTCTTTAGCCCTTTGTACTCTAGCCCTCTGCTCTTTGCTCTTGTTCCTCTTTGCCCTTTCCTAGCGTAGTGAAACGGAGCGATCAAATTTTTTTACCAATATACACTCTTGATACTCAAGATAACATATAAAATCTGTTAAGTAAACCAAACAGCAAAATTCCCTAAATATTTAATGGAAGAATTACCAATCATCCAAAAAACCTACGACTTGATTAAATGGTATGTACCAATTATTAATCGGTTGCCCAGGATTCATAAATTTACCTTGGGTGACAGAATGACCAATGAATTATATGATTTGTTGGAGGGTTTATTAACTGCTCGCTATCATCAAGAAAAACTCAATTTGTTAGAACCCCTTAAAACCATCATAGATATTTTAAAATATCAAACTAGAATATTATTCGATTTTAATTTAATTCCAGTTTATCGATATGAATATGCAAGTAAATTAATTAACGAAATTGGTCTAGATTTAGGTGGTTGGATTAAACAACAAAGCAATTACCAAAACCTGAGCAAAAATTAATAGAACTTACGCACTCGCTAGGAAAATTAAGGCTTTGAGATTGCTACTCTGCGAGAAACCGCTCCGCGTCTACCCTACGGTCGCAATGACAAAGATATGTTAGGTTTACGTAAGTCTTTTACTTTTCAAACAACCTCTTAAATGAAACGTTACGGTAATCTTTATCATCAAGTTATTAATTTTGAAAATCTTCTGATAGCTGCTAAAAAAGCCCAAAAGGGTAAAAGATTTCGGGAAAATGTTTTAAATTTTAATGATAATTTAGAAGCCGAATTAGCTCAATTACAAATAGAACTAACTAATCAAACTTATCAGCCTGGTGAATATAGAACCTTTTACATTAAAGAGCCAAAAATTCGCATGATTTCTGCTGCTCCCTACCGAGATAGAGTAGTACATCATGCTTTATGTAATATTATCGTACCTCTGATTGAACCCAGCTTTATCGGTGATTCTTATGCTAATCGCGTAGGGTTCGGTACTCATCGCGCCTTGCGGCGATTTACCAACTTTGCTCGTTCCAGTCGCTATGTACTTCAGTGCGATATCCAAAAATATTTTCCCAGCATTGACCACGAAATCCTCAAAACCTTGCTGCGTCATAAATTAAAATGTGCAGATACGCTGCGGTTAATAGATACGATGATTGATAACAGCAATGAACAGTTATTAGTAGCTGAATATTTTGCAGGGGATAATTTATTCACACCGCTACAAAGACGGCGGGGTTTACCGCTTGGCAATCTTACCAGCCAGTTTTTTGCTAATGTTTATTTAAATAGTTTTGACCATTTTGTCAAAGAACAACTCAAAGCTAGAAAATACCTGCGCTACGTCGATGACTTTGCTTTATTTTCTGATGATTGGAGTTTTTTAGCTGAAGCCCGTTTGCAAGTCATAGAATATTTATCTCAATTAAGGTTAAAAATTCATCCTGTCAAAAGTCAGTTATTTAAACTCAAACATGGTGCTAATTTCTTAGGTTTTCGTATTTTACCAGACTGCATCCGGGTACGCTCAGAAAACTTAAGAAGAGCAAAACGCCGACTCAAACAAATGCAAATTGACTATATACAGGGTAAGATTCATTCAGATTACGTAGCCCAATCGATGCAAAGTTGGTTTGCTCATTTAGAGCATGGCGACACTTGGCGGTTGCGTCAAAAGATATTTACTTCTCTTGCTTGGTCAAGAGGGTAGAGAAGGGATGGGCAATTCCGGCTGCTGCGCGGTGGTTCGTGGAACAACAATCCTGAAAACTGTCGTTCTGCCAATCGCAACAACAACAACCCAGACAACGCGAACAACAATATCGGTTTTCGGGTTGTGTGTAGTAGTGTGGCTGCGAGCGCTCTTTTGTACCAGAGTCGGCGGATGTGAATGCGTCGAGCGTGTCAAAAAAGAGTCCAGACCTGTTCCGGTGATATCAGTAATGGTATCCGAAAATCAACCTGAGTTGGGTAGCTTGGTAGGTGTTAAAGCCGAACAGTTGCCCAATTTTTAGCAAGTTTAAAAATTGTATCTGCGATCGCGTGCAGCAGTTCTTAAACTATTAAATTGCTATTTTGGGCAAATTGTTGGTATAAATTAGTATCAATTAGCCCTGCATCTTCCCTCTTCCTACTTTTCTTTCCAACTAGATAAGGGCGGAACTTCTATTAATTCTCGACTCAGTTTGTCGTGAATATTACCATTAGTAGCGAGGATTCTACCTGATTCCAACTTAAAGGAAGAACCATCATAGGCGGTGACTTTACCGCCGGCTTCTCGCAATAAAATTACACCAGCCACAACATCCCAAGGTGAAATTCCTCGTTCCCAGTAACCATCCACACGCCCACAAGCAACATAAGCTAAATCCAACGCAGCAGAACCGCTACGCCTCACGCCTTGGGTGAGATGGGTGAGATGACAAAATTCTGCATAATTGTTATCAGATGTTTCCCGACGGTCATAAGCAAATCCTGTTACCAGCAGACTTTTACTCAGTTCTGAGGTTTGGGAAACTTTGATGGGATGGCGATCGCGTGTTGCACCTAAGCCATTAGCCGCCCGAAATAACTCATTGTGAAAAGGGTCATAAATAACACCAACTTGCGGTACACCATTAATTAATAACCCAATAGAAACAGCAAAAGCGGGATATTGGTGAGCATAGTTAGTTGTGCCATCTAAAGGATCAATCGCCCAGAGATATTCATTATCTTGATTTCCCAGTTTGCCTGATTCTTCAGCCAAGATGGAATGTTGGGGAAAGTGACGACGCAAAACATCTAAAATCACCACCTCCGAGGCTTTATCCGCAGCAGTGACTAAATCACCAGGGCGACCCTTTTCGGTAATAGCATCTTCTAATTTACCCAAATACCCTTGCAAAACTGCACCCGCAGCCAATGCCGCTTCCGTCGCAATATCTAGAAAAATTTGTAGATTAGTCATGAGTTATTAGTCATTATTAAAAGACAACAGGTAACGGGAAATGGGGAACAGGAAAACTTTTTCACTTCCCCACCTCCCCATTCCCTACAAATTTCGCCGACGAAACTCAGCAGGCGTCAGACGCATGGGTTGTTCTGGGTTCCAAATGCCTTTGCCCATGAGTCTAGCCCATTGTTGGGCACGTTCTAAGCGCTGGTCATATTTATGGTTAGGCGATCGCCCGACAAATAACGCATATCCTTGTTCTATGACTTGTTCATTCAATAATTTTTCATCTCTCCACACATAAGCCAAAGTTCGCCCAATTGTATCTTTGGTTTCGACATCAAATTCTAGGGTGACGGGTTTTTCTAGATCACCAATTAACTGTTCTAGAGTTTGTCTGGCTTCGTCTCCCCAGGGGCTTTGACGCAAATCGGGTGCATCAATTCCCAATAATCGGACTCTAGAAATTAAATTTGGTTGTTCCCCTATGCCTAAAACTTCCAAACTTTGCCCACTTACCACCCGCGCCACTTTTACTTGAATCTGATTATCTACCGACTGATTATGGGCTTGACAACTTATTAACAGCAGCAAGCAACCTAAAATAGCTATTTTTCGCGCCCAGATAACTAAGCGCGGCGCCCAAAATTTCCTGTACACCGCTGCTGTAAACCAAATCTTACTCTTCATCTAACGGTAAACCCGCCTTAACTCTCCCTTTGGCAAAATAACGCCCAAACTGAAGTTCATAAACCTCATCCTCATCTTGTGTTTCTACCTCCAAGTCAGAACGGGCGTAACTGACACATAACAAGGCATAACCTTGACGGCGTAACTCTGGGGACAATCCCACCGCCTCTGGTTGATAAATTTCTCCAGACAACACTTTAACAGCACAAGTTGTACAAGCTCCATTACGACAGGAAAATGGCAGTTCCACCCCTTGTTGTTCGGCAGTGTGGAGAATATAACGGTCTTCTGGTACTGTGAGGTTGTATTCTTTATCGGTGGCGCGATCGCGGACTTTAATTGTGTATGTACGGGACATGATGATTTGGGATTCTGGATGGGAACTTTTAGCTTTAATCTAATATGTCTTTTGATATCTTTGCATTTTCTAGGATTCCATAGTACAATCGTAAATCGTGGCACCTGGAGAGGTGGCCGAGTGGTTGAAGGCGCAGACCTGGAAAGTCTGTTATGCGGAAACGTATACGAGGGTTCGAATCCCTCCCTCTCCGTTTTTAAACTGAATATTCAATGTATTCTTTGCAGCTAGGTCATCTGAGGTGGTAGAAAAGTACACAAACTCCGAAATTTCCTCTAAACACTGCCTGTGTCTGACATTAAGATATAAAGATTTTGCACAATGCGTCAGCATTTCCAGTAAAATTGCTGTATTCTAGTTTTTGCTGAGTAACTTTTTCAACAATAAACTTTATAATAGCTTTTTGCGGATCTCTCTAAAGATTCTTGAAACACTACATTAGTATCTTTCAGAATCGATGTTAAGATTTTCGTTTTTTCAATCTGTAGTTTTCCACCCATCCATATAAAGATGAAACTAATCAAAAAATCGGAAAAACTCCTCCTCGATAAAATAAAAACCTTAGAGGAAGAAGAAGAACAAAGTCTACAAGCGGATGCAGATACTTTGCATTCTCTAGAATCTCTACTAGAAGACAATCAACAATTGTATCTGGATAATCAAGAACTCAACTATATTCCATCCCGTGACAATCCCATCGTCCGGTCTGTTGGTAACTCAGGTTGGCAAGTTTCTGATATCTGGAAGGATGTGAGAGTAGATACTTTCTGTAGTTGATCAAATTGTTAAGTAATTAAATTAATTAAAATTAAAATACTCTCTTAGTACATAGTGAGTGTTTTAGTTGTCAAGATCAGGGTTTTAGTAACTAAAGCCCTTTTTTTGTTTGTCTTGGAATGTATTTATGCCCATCACCTAATGTGTCCTCAAAAGAATTTTTTTTAGGAATTTTTTGCTGCTCTGGTTTTTTTGGTGTTAGGATCTACCACTATAGATAGATTAAAAGTGCTGTAGCTGTGAAAAATAAGCCAAAACCAAGGATCGCTTTACTGCGTGAGAAAGCAGGGCTAACCCAGCTTCAATTGTCGCGTCTTGTGGGCGTCACTGAAAGCACTATCCAAAACTGGGAAAGCGGTAGGACTGGGACAGATCATATTGAAAGAATTATTAGGTTTTGTAAAGCCTTAAATTGTCAAGTTGATGACTTAATTGAGTACATGGGTGATGCATCAGAAAATTCCTTAACGGAACCAGGTTCATTAAATGAAATCCATCATTTGTTGGGTACAGAGAAACTAGCCACAGATCCACGAGCTGATAGTGAAGTTTCTCAACCGCGAGAAGCAAAAAGCAGTTAAAGTCTGAATTTATTCATGACAATCTTTAGCTAGGGAAATGACATTTCCTGAATGATGATCACTAGTCTGAAATTGCTGCCATAGACTATCAATAGTCACAAATTGATAGCCCTGATGTAACAATTGAGGAATTAACACTTGAATTGTGGCAGCAACATCCTGTCCACCATAAACTCCATCGTGCAAGACGATGAGTGAGCCATTTTGCACTTGTTTGAGAACACGTTGCACCACAGTCGCTACTCCTGGCCTTTCCCAGTCTACTGGTACAACACTCCACATTACTGGGCGGTAATTCCACTGAATAAATAATTGTAAGGTTTTAGGTGTAAAGAAACCATTGGGAGGACGGACATCACAGACTTGTGTGGGTAATAGGTCACAAGCCTGATAAATGGCAGCTTGAGTCTTTTCCAAACTGTCGCGCAGATCATGTGGAGTCAGCATGGGGAAAGAACGATGATCGTAACCATGCAATCCTATCCAGTGGCCGCGATCGCAGATGGCTTTGGCTATGTCTGGTGAACGGTTGACGCAAGCACCCAACCAAAAAAAACTAGCTGGAATATTGTAACGGTCTAAAACTTCCAGGACTTGGGGTGTGTATTCTGGATGGGGGCCATCATCAAATGTTAGAGCAATCTTTTTCACAGAGCGATCGCCATGCCACAAACATTTGGGAAAACTCGGTTGCAGAATCCGGTGTACAAATGGCAGAAAAGGAGCTATCTGCATAATTAAATGAATCCTACTAAGGAATATGAATTAAATAACATGCAAGTCTAGTTTTTCACCTCACCCTTGCCAATGAGAGGGGTTGGGGGTGAGGTTCTGTATTTTACTAAATCCACATTCCTAACCTCCAAAACCAGGAATTAGTCGTTTTAGGGCACGACCAGCAACTTCACCATAGCGTAATTCACCACAGAGGATTTTCCCCATAATGTGAGCGCCAGAGGGACGCTTCACACCCACTTGGTAACCAACATGGGGAAAGCGATAGAATGCGCCAGCTAATTTTTTTGCCCAAGCCATATCATTACCCCATTGTTCGTTGAGGGCTTCACTGTATTGTTCTAGGGCGTTGATGTCACCAGCCAGCGCTTGATTAACAAATTGTGCTGCTAGTAACCCGCTAAAAATAGATGGACGAATACCTTCTGCTGTCATCGGGTCAACTACACAAGCAGCTTCCCCAGCTAAAATAGCATTTTGCGTATGTAGTTTTTGATGACCATCCCATAAACAAATTGGATGACCGTATTGCTTGCCAATTTTGATATCTAGCCCAAAGGATTTAGCATATTCATCCACAATTTGCTTGAAGTTTTGGGCTTGACCACCAATAAATGTCCCCACGCCAATGGAATAACCATCAGCTTTGGGAAAGTTCCAAATGTAGCCGTTTTTGACTAAACCAAACTCCAAGTGCAATGTAGATTTGTCAGCTACCACAGTGGGAATTTCTGCCTCTAAAGCACCTGCTAGGCGGCGTTTGCGGTCTTGGAAGCCTAGCCATTTTGCCATTGGCCCTTTAGCACCATCAGCGGCGATTAAGTAGCGTCCTGTAACGGGGCCATTAACTGTGTCAACTTGCCAATAATCATTGTGAAACTCAATTCCCGTAACTTCTGTTTGCGCGCGGATTTCCGCTCCTTGCTTCTGGGCTTGCTCCACCAGAAAATTGTCGAAAACATCACGTCGCACCATCCATACTGGTTCCTGGGTGGAAATTGTCGCCTCTACGGGGTCGCCTAATTCCCAGGTGAAGCGCAGCGAATCCACTTTTGTCGAAATTGCGGGGCTAAAATCAAAGTCAAACCATTGAGCGATCGCTGGTGAAACACCACCACCACAGGGTTTATATCTGGGTAGGGATGCTTTTTCTAAAACTAAAACTGAGCGGCCTTTTTTGGCCAAATGATATGCTGCTGTACCACCAGCTGGCCCAGCACCCACAATGATGGTGTCGTACATAATGCCTGAATTTGTGTTCCTGAATTATTTGGTTTTTCGCAGACTTGATGGCACAATTTAAAAATTTTTTCTCAACATTTCCATCTGCAATACACAAAGGCTGAAGAATTTTGACATTACTCTTCAGCCTTTATATTTTGATACTACCCTACTCTATTTGCACAAGATACTGCCTTAGACTGTGGAAATGTCTTTTTCTTTTTCTGCCAGCAAATCGTCTATTTTGGCAGTGTACTTATTTGTCAGTTTTTGCAGTTCATCTTGTAGGTCTTTGGATTCATCTTCAGAAATTTCCGAAGCTTTTTCCTGCTTGCGAATCGAGTCTATGGCATCGCGGCGGATATTGCGAATAGCAACACGACCATCTTCAGCATACTTAGCTGCTAATTTGACAAATTCTTTCCGGCGATCGCTTGTTAAAGGCGGAATATTTAGCCGAATTACAGAACCGTCGTTATTGGGTGTTAAACCTACATCAGAAAGGGAAATCGCCTTTTCAACTGTGTTTAAACTGCCTTTATCGTAGGGCTGAATCAATATTGTCGTGGCATCTGGCGTACTAATATTCGCCAGAGATTTCAACGAAGTGGGTGAACCGTAATAGTCCACTAAAACTTTATCTAGCAAACTCGCATTGGCTCGACCCGTGCGAATGGTGTTAAAAGAACGTTGAGTTGCCTCAACAGTCTTTTGCATCGTACTCTCAGCTTCAGATAATTTCACAAGAACCTCCCACAAGGGTGCCGATGGATTCTCCCAATACTGCCCGGCGGACGTTACCTCGCACGGTTAAATCAAAAACCAGAATTGGGATATTATTTTCTTTACATAAGGCAATCGCTGTACTATCCATTACCCGCAAATCTTGAGCCAAAACGTGGGCGTAGGTGAGACTGGTATAACGTTTGGCGTCAGGATAAACATGGGGGTCAGCATCGTACACTCCGTCTACCTTGGTGGCTTTGAAAATCACCTCAGCATCGATTTCTGCGGCTCTTAAGGCCGCAGTGGTGTCAGTAGTAAAAAACGGATTTCCTGAACCAGCACCAAAAATTACCACCCGCCCTTTTTCAAGATGACGGATGGCGCGACGACGGATATACGGTTCCGCTAATTCTTGCATAGCGATCGCGGTTTGTACCCGCGTCTGTACCCCTATTCGTTCCAGCGAATCTTGTAGCGTCATGGCATTCATTACCGTGGCAATCATCCCTATGTAGTCAGCGGTGGCCCTGTCCATCCCCGCCGATGCCGCTTTAACGCCACGGAAAATATTGCCGCCTCCCACGACGATGGCTATTTGAACGCCAGTGGCTATCACCTCTGCTACTTCCTGCGCTATTTCTTTGACCACTTCTGGATCAATGCCATAGCCCATGTTGCCCATTAAGGCTTCACCGCTTAGTTTAAGTAAAACCCGTCGGTAATTCGTTCCCATGAAGTCACACTTTATCAAATAAGTTGCAATTGCCTCCAATTTAAGATAGCAGCACAGTGACTATCTATGTCTAGTTCCGCCAAATCAATGAAGTTCCTATAGGTTTGGTTTCAAAGAGGTTAATTGCTTGACCTTTGAATAGAGAGGCGATGGCATTTCGTAAATAATTTTCTCCCAAAAATGATGGATCTTGGGGATGATTATCGATTTGACCTTTGTATCTTAATATACCATTTTTATCTATTAAGAAAGCCATTGGTGTTTTACTAGCACCAAAACTGCGAGTCACATCTTGGGTTGAATCCCATAAATAAGGGAAGTTCAACTGGTGACGTTGGGCAAAAGCTTTCATATTTTCAAAACTTTCAGTCAGATTCTGAGTAGCACTGCTGCCATTGACACCAATTAGTGTAAAACTATCTGCGGCAAATTCCGCTTGAATTTTTTTGAGTCTATCTAAATACAAGCTGACATAAGGACAGTGGTTGCACATGGAAATCACACCAACTGCACAGAACCTCTCTAAATAACGGCTGAGATGGTGTACTTGATTGTCAATTCCAGGCAGCTCAAAATCTGGTGCATAGCTACCAATAGGGGTGTCAATTGTTTCTAGTATATTCATCTTCTATAGCCGGAAGGAACTAGGAACAAAAAAGTCTAGGTGAAATTTAGTACCACTTTTTTGCGTGCAAACCACATTTTAACCAATGCTTGATATGCCACAATTCTATAAATCGATTGCACAGCCGTAAATTGTGAAACTACTGAATCTACTACCGATGATAATTTTCATACACTTAGTTACCGCCTTCTCGTAGTAGATGACCTCCCAGAAAACCGCGATCTCATGGTACGAAGGGTTAATAAAATTGGTAAATCAATTTTATTAGGTGGGGAGTGGGGAGTAGAGGGGAAGACTTGGACTTGTACTACATCCCGGATTTCTCATTTTCTCCAGTCCCCAGTCTCCCTGGGATTTATGTTGAGATTTGTAAACATTTTTCCCCTATTTCGCTCCGGAAATTATGAATTAAAGCTACTCTTCGTAATATATAGAAATATTAAGTTAATGATTCTTAATAAAAAAATATTACTTAAAAAGGTAATACGGAGCCACAAAGTCTTTAGCTGTATGGATTTCCGGAAAAATAAAAACAATCTAAACCCAGTGAAATTGCTAGACAAACTCGTTAAGTATGTATTTATGTTACGAAGATGTTAGAGATTTCTCAGGTATATCCCTTGTATGTAAAGGATTTGAGGTTGATCTTATTCGTGTATCTTATTTATTCATAATTTGTAACAGATAAAAGGATCTATAGCATTGTATAAACATAATCTGGAGGGGTTAAAGCACAGACAAAAGTTAAACAAGGTAATCAATTCATCAGGTTTGCCTGATTCTCATAAATCACCCCAGATTCTCATAATTCCTAGTTCATCTAGTAGTAGGGAAATTTGAGACTAATGATGAGAAGCTGTTTGATACTCAAGTCTGTAATTTTAAACCATCCAAATTTGATAAAACATTGCCAGTTTTAATCCAGACATCTCTCAACTAAGGAATTAGGAGATTAGAGTCCATGACATTAGATGTATTTTCCAAGGTAGTTTCTCAAGCCGATGCTAGAGGCGAATTCCTCAGCAACGAACAACTAGATGCTTTAACAAAAGTTGTTAGCGAAGGTAACAAGCGCTTAGATGTTGTCAACCGCATCACCAGCAATGCTTCCGCTATTGTGACCAACGCTGCACGTAGCTTGTTTGAAGAACAACCCAACTTGATTGCTCCTGGTGGTAACGCTTACACCAACCGTCGTATGGCTGCTTGCCTACGCGACATGGAAATCATTTTACGCTACGTTACCTATGCTGCATTGGCTGGTGACGCTAGTGTACTAGATGATCGTTGTTTGAATGGTCTGCGTGAAACCTACCAAGCTTTGGGTACTCCTGGTTCCTCTGTAGCTGTTGGCGTTCAAAAAATGAAGGATGCAGCAGTCTCTATTGTTAACGATCCTAACGGAATCAGCAAAGGTGACTGTAGCTCACTAGTTTCTGAATTGGCTAGCTACTTTGATCGTGCTGCTGCTGCTGTTGCCTAACAAGCAAAAATAGCCGAGAGTCTAAGCCAAAAATTAGCTCTCCAAGCAAAACATTGAAGAAATAACTAAGGAGATACTGAACTATGAAGACACCAATTACCGAAGCAATTGCAGCTGCTGATACCCAAGGACGCTTTTTGAGCAACACTGAACTTCAAGCTGTTAATGGTCGTTTTGTACGTGCTATTGCCAGCATGGAAGCTGCTCGTGGTTTGACAGCAAACGCTCAAAAACTGATTGATGGCGCTACCCAAGCTGTTTACCAAAAATACCCCTACACCACCCAAACATCAGGCGCACAATTTGCTGCTGATAGCCGTGGTAAATCTAAGTGTGCTCGTGACGTCGGTCACTACCTCCGCATCATTACTTACAGCTTAGTTGCTGGTGGTACAGGCCCCTTGGATGAATACTTAATTGCTGGTTTGGCTGAAATCAACAGTGCATTTGATTTGTCTCCCAGCTGGTACGTAGAAGCATTGAAGCACATCAAATCTAATCATGGTTTGAGTGGTCAAGCTGCTAACGAAGCTAACACCTACATTGACTATGCAATTAACGCTCTCAGCTAGATAGCGTTTGCCCGGAGAGGGATGCAAGTGCTGGATGTAGTCACCTAGCAGTTGGATCTCGCCCCGGGCATTGTTTTTATGTAGGGATAAATAAAAAGCTTTTAGCAAGGCTATGCAGTCGGCAACAGCCGCAGTGCAAATAAATAGGGGAAAATAAAAATGGCGATTACAACAGCTGCATCCAGATTAGGAACAGAAGCTTTTAGTCAAGTAAGTAGAGTTGAACTTCGCCCCAACGCTAGCCGAGAAGAAGTCGAAGCAGTGATCAAAGCCGTTTATCGGCAAGTCTTAGGTAATGACTATTTGATGGCTTCAGAACGTCTCGTCAGCGCCGAATCACTCCTGCGGGATGGCAACCTGACAGTGCGGGAGTTCGTGCGTAGCGTTGCTCAATCAGAACTCTACAAAACTAAGTTTTTTTACAACAATTTCCAAACTCGATTAATAGAACTCAACTACAAGCATTTGTTGGGTCGTGCGCCTTATGATGAGTCGGAAGTTGTTTACCACTTAGATTTATATCATAACCAAGGCTACGATGCCGAAATCAACTCCTACATTGATTCTGTAGAGTACCAAAACAACTTCGGCGATAACGTTGTGCCTTATTATCGAGGCTTTAGCAATCAGCCAGGACAAAAAACTGTAGGCTTTAATCGGATCTTCCAGTTGTACCGAGGTTATGCCAATAGCGATAGCGCCCAAGTAGGGGGAAAAAAATCCCGTTTAGCGCAGGAGCTAGCTAGCAACACAGCTTCGTCAATTATCGGGCCATCAGGTAGCAACGATAATTGGAGTTTCCGAGCGTCATCTGATGTCGCGCCGAAGAAGAATTTAGGTAATGCTGTGGGTAAAGGCGATCGCACTTACCGCATCGAAGTCACCGGCATCCGCAATCCTGGTTATCCCAGTGTGCGTCGTAGCAGTACAGTGTTTATTGTACCTTACGAGCGGTTATCAGACAAAATCCAGCAAATTCATCGAGTAGGCGGCAAAATTGCCAGCGTTACACCAGCATAAGCAATGGTTCGGTGGTGAGTAGTTAGTAGCTTTAAGTCTTGGTCAAGCAAGTGGCAACTGACAACTAATAATCAGTCACAATCAAACAGTAGAGGAGATATAGAAGTAATGTTCGGTCAAACCACACTTGGTGCCGGTAGCGCTTCCTCATCTGCAAGCCGAGTTTTTCGTTACGAAGTCGTAGGCTTGCGGCAAAACTCAGAAACCGACAAAAATAAATTCAGCATCCGTCGCAGTGGTAGTGTGTTCATCACAGTGCCATACAATCGCATGAATGACGAAATGCAGCGGATTAACCGTCTAGGTGGCAAAATCGTTAATATTGAGCCATTGAGCGCGGAAGAAGCAGAAAATTAACTTCCTGGCAATGATAGAACCCAGTGCGGAAGAATATTCAGCAGATAATGCGTTACAGCTAACACCAGAGCTAGCGATCGCTAACCTGCAATCATCAGATTTGAGTCTCCGCTATTATGCAGCTTGGTGGCTAGGAAAGTTTCGAGTTAGTCACCCTGCTGCTGTAAATGCCTTAATTGCTGCCTTAGAGGATGAAGCCGACAGAACAGAACTGGGGGGTTATCCTTTACGACGCAATGCAGCCAGAGCACTGGGGAAATTGGGAGATGCTACAGCCGTACCAGGTTTAATCAAGTGCTTGGAATGTCCTGACTTTTATGTACGAGAAGCAGCAGCCCAGTCCCTGCAAATGTTGGGTGATCAAACTGCGGCACCAGCACTCATGAAAATGCTAGATGGGGGTATCGCACAGGCCGTGCAAGTACCAGGATGCCCCCATCTGACCCAGCCCTATGAAGCGGTATTAGAAGCCTTAGGTGCTTTTGGTGACACTAAGGCGATTTCTCTGATTGAACCGTTTTTAGAGCATGAAATCCCCCGCATCCAGTGTGCCGCAGCCAGAGCAATGTACCAACTGACATCTAACCCTACCTATGGGGAACGGTTAGTGAAAATGTTGGATATTGGCGATCTCAAATTGCGTCGTGTGGCTTTGGGAGATTTGGGCGCCATCGGCTATATGGCAGCAGCAGAGGCGATCGCTAATGCCAAAGCAGAAAATAGCTTCAAACTCATAGCCCTGAAAGGATTGTTAGAGCATCAACTCACAGAAGAGTTAGATGCCTTGTCTGTTTCTGATGATGCCATCAGGGTCATGAACTTGATGGATTCACTGTTGTAGTCATTAATAATTCGTAGTTAGTAATTCTTAATTCGTTACGGGCTACGAATTATCAATTACGAATTGGAGCGAAGCGACTTGACTGATGAACTAATCCGTGCCGTCGCCCTGGCAGACACACCAGAAAAAATGGTAACGGCAGTGCAAAATTTGGCAGCCACAAAAGATGTAGCAGCCATTCCCACCTTAATAGCGGTGTTTGGTTATAACAACCCAGCGGCCGCAACCTTGGCAGTGGCGGCATTGACAGAATTGGGAGAAATAGCAGTGCCACAATTGCTAACCCAAATTGATGATTATAACTATGGGGCACGGGCTTATTCGATTCGTACTTTAGCGGCGATCGCAGACCCCCGTGCTTTAGATGTTTTAATCACAGCCGCAGCTACAGATTTTGCCCCTAGTGTCCGTCGCGCCGCTGCTAAGGGATTGGGCAACTTACACTGGCATCAACTCAAATTTCCCGAAAGCCACACTGCACCTAAAAAGGCTTTGGAAACTTTACTGTTGATTTCTCAAGACTCAGAATGGTCAATCCGTTATGCCGCTGTTGTCGGTTTACAGTCCTTGGCGAAAGTACCTGATTTGCAGGAACCCATCCAAACTAGACTCAAACAAATGCTGGCTACTGATGTCGAAAAGTCGATTCGCGCCCGTGTCCAGCTAGCTAGTAGCTAATAATTTGAACTTACTACCATAAAACAAGGCAAAAGTCAATATGTCAATACCACTGCTCAATTATTCTCCTACCACGCAAAATCAGCGTGTAGATGGTTACGAAGTACCTAACGAAGATACACCGATCATGTATCGGTTAGCATCTGCTACCTCAGATACAGACATTGATGCCATTATTTGGGCAGCATATCGGCAAATCTTTAGCGAACACTTAATAATTGAGAGCAACCGCCAATCCTTTTTAGAATCTCAACTACGAAATCGGGCCATCAACGTCCGAGATTTTATCCGTGGATTAGGCAAATCTGAAGTTTACCGCACACAAGTAGCAGACCTCAACTCCAATTACCGCCTAGTTGACATCACCTTAAAGCGGTTCTTGGGACGCGCCGCTTACAACAAAGAAGAAGAAATTGCTTGGTCAATTGTCATTGCTACTAAGGGATTGCACGGTTTCATCGATGCCTTATTGGACAGTGATGAATACCTGGAAAACTTTAACGATGACATTGTACCTTTCCAACGCCGTCGTTTTAAAGGCAGACCCTTTAACTTAGTTAACCCCCGGTACAATTCCTACTGGCGCGATCGCCAAACCATGCAAGCCTTCGGTGGTCGTTCCTTCTACAATGCTCGTACCACTGGTTATTTAAGTAAAGAAGATATTCGTCGGGTAATTCCTGCCAATTTCATGGATATGGCGGGAAAAATGATTACTAGTGAACGCAACTACCAGCGCACAGTAGCTTCAGTCACCTCTCAAATCAAAAATATAGAAATTCCCGACAACTCCCGCGAAATTGGTACCCCACAACCAACCGTCAAACCTGTAGCTGTGTCCCTACCTTATCGTTATATTCCGGGAATCAAGACCAACTAAAAAATTAAGTCGTTTCCATGACCTAAAACAACTCACCACAACAAATTAACCATGACAATCCCTTTATTAGAATACAAACCCAGTTCCCAAAACCAACGCGTTCCTGGCTACGAAGTACCTAACGAAGATACACCCAGAATTTACCGCATCGAAGACTATGCTTATGATGGTGAAGTCCAAGAATTAATTTGGGCAGCCTATCGGCAAGTTTTTAGCGAACATGAAATCCTGAAATTCTATCGCCAAAGTAACTTAGAATCTCAGGTGAAGAATCGAGCCATTACCGTGCGCGACTTTATCCGGGGTCTGGCTAAATCCGAGTCCTTCCGGAATTTAGTGGTACAAACTAACTCTAACTATCGCCTGGTAGAAATTGCTCTCAAACGGCTTTTAGGTCGGACATCTTATAACAAAGATGAAGAAATTGCTTGGTCAATCAAAATAGCTACTCTCGGATGGGATGGTTTTGTTGATGCCTTGATAGACTCTCAAGAATATCAAACCAACTTTGGTGAGAACATCGTTCCCTACCAACGACGACGCTACAAAGATAGACCTTTTAATTTGGTGACACCTCGTTATGGTGACTACTGGCGCGACAAGTTAGAAGATGCACGCTATATAGAAGGCGACATCAAGAATTTCTGGGAATTAGCTGGTTCCATGTCAATCAGAACCGTGACCTACACACCAGTGAACTTGGCAAACATCCAAATTCCCGATACGACCAGAGAAAGTACACCACAAGGAATCCCTCTTTCCATCAATTCCAGTGCCAATTTTCCGGTGCGGTAATTTGAAAAACCAGGAAAGTTAAATAACATAATGCGGGAGAATAAATAAAGCACGAATGAAGGTTTTGAATTATTCAACCTCCTTCAATTTTCCGAGCTAGCTTTTTGTTTAATTTGTTAATAAGAGGAAGAACGCAGCATGACCCTGCCTTTACTTCAATACAAACCAAGTAGTCAAAATCATCGAGTCAGTAGCTTTGGTGTAGCTGACCAAAATGAAGATACACCATATATCTACCGCGTCGAAGATGTCAGTTCTTACACTGATATTCAAAGCATCATTTGGGCTGCCTATCGCCAACTTTTCAGTGAACATGAGATTCTGAAATTTAATCGTCAAAAAACTCTAGAATCTCAACTCAAAACTGGCTCATTATCAGTGCGGGACTTCATCCGCGGTTTAGCCCAATCTGAAGCCTTCTATCGTTTAGTTGTCTCTGTCAACAACAACTACCGTTTAGTAGACATTACCCTCAAGCGCTTATTAGGTCGTTCGTCTTATAACAAAGAAGAACAAATCGCTTGGTCAATTGTCATTGGTACTAAAGGTTTTAGCGGCTTCGTTGATGCCATAGTAGACAGCGAAGAATACACCCAAAGCTTTGGCGATAACATCGTTCCCTACCAACGCAAACGTTTAGAAGGTCGTCCCTACAACTTGGTAACCCCCCGCTACGGCGAAGACTTCCAAGAAAGAGAAGGCACCGTTCAAACCGATTGGCGCATTACTTTGGAGAAGTTCTACACTCGCAAGTTCCAAGACAAAAGACTTGCCGAAGGCGATCCTCGCAAATATGCAAATATGGCAGCATCAGTCGGTAGTCAAGGCAACTACGCGCAAAGACTCTCTGCATTTGATATTGATTATCTGAGTGCAGTACCTTACCGCGGTGGTAGCAGACGCTAAAATTTAATATCTGATTGAGTGCAATTTTATACTGGGTCTGGTTTTTGCGTTAATGTAACGACGGGTTTACAGATTTTCTGTTAGCTAGTCATTATGTTAAGTGGGAACTAGACCCAGTAGCTTTTTGGGTGCTTGATGAATCGCCGCCAAAGCGCAAGTAACAAACGAGTGCAGTCATAGCATCTAGCCTTTATTTTTAATTTTGGTAAATTAAGTTGACTTTTTGTAACAATTTTGTTAAATTTATTTACATAAGTTAGCAAAACAACTCAAACCATATAGACAAATCTTAAATATCGCTTCTGAGTATTGATGTATCTAAATCGTCATTCTTACTTCTCCTAATCATGAACCTCGGTTGCCAAGCCGAGGTTTTTTGTTTGGTATGGCAGTTATCAGGTATATTTAGCGAAAAATTTCGGCAAAAAATTGCTTCATGGCTTGCCACGATCGCTTGGCAACAACTTCGTTATACAGTGATTGTGGAGGATTATTGGCTTCTGGGTTAGTGAAGCTATGTACTGCACCACCATAAGAGACTAATTGCCAATCTACATTGGCTGCTCGCATTTCACTGGCAAATGCTTGCACTTGTTCATCTGGCACGAGAGGATCATCCGCACCATGTAAGACTAATACTTTAGCGTTGATGTTATTAGCATCCTTGGGGTTAGGGGTATCCAGGTTACCGTGGAAACTAACCACACCGCCAATATTGGCACCGCTACGGGCTAGTTCTAAGACAGCACCGCCACCAAAGCAGTAACCAATGGCTGCAATGCGTTTGACATCAGTTAACGAATTTTGTTGCAAAACTTTTAAGCCCGCGTTGGTGCGATCGCGCAATAATTGTCTATCCTGACGATAAATTGATGCTTGTTTGCCTGACTCTTCGGGGTTTTGGGGTCTAATCCCTTTACCGTAGATATCAGCAGCAAAGGCTACATAACCTAGTTTCGCTAATTCTTCAGTACGTTTTTTGACATAGGACTGTAATCCGTTCCATTCATGCACTACTAACACACCGGGACGCTGACCCTTGATGGTGTCGTCATATGCCAAATAACCTTCTAAAACTGTATTACCGTGTTTATACTCAACAGTTCTAGTTTGAATAGCTGCCAGCACTTGTGTAGAAGTTAACGACATAACTACAGGCGCAAACAAAACAGGAAGCAGTAATTTCATATCCAAAGCACTCAGTAAAACAGTGATTTGCATTGATTATCCCTGGAAACTTACCCCTGACTGTATAATTTACCCGACAATGTTCTTTGATTTTTTGGTAAAGTTCATCAGGCTTTGTTGATAATGGGAAAATAAAAGTTACTTTTTCCTGACATTACGGTATTCTGCCACAGCTAAATACGGCTGCGATCGCTACATTAGAAGAAGCAGATACATAAATATATTTATAGGCGACTCACACAAAACCATGAGTGCAAATGTCACTATTTCTCAAAATCCTCTCCTCAAAGGTTCTGGCTTACCTCCCTTCCAAGAAATTTTTCCAGAGCAAGTAGTACCAGCTTTCTCCGAACTATTGGCAGAACTTGAGCAGAAACTAACCATCTTGGAAGCTAATATCCAGCCTACTTGGAGCGGTTTAGTGGAACCACTAGAAAAGCTGACAGAGCGGCTGAACTGGAGTTGGGGTATAGTGAGCCATTTAATGGGTGTGAAGAATAGCCCAGAATTGCGTGAAGCTTATGAAGCTGTACAACCACAAGTAGTGCAGTTTATCAACAAACTTGGTCAAAGCCAACCCATCTACAATGCTCTCAAGGAACTCCGTGCCAGTGATAACTGGGCTACTTTAGAATCAGCCCAACAGCGAATTGTGGACGCTGCTATTAGAGATGCTGAACTTTCGGGTGTTGGCTTAAAAGGAGATGCCAGAGAGCGTTTCAACGCCATCCAAATGGAATTGGCAGAACTTTCCACCAAGTTTTCTAACCATGTTTTAGATGCTACTACAGCCTATAGCTTAACCCTGACAAGTAAAGCAGAAGTTGACGGCTTACCCGATAGCTTACTAAGTCTATCCGCACAAGCTGCCCGTGCTGCGGGAGCAGAAAACGCCACCCCAGAAAATGGCCCTTGGCGCATTACTTTAGACTTTCCTAGCTATGGCCCATTCATGCAACACAGCACCCGCCGTGATTTGCGCGAAAAAATCTACAAAGCTTACATAACTCGTGCTTCATCAGGTGAGTTTGATAATCAGCCATTAATTGAGCGGATTTTAGAATTGCGGCGAGAACTAGCCCAATTACTAGGCTTTGAAAATTATGCCCAATTGAGCCTAGCTAGTAAAATGGCTCCCAATGTTGCAGCAGTAGAAGCATTATTAGAAGAACTCCGCAGTGCTAGTTATGATGCGGCTGTGAAAGACTTAGAAGCACTCAAAGCCTTTGCTGCTCATAAGCAAGCACCAGAAGCCCAAGATTTACAACACTGGGATACCAGCTTTTGGGCAGAACGCCAACGGGAAGAAAAATTTGCCTTCACCGCCGAAGAATTACGTCCTTACTTTCCCCTACCGCAAGTTTTAGATGGCTTATTTGGACTGGTGAAGCGGCTATTTGGTGTTATTGTCACTCCTGCTGACGGTGAAGCTCCAGTTTGGTATGAAGATGTGCGCTATTTTAAAATTGCCGATGAAACGGGTAGTCCCCTAGCCTACTTCTACTTAGACCCCTACAGCCGTCCAGCCGAAAAGCGCGGTGGTGCTTGGATGGATGTGTGTATTAATCGCAGCAAAATCACTGACAATGGTGTGACTGCTATCCGTTTACCTGTGGCGTATTTGGTATGTAACCAAACTCCCCCAGTAGATGGTAAGCCGAGTTTAATGACATTTTATGAAGTAGAAACTTTATTTCATGAATTTGGTCATGGCTTGCATCACATGTTGACCAAGGTAGACTATACCGGGGCAGCAGGCATCAATAATGTAGAATGGGACGCTGTAGAACTACCCAGTCAGTTCATGGAAAACTGGTGCTACGAACGACCCACGTTGTTTGGCATGGCGAAGCATTATGAAACTGGTGAACCCCTACCGGAGCATTATTATCAAAAACTCCTAGCGGCACGCAACTATATGAGTGGTAGTGTCACCTTGCGACAAATCCACTTTAGCAGTGTTGATTTGGAACTACACTATCGTTATCGCCCTGGTCAGGGTGAAACTGTCACAGATGTGCGTCATCGTATTGCCAAAACTACTACAGTATTACAACCCTTACCAGAAGACGCGTTTTTGTGTGCTTTTGGACACATTTTTGGTGGGGGTTATGCCGCAGGTTACTACAGCTACAAATGGGCTGAGGTACTAAGTGCTGATGCGTTTGCCGCTTTTGAAGAAGCTGGTTTAGAAAATGAAGAGGCGATAAAAGCTACAGGTAGACGCTATCGGGATACAGTTTTAGCGCTTGGTGGTAGCAAACATCCTATGGAGGTGTTTCAATCTTTCCGAGGTCGTCAACCTAGTACGGTTTCGTTACTCAAGCATACTGGTTTATTGCCAACCGCAGCTTAACGATTTTCGCAAAGTAGCATTGTGGTTCTGACTGCAATTTTGGGAGGCTTTACCTCCCAATAGTTATTCCTCTGAGGCTAGGAATAAAGAAAAACCAAACACTTCAATTAGTTCTTCATCCAGAATTAGTATGAATCAACAGTTATATGCTGTGTAATGGATGCTTTGATTGAAAAAAATGTGAAATTAAACCAATTTAAACACTGTTATTCCAATATTCTAGACCAGTTACAATAACATCTTCTAACCATTGCTTAAAACGCTCATTAAGACTACTTTCTTCATCAGCATAGGAAAACTGAAATAGAGAATCTGTTAAAGACTGTATATCACTGATATTTCTTTCACCCTCTTCGGTATTATCTCTGTGGTATGCACAAGCTGAACATGCAAGTAATCCACGATATTCATGTCCAAGAACATGAAATGAAAGCAGAATAGTTGTTGTTGATTCTACATCGATATCAATAACCAACTGTATCCAACTGTGATATGGGCGAAGATTAGCAAAGTAGCCTAATTGTTTGGCTGTTTCCACTACTTGGAAACGATGATAATATGATTTAGTATCACTAGCGGGAGATATACGTGTAAAAATTTGAGCATCATCTACTAAATTTTGAACAGATAATTTAATTTCATTTGCAATATTTTGTAAACGCTCAGATGCAACTTCAAACAAATTTGCAGCAAATCCTTCAACTTTTTGACAGCGATCCTCAATAGTAGCTGATTGGTTTTGCTTAATTTTATCGGCTATAGAAGCAATAACAGCTTGAACACGTCGCGTTTCTGATAAAATTTGTTCAGATAAACCAAGACTACGAATAAATGCTTGTTTTTGGCTCTTAGCAAACAGATTAATCAAGTCGGATAAATTACCTTGATCTGCAAACTCTGAAGCGGCGATATAAGCTGCTCTATCGTCTCTAGTCAAAGCTAACGGAAACCATCCAGCTTGCATAAAAACTAAACTAGCAAGGCATCGAGCAACTCGACCATTGCCATCCTGAAAAGGATGAATTTGTGTGAAACGATGATGTAACCATGCTGCTTCAACTTCAGGAGGAATTTTTTGTATTCGGTGTTGATCATGCAATTGAATTAAATTATCCATTTCCGATGCAACCTGTTCTGGAGGGCAATATTCATGTATTGAGCCATCAGGTCTTTCTGGATTATTAGGACGTAGCTTCCAATCACCTCGTATAAGAGGAACACGAATAATTTGTCCTGTAGATGTTTTAGCTTCTGTACTATCTTGATTTTGAGTTAGAAGTTGATGTAACTGTTTGATGTAAAAAGTGGATAAAGTTCTTTGTCCACCTACAAAATCAAATAACCCTTCGATAGCTGCTTCTTGATCTTGAATAAGAGATATAACTTGCCGAATTGGGCGATCTGTTGCTCCATGAGGAATTAGAGCCTCATTGATTCCTTGTTCAATTAATAAGCGAGTGATTCCTCGGTCTAGTGTATATAATCTTTCAATAATTCCAGTTTCGATAGCAATTTCTCGACGTAACCTGTCCATGAAGGTTCTAAATTCTCCAGAGGAACGGAGACGCTCTGCTTGTTCATTCCAAACAGTTACTAAAGGGGGTAGCTCTACACTAGCTAAATTTTTCCAGTTTAATGGTAAGTCCTCTATCGGTTGCCACTGCATAAAGAAATATCTGAAATTTTACAAATTTATATGGTCTTATCAGAATAAGATATTGCAATTTAAAGTAATAATGTTTGGAAAGCACACATAATAAATATTATTACAATAATATTTATTATGATAAAAATATCATAGTCTTATTTATTTCAAATTTAACACAATCTTTAAACCTGAATACCCATAAAAATACAGCATAATTAATCTTCATAGCTATCAACCAAGACAGTGAATTATGAACACACAACCAACAAACCAACCAATTCGTGTCGGAGTCCTGGGTTTCGGCGGACTAGGACAAGCAGCCGCTAAAGTCCTAGCTGGTAAACGGGAAATGATCTTAGTCGCAGCCGCAGACCAAAAAGGCTATGCATACTCTACTGAAGGCTTAAATCCCGAACAATGCATTAAAACCTACCAATCTCAAGGTTCCGTTGGTTATTTAGAACCAGTTGGCACATTAAGCAATAACAGCATTCAAGATTTAATTGCTACCAGTCAACCTGTAGATGGGTATTTCCTTGCTTTACCCAACCTGCCCAATGATTTTATTCCCTCGGTAGCCCAAGCGTTTATTCAATCCGGTTGGCGGGGTGTTTTGGTAGATGCTATTAAGCGCACTAGTGCCGTAGAACAACTCCTGGCGATGAAAGCAGAACTGCAAGCAGCCGGAATTACCTACATGACAGGATGTGGTGCCACACCTGGACTATTAACCGCCGCCGCCGCTTTAGCAGCCCAAAGCTACGCCGAAATTCACAAAGTAGAAATTACCTTTGGTGTAGGGATTGCTAACTGGGAAGCTTACCGCGCCACCGTTCGGGAAGACATTGGACATATGCCTGGTTACACAGTAGAAGCAGCTAGGGCGATGACTGACGCAGAAGTAGAAGCGCTACTAGATAAAACCAATGGTGTGCTGACCTTAGAAAATATGGAACACGCCGATGACGTAATGTTAGAATTTGCCGGTATTTGTTCACGCGATCGCGTTACAGTTGGCGGAGTAGTGGATACTCGTAATCCTAAAAAACCCCTCAGTACCAACGTTAAGGTAACAGGACGCACCTTTGAAGGTAAAATCTCCACCCATACCTTTACTTTAGGAGATGAAACCAGCATGGCAGCCAATGTCTGCGGCCCCGCCTTCGGCTATCTTAAAGCTGGTCAACAATTGCACCAGCGTGGTATTTACGGCATCTTCACTGCTGCTGAAATTATGCCCCAGTTTGTAAAGTAAGAGGCTAGGGGCTAGAGGCTAGCCCCTCCTCACTCTCCTCAACCAACCATTGCGTCTGCATAATAAATGGTAGTTCCGCGCCCACAAGACCCCGTTGGATACGTTCAGATGTTTCACTAAAAAGTATAAATAGTGGATATATACTATTAGCCCCTTCACTCAAAATATGATTGTGGCGGTGAGGCATCAACCACTCATAATCCTTATCCAGCAAAACTTGAGTTTTTCGCCAACGTCCTAATAAATCAGAAAAATCTTCGTGGGGACGATGAATAAAAAGTAAAATTTCCACTCCAGTTTTGATTTTCCACTCAGGATCACACATTAAAATTGCCACATCACAGGGTAGACAAGTTGCCTGTAAATCTGTAGCACTGCGGAGACGGACAATAGGCAGGGGAATGGTAATTACACTCTCATCTGGACGACGCAGACTAGGAATCATTTCTAAATATGGTCGATGCTCCTTAAGTAAGGCGATCGCAGCTAAATTATTGCTATACTCTGCCAAGCTCGCTTCATAATCAGATTTTTGCACATGCATAGCCCACTAAATAAGTAAATCATTAAAAGTTTGTAGTGAGTTAGCGCGGTCTTGGGGGTCTCCCCCATGAGCGACTAACGAACTTGAAGAGTCAGGACTTCAGTCCTCCTCATACCCTAAAAATAAAATTCCCCACTTATAAATTAAGAGTTAGGAATAAAAACTTTTAACTCCTAACTCTAAACTCATAAATTCTCATTACCTATCCCAAAGTTTCAAACACTTTAAACATAGGCAAATACATTGCTAGCAAAATCGTACCCACCATACCCCCTAAAACCACAATCATCAGTGGTTCCAAAACACTAGTTAGTGCCTTAACAGCTTGTTCAACTTCATCTTCATAGAAATCAGCAATTTTCATTAACATCGCATCTAATTCACCAGTTTCTTCGCCGATACTAATCATCTGAATTGCCATAGCCGGAAACACTTCATCTTTTTGCAAAGCCAAGCTAATCACTCCACCTTGTTGAATGTCTATACGTGCGCCATCTATGGCATTAGCAACCACTTGGTTTCCTGATGTATCTCGAACAATTTCTAAACAAGTAAGAATGGGTACACCTGAACGAGTCAGAGCGCCAAATGTACGACTAAAGCGCGCAACAGATGATTTTTGGATCAAATCACCAAACAAAGGCATTTTCAAAGAAAGACGGTCAATAGTTATCCGACCCACTGGTGTTTTGTAATATTGCTTATAAGCAGTTACAAATGCTACGAAACTACCAATAACTACGAAAGCCCACCAACTTCTTAATATTTCACTACACGTCATTAAAAATTGGGTAAGTGCTGGTAATTCCGTTCCTAAATCTTTAAAAATATTGGCAAAAATGGGAATGAGAAAAACAGTCATACCCACAAAGATAGCAGTTGCTAAAAACCCCACAACTACGGGATAAGACAAAGCTGATTTGATTTGATTCTGTAATCTGGCTACATCTTCTAACAACTTAGCCAAACGATTTAGTACTTCATCCAAAACACCGCCAACTTCACCGGCCTGAATCATACTCACATACAAACCATCAAAGCAGTCAGGATGTTTACGCATGGAATCTGATAGATTCATTCCACTTTGCACATCATTACTAATGTCAATCAATGCTTGCTTTAATTTAGGATTGCTACATTGTTCGGATAGTACCCCTAAACTTCTGACAATCGCTACACCTGCATTCACCAAAGCCGCAAATTGGCGAGAAAAGACAGCTTTATCCTTAACGGATACTTTAGTCATTGACGTTTGAAACTTTTTCAAATCAAAGCTGGCAAGACTTTGAGACTGCTTCAAATCTTGAATCACAAAACCCTGCTGTCTAAGATTAGTACGGGCTTGTGACAAGGATTCAGCGACAACTTTTTCCCTTCGGGATTTTCCTTGGGAGTCCCGAATACGGGCGACAAATGTTGGCATAAATTATGTAATTCAAAATTAGCTAATGGAAAAGTTCATCCAAATTGGAAGTGGGAATTTGGGATTTCAGGCTAGGATGAAAAATCTAAAACTCGCTATAAATTTAATGCGCTCTAGCAACTCCTTTTGCACCTGCGGGGGGTGCAGCAGTACCGATAAGACGTTGAATTTCGTCTGGTTTAGAAGTTTTAGACATTGCTGCTTCAAAAGAAATAGTTCCAGCTTTGTACAAATCAGCTAAAACCTTCTCCAAAGTTTGCATACCCAATTTGCCACCAGTCTGGATAGCCGAATAAATTTGTGATGTTTTACCTTCTCTAATCAAGTTAGAAATAGCCGGAGTAACAACGAGAATTTCTTGAGCCATTATTCGACCAAATTCACCAGGTTTGGGATTTTTCTTACTTACCAAAGTTTGGCTAAATACAGCTACTAAAGAGTTAGATAACTGCACCCGTACCTGAGTTTGTTTTTCATGAGGAAACACGTCAATAATCCGATCTACTGTCTGTGCAGCCGAACTTGTGTGTAATGTACCAAATACTAAATGTCCTGTTTCTGCTGCGGAAATAGCCAAGGAAATAGTTTCTAAATCCCGCATTTCTCCCACCAGAATAATATCTGGATCTTCCCGTAAAGCTGCTTTTAAAGCATTAGCAAAACTCTTGGTATCTTCACCCAATTGCCGTTGGTGAACTAAACTTTTTATTGGTTCGTAAACAAATTCAATTGGGTCTTCTACTGTCAGAATATGTTCTGCTTTGGTGCGGTTAATTAAGTCAATCATTGCCGCTAGGGTAGTTGTTTTACCTGAACCTGTGGGGCCTGTCACCAGAATTAATCCTCTGGGTTTGTCTGACATTTCCCGCACCACATCTGGTAAACCTAATTTTTCAAAGTTAGGAATTTTGGAACTTAAAGCCCGCAAACATGCAGCATAAGCACCACGTTCTTTATAAACATTCACCCGGAAACGAGCTAAACCTTTCACACCATAGGAACAATCTAACTCCCAGGTTTGCTCTAGGGTTTTACGCTGGGTATTGTTGAGCATACTAAAAATCAGTCTTTGGCATTGGTCTGCACTCAATACTTCGTCACCAATAGGTGTGAGTTTGCCACTGATACGAAAATAAGGGGGTAAACCTGCGGATAAATGTAAATCCGAGCCACCCATTTCAATCATTTGTTCCATCAAGTCTTCAATCATCATTTCCATAGTTCTCATTCCTTGTTTTATGTGTTGAATCCAAATTGCCTAGTCAAAAGCAATAACTAATGACTAATTCTTAGTCTTGAAAACGAGGTGTCATACAGTAAGGACAATCAAGCCATTCCGGTTGTAATTCGGCGCTACAAGTCCGACAAGTAAGACCACTCTTGCGTTTAGCCTTTAACTCTGCTTCCAAACCAGTATCAGTAAAGGTCACCCGTTCTACTTCTTCGAGAGTTGTGGCACCTTGACGCACTAAATCCAAACTGTAAGCCAGTAAGGTTTTCATACCTTCTTCCACGGCTACTTCCTTGATGCGTTCTGTTGGTGCTTCTTGGTTGATTAAAGTTTGCAAGTTTTCCGTAACTCGCATAACTTCATAAACACCACAACGTCCCTTGTAGCCAGAACCATTACACTTTGGACAAATCTGTTGATTTTGGGCTTTTGCTTCCGTAATATCTTCTAATGTCAACGTGTTAGCTTTGTAAAAAGTTACGCCAACATCTTGGGAAACTGATAGACCATAACGAGCTAATTCCTCAGGTGTGGGAGTATAAGGGATACGACATTCAGAACAGACACGCCTGACTAACCGTTGTGCCAACACACCAATTAAGGAACTAGAAACCATGAACGGCTCAATACCCATTTCTCCCAAACGAGCGATCGCACCAGGGGCATCGTTGGTGTGTAAAGTAGTTAAGACTAAGTGACCTGTTAAGGCAGCTTCAATTGCGGTTTTCGCTGTTTCTTTATCCCGTGTTTCACCCACTAGCAACACATCCGGGTCTTGTCGCAAAAATGCCCGCAAAGCCGTAGCAAAATCTAACCCTTTTTCCCGAATTACCTGTACTTGGGTAATCCCCGGCAAACTGTACTCAATGGGGTCTTCTACGGTACTAATATTAATTCCCGGTGAGTTCTTTTCTGCCAGTGCCGAATACAGTGATGTGGTTTTACCAGAACCAGTGGGCCCAGTCACCAAAATCAACCCAAAAGGCTTGCTGACCATATCCTGTACAATCTGCAAAGTTTCGGGATTAGTAATTAACTTATCCAAACCCAATTGTGTGGAAGAATTATCTAAAATCCGCAGTACTATTTTTTCCCCATAGCGACTAGGTAAGGTATTCACGCGGAAATCCACCTTACGTCCCTCAAACATGCGCCGGATGCGTCCATCTTGGGGTAAGCGTCGTTCGGCAATGTCTAGATTGGAGATGATTTTAAATCGAGCAGTGACCGCAGGCACAATTTTTTTCGGTAGGGGATCGAAAGCTTCACTTAATACCCCATCCTTACGAAACCGAATGCGTAAATTTTCTTCCTGCGGTTCGATGTGAATATCAGACACCCCTTCATGTAAGGCTTTAGCCAAGATTCGGTTCACAAGATTGATGACTGGGGCATCTTCTGCACCCTTCATTGCTGCCCCTAAATCAGCCTCCATCTCTTCTGGGGCATCGTCTAGATCAAGATTACTGAGATTTTCTAAATCTTGATTAATATCCGTAAATTTTTCTTTTTCTATGTGCTTTTGCCGCACAGCCAATTCATCCAAATATTGGTTAATTAGCTGTTGGTAATCTTCTTGGGTAATTACCATGCGTTGTAAAGCTAAACCCTGGGGGCGCAGGATGCGATTAAGGTCATCGGAAGCTTCGAGGTTATCTGGATCGACCATTGCCACCAAGACACAGGGCGGGTTTTGGTCATCATTTTTGGATAATGGCACCAAGCGATGACGACGACAGATATCCGCTGGTATGAGGGTTTCAATGAGATTCCCTACACTGGTATTGCCAATATTGTTGACTTCCGGATCTAGGAACTCAACACCGTATAATATTTTAAGTTCAAATAACTGCTGTTTTTTATACTGTCTAAGGAACTCTGGTGATAGTTGTTGACCGGTGAGAGACTCCAGCACTTCTGTCAGGGGTCTGCCAGATTTGCGACTTTCAATCAACGCTTGCCGCATCTGTTCGGTATTGACATAGCCAGACTGGACTAGCTTGTTGCCAAAAGGAGAAAACTCGGTTCTTGTAGTTAAAGCGGTACTGCGCCGTTGTGGAGACGAGTAAGTCATAGGTGAGCAATGAGTAGGGAAAACCTCTGATTACAGTATTCCCAGGCTGGGGTAAATAATTTTCATTGACACACAATTTGAACTTGAGATTTTAGATTTGTGATCTGCTTAAGTTCCAGATGTCCATATATATGAATAGGGTTTGCTCCCCTTGCTTCCCCTGCTCTTTTCGCTCTCGTCCCTACACGTTCGGAATACCGTCCCAGGGGAGTCTACGCTAAGGTGTTCACCATTTGTCACAATAATGAAAATGGTGACATCACTTTCAGAAAAACGTCAGCAACAAATTAGCCTCAGTTGTAAGCTGTGGTGACATATTGCCATAAAAACAATCTGAGACGAGTAGACATCATGGACGAAAATAAACAGGTAAACAATATCAGCCAACAATTGGGTGAACCAACAGAGGTAAAGCAAGCAATGAACAGCGACTCCCCAGCCAACATAAATTCCCATGAATCTGGCAGCGAGGCTACTGAGCAAGTGACAACCCCAACCAATGTATCGGGAGATACGACACTTACATCAGAAAATGGCGTCGCTGCATCAGATAAAACAGAAATAGAAACGGCGGCTTTGACAGAATTGACTCAACAAATCGATTCCCTAAAAGCGCAAGTAGAAGAACGTAACACTCAATATATGAGGATTGCGGCAGATTTTGAAAATTATCGTAAACGCACTGTTAAGGAAAAAGAAGAGCTAGATGTGCTGGCGAAACGCAATACGATTTTAGAATTGCTGCCCATAGTCGATAACTTCGAGCGGGCGCGAGCGCATCTCAAGCCACAAACCGATGGCGAGATGACAATTCACAAAAGTTATCAAGGAGTTTATAAACAACTTGTGGATTGCCTCAAACGTATAGGCGTATCACCAATGCGTCCAGAAGGTCAAGACTTTGATCCTAACCTTCATGAAGCAGTTATGCGGGAACCTACGGATGAACATCCGGAAGGAACAGTGTTAGAAGAGTTAGTACGCGGATATTATTTGGGCGATCGCGTGCTACGCCATTCAATGGTCAAGGTGGCTGCTCCTAAGGAAGACGCACCACCTGCACAGGAAGATCAGTCGAGTTCAGCTGACAGTTAACCTGTCGTTGCTCGCCTAATTAACCATAAGTGCCTAGGTTCTATTAAGAACAAGCATCGCATATCTCAAAAAGGATAGGGCTGTTGATAGTTAGCCGGACTTTTGCAGCCCTCCTTTTGATAGCAGCTTGCATCTAGGGTGCGACTTTTTCACAAAAAGCCAACCTTAAACAACAGTCCGTGTTTCAACTGCTCCCAAGAGGAGTTCCACAGACGTTACCGTAAGCTTTAGCCCATACAAAATATAGTCCGCGAAAAATCACGGCAGCAGCACTCAGTAAAAATACTGTACGTATGGGAAAAGTTATTGGGATCGACTTAGGCACTACAAACAGTTGCGTCGCAGTTTTGGAAGGTGGTCAACCGATTGTGATCTCCAACTCCGAAGGCGGACGTACCACGCCTAGTATTGTAGGATTTGGGAAAGGTGGCGATCGCTTGGTCGGTCAACTGGCAAAGCGCCAAGCCGTAACTAATGCTGAAAACACAATTTACAGTATCAAGCGATTCATCGGTCGTCGCTGGGAAGATACTGAAACAGAACGCAGTCGCGTGCCTTATGCCTGTATCAAAGGCCGAGACGATACCGTTGATGTGCAAATTCGGGAACGCAATTATACTCCTCAAGAAATTTCCGCAATGGTTCTGCAAAAACTCAAGCAGGATGCGGAAAATTTTTTAGGTGAAGCTGTAACTCAGGCAGTAATTACCGTACCAGCCTATTTTACAGATGCTCAACGACAAGCAACCAAAGATGCGGGTACCATTGCCGGACTAGAAGTTTTGCGAATCATTAATGAACCAACTGCGGCTGCTTTAGCCTTTGGTTTGGAAAAGCAAGACCAAGAACAGTTGATTTTAGTATTCGACTTGGGAGGCGGCACCTTTGATGTGTCTATCCTGCAATTGGGAGACGGAGTTTTTGAAGTTAAAGCAACTTGTGGTAACAACCACTTAGGCGGAGATGATTTTGATAACTCTATCGTCAACTGGATGATCAAACACTTCCAGCAAGAAGAAGAAATCGACCTCTCCCTCGATAAAATGGCACTGCAACGCCTCAGGGAAGCAGCAGAAAAGGCAAAAATTGAACTCTCCAGCATGGCGAGTACCTCCATCAATTTGCCATTTATCACTGCCGATGAGAGTGGGCCCAAGCATCTAGAAATGGAACTCAGCCGCGCTCAATTTGAAGAACTGGCAGGGCGGTTAATTGAAGCCACCATCGAACCGATGATTCAAGCTCTCAAAGATGCAGATCTCCAAGCACAAGACATAGACCGGATTATTTTAGTAGGTGGTTCCACCCGCATTCCCGCGGTTCAAAATGCCCTCGTCAAGTTTTTTCATGGTAAAGCACCCGATCGCTCTATTAACCCAGATGAAGCAGTAGCTCTAGGAGCGGCGATTCAAGCAGGGGTACTGGGTGGTGAAGTCGATAATCTGTTGTTACTAGACGTTACACCCTTATCTTTAGGAATTGAAACCTTAGGCGAGGTATTTACCAAAATTATCGAACGTAACACCACAATTCCCACCAGTAAATCCCAAGTGTTTTCTACTGCCGTTGATGGGCAAACATCAGTAGAAATTCATGTCCTCCAAGGTGAACGGGCAATGGCAAGGGATAACAAGAGTTTGGGTAAATTTCTGCTGACAGGAATTCCCCCTGCATCCCGTGGAGTGCCACAAATAGAGGTATCTTTTGAAATTGATGTCAACGGTATCCTCAAAGTTGCAGCCCAAGATAAAGGCACTGGTCGAGAGCAAAGTATTCGGATTACCAATACCGGTGGTTTGAGTACCAACGAAGTAGAAAAGATGCGGCAAGAAGCCGAAGTATTTGCTGAGGAAGATAAAAAACGTAAAGAACTAGTTGCGCTCAAAAACCAAGCAGATAATCTCTTATTCAGTTACGAATCCACCTTAAAGGATAACGGCGTCTTTATTGGTGAGCAGATGAAAGCTTCAGCCACCGAAAAAGTCGCGCAACTCCAAGCTGTAATGACAAATCCCAGCATCTCGCTCATAGAATTTCAACAGTGCTTAGATGACTTCCAAGAAACTTTATTTGCCATTGGTGCTGATGTCTATAATCGAGCTAACGACCAAGATAGTGAAAAAGTTGAAGAAGCTCCAGATAGTCTGTTGACATCTGAATCAGAGCAACCCATGAATGGCACCCTAATACCTCAATTTAACTTTGATTTTGATGAAGAAAGTACCTCACAGGCTGATTATGAAGCAATAGATTAATTTGAGAGGCTAGAGGCTAGAGGTTAGAGGTAAATCAAAACTTCACTAGTCCCTAGTCCCTAATTTTGCTAGATTATAAAAGCGAATTGCCGTGGGCTAGACAGTGTACCAGTACAGATGCGCTTAAATTTTATCTGGAGGGTTTTCCGCACCATTAGGTACGGCTAGCTCCTATGGTTTATCAGCGTGTTTTGACCCTACTAAGTAGCACAATTGTAAAAGAGACAGGCTCTGCTCCTAACTTTGGCAGCTTTTGTTGTATTTGATGAGGAAAGTAACTGTTGCTTCCAACTTGCTGGTGATTTTTGTCAAAAGTAAAAGGTAAAATCAATATATTAATAAAAATTTATTTTTGCCTTCTACCTAGCTTCCGGCAAGCCGCCCAACTCAGGATCTACGTTACAAAAACAAGTAACTTGAAAAAGTTTTGACCCTTGGGTTAACAGACTGATTACCTTAATTTTACAGGTAGTCGCTTTTCCAAGATACGGCTTACCGTAGGGTAGTAAATGACTGTGGCGTTTAATGCCTTCTGCTTTCTTCCTCCTAACTTTTACCTTTGTTATATGGCCCGCGACTATTACGAAATTCTGGGTGTCTCTCGTGACGCCGACAAAGAAGACATCAAACAAGCCTACCGCCGTTTAGCCCGGAAGTATCACCCAGATGTGAACAAAGAACCGGGAGCGGAAGATCGGTTTAAGGAAATTAACCGCGCTTATGAAGTGCTTTCTGAGCCAGATGTGCGAGAGCGTTATAACCGTTTTGGTGAAGCTGGTGTTTCAGGTGCTGCTGCTGCTGGTGCAGGCTTCCAAGATATGGGGGATATGGGCGGTTTTGCCGATATCTTTGAAAGTATCTTTAGCGGCTTTGCTGGTAGCGGCGTGGGTGGCCCAACACAAAGACGGCGCAGCGGGCCAGTACGAGGTGACGACTTAAGGCTAGACCTAAAATTAGACTTTCGTGAAGCGGTATTTGGTGGCGAAAAGGAAATTCGCATTTCGCATCTAGAAGTGTGTGACGTTTGTGGTGGTTCTGGTGCTAAAGCGGGAACTCGTCCACGCACTTGTTCAACTTGTAGCGGATCGGGTCAAGTACGCCGTGTTACGAGAACGCCTTTTGGCAGCTTTACTCAAGTTTCGACTTGTCCCACCTGTAACGGTACGGGCATGGTAATTGAAGACAAGTGTGATGCTTGTGACGGTAAGGGCACAAATCAAGTACCCAAGAAACTAAAAATCACCATTCCGGCTGGAGTGGACAATGGTACACGCTTGCGAATCTCCCAAGAAGGGGATGCAGGACAACGTGGTGGCCCTCCTGGAGATTTGTATGTTTACTTATTTGTCAATGAAGATGAAGAATTCCAACGGGATGGAATTAATGTTCTCTCAGAAATTAAAGTCAGTTACCTGCAAGCAATTTTAGGATGTCGTTTGGAGGTAGAGACAGTAGACGGGCCAGTGGAATTGATTATTCCCGCCGGTACCCAGCCAAATACAGTGATGAAGTTGGAAAATCGAGGCGTACCCCGGTTAGGTAATCCTGTCAGTCGTGGAGATCATATGCTGACGGTATTAATTGACATTCCTAACAAGGTGACCCCAGAGGAAAGAGAATTGCTGGAGAAACTGGCTAAAATCAAGGGAGACCGTACCGGTAAAGGTGGTCTAGAAGGATTTTTGGGAAATCTATTTAAGTAATGATTTTATCCTCCCTTTCATCTCCTGATGCTCAACTTGATCTACGTGGCACACCTTGTCCCATTAACTTCGTACGAACAAAATTATATCTGGAAAAAATGTCGCCAGGAGGTTTGCTGGAAGTATGGCTAGACTCTGGAGAACCAATTGAGCAAGTTCCTGATAGCTTGACAATGGCAGGTTATCATGTTGAGAAAATTACAGATTGCGAGGGCTATTTTGCCTTGCTAGTCCGCCGTCCTGTTACTGCCCAATGACAGTAGATAATATTTCTACTACCGGACAGTTAATTGGTACGGTGCTAGCCGTGCAGGCCAATTTTTATCGCGTACAGCTGGACGTAGAAGAGGCAGGGGGCAGGGGGGAACAAGAAAATGATTCTTCCCAACTACCAACTCCCATCCTCCTCTGTACTCGCAGAACCCGCCTAAAAAAAATCGGGCAACAGGTAATGGTGGGCGATCGCGTGGTTGTGGAAGAACCAGATTGGTCTGGGGGGAGAGGAGCAATTTCTGATGTTCTACCCCGTTCCAGCCAATTGGATCGTCCGGCGATCGCTAATGTTGACCAAATTCTGCTGGTGTTTGCTGTTGCTGATCCGCCACTAGAACCTTACCAATTAAGTCGGTTTCTGCTGAAAGCTGAGTCTACTGATGTGGATGTGCTTTTATGTTTGAATAAATGTGATTTAGTTTCACCACAGGGACAACAAGAAATAAGCGATCGCCTACGGGCATGGGGCTATAAACCTTTATTTATTAGCGTCCAAAATGGCATAAATATTGACAAATTAGCTCATTATCTGAGCAACCAAATTACAGTAATTGCTGGGCCTTCCGGTGTGGGCAAATCTAGCCTCATTAATGCGCTGATTCCCACTGTTAACCTGCGCGTGGGGGAAGTTTCCGGTAAATTAGCCCGTGGTCGTCATACCACCCGCCATGTAGAATTATTTGAAATGCCAGATGGAGGCTTACTGGCAGATACTCCCGGTTTCAATCAGCCTGATTTGGATTGTCGCCCGGAAGAATTAATCTATTATTTCCCAGAAGCTAGAAAGCCGTTAGCTGAGGCTAGCTGTCGATTTAGTAATTGTCTACATCGTGATGAACCTGATTGTGTGGTGCGCGGCGACTGGGAAAGGTATGCACATTATTTGGAATTTTTAGATGAAGCGATCGCGCGGCAAACTCATCTTAACCAACAAGCCGATCCCGAATCAACGCTGAAGATGAAAACTAAAGGCAAGGGTAAGCAACAGTACGAACCGAAGTTAGAGAGTAAAAAGTATCGTCGCGTATCTCGGAAAACACAGTTGCAAGAATTAGAACACTTGTATCAAGAAAGCGAAGAGCAATGATACTTAGGACATAGAGTCGGGTTTGGCACAATAGCATAGATGGAAAAATAAACGTTAATACAGCTAAGAGAAAACTACTCTCACGATCCCCATAAAGTCTTAAAATATTGTTAATTTCGCCAAACCCCTCGTCCTTAAACTTACAAGTACTACCCCAAAATCACTATGGCTATCGGCTACGTCGCCCTTGTACTTCATGCACATCTGCCCTTCGTTCGTCACCCAGAAAGTGACTACGTGCTGGAGGAAGAATGGCTCTATGAAGCCATTACCGAAACATACATTCCTTTATTGAAAGTATTCGAGGGCTTAAAGCGAGACGGTATCGACTTTAAAATCACCATGAGTATGACACCACCTCTAGTGTCCATGCTCCGTGATCCCCTATTGCAAGAACGCTATGACGCGCACTTAGCCAAACTAGAAGAACTTACAGAACTAGAAGCTGAACGTAATGTCCACAATGGGCATATTCGTTATTTAGCTGAACATTACGCCGCTGAGTTTAATGAAGCGCGTGAGCTATGGGAACGCTACAAAGGTGATTTAGTAACAGCTTTTAAGCAGTTCCAAGATAGTAACAATTTAGAAATTATCACTTGCGGTGCTACTCATGGCTACATGCCATTAATGAAAATGTATCCGCAAGCTGTGTGGGCACAAATTCAGGTGGCTTGTGAACACTATGAGCAAACCTTTGGACAAGCACCCAGAGGTATTTGGTTGCCGGAATGCGCCTATTATGAAGGTCTTGAGCGAATGCTGGCAGATGCTGGTTTGCGCTATTTCCTCACCGATGGACATGGGATTTTATATGCTCGTCCTCGCCCACGTTTTGGCACTTATGCCCCGATTTTTACAGAAACCGGTGTGGCGGCTTTTGGCCGAGATCATGAATCTTCCCAACAGGTATGGTCTTCAGAAGTTGGCTATCCTGGTGCGGCAGAATATCGGGAATTTTACAAAGATTTGGGCTGGGAAGCAGAATATGAGTACATTAAGCCTTATATCATGCCCAACGGTCAACGGAAAAATACGGGCATTAAGTATCACAAAATTACTGGACGTGGTTTAGGGCTTTCGGATAAGGCACTCTACGACCCTTATTGGGCGAGAGAAAAGGCAGCAGAACACGCAGATAATTTCATGTATAACCGTGAGCGCCAAGCCGAGCATTTACACGGTATTATGGGTCGTCCTCCAATTATTGTTTCGCCCTATGATGCCGAATTGTTTGGACATTGGTGGTATGAAGGCCCTTGGTTCATTGATTACCTGTTCCGCAAGTCATGGTATGACCAAGGAACTTATCAAATGACTCATCTGGCTGATTATTTGCGGGCAGAACCGACGCAGCAAGTGTGTCGCCCTTCACAGTCAAGTTGGGGCTTTAAGGGTTTCCATGAGTATTGGCTAAATGATACAAATGCTTGGATTTATCCACATTTGCACAAAGCAGCCGAACGGATGATTGAAATATCACGCATAGAAGCTGAAGATAAATTGCAGGAAAAAGCACTGAACCAAGCCGCGCGGGAACTCTTACTAGCACAATCTTCTGACTGGGCGTTTATTATGCGGACGGGAACAATGGTACCCTATGCCGTAAGAAGGACGCGATCGCACTTGATGCGGTTCAATAAGCTCTACGAAGACGTGAAAATCGGCAAAGTCGATAGTGGTTGGTTGGAAAAAGTCGAATTAATGGATAATATCTTCCCCGAAATCAACTATCGCGTCTATCGTCCGTTGTAGTAGTTGGATTAATTTGGCTTAACTTAAAAAAGCAAAACCCCCAGTCTTGATGCTGGGGGTTAAATTTATCCACATTTCGGCAGACAGATGTTAGCGGGAAAGATTACGGCTAGTGTAGGCGTCCATTGCATAAGCTGGGACACGAACACCATAGTCTGTATCCATACCAGTAATCGATTTGGCTAACTGTTCAAAAGACTCAGAACGCCAGTTACGTTCATGGATGGGCTTACTCTGTTCTCCGAGGAAATAAGCCAAAGAGCCTAAGACTGAAGCAGCCACCCAACCTACGGTCAATAATGCAATTAAAATAGTCATGGCGAACCTCTTAATTTAAAATTTGTAACTTTATGTAAATAAATATAACGTTATTTCTACAAAAGTGGCAATCTAGTTCTTTAGTGTGCTAACCGACGAATAAGTAGGGTATTCCACACTACCGTACTGTTAAAAATTACGCAGAACAGTTTCTCAACTCGTAGAAGAATGGGGTTTTAGTATCCAGTAAACAAATTTACGCGTCAGACAACTGAAAAAATAACAAAAATTTCTCACCTTGAATTACCACACTGGGAACACTTCAATTATTGATAGCTCTACGCTAAATTTGAAGTAAGTTGGGGATTTCCGTCTAGGAGATAATGCGATGGATATACTCATTGAGTCAACAAAAGAGTTTGAACAAGATTTAGAGAAATTTAGTAACACAGAAAAATTTAAGATTATTAAAAAACTGAATCGATATATGGAACTTCTCTCTGAAGAGAAAAATTTAATTTATCAAAATAGTACACAACTAAGAGAAATTAGGCTCAATGAAAACTACGATTCTTCCATATATTCTTTGAGAATTAATGAAAAAATTAGGATAATTCTAACTATTGATGATGATCCAATATTTGAAAGGATACTGATAACTTTATTTAGAGTTGTCAAGCCCGAAGATGCACCAAAAGCATACAATTCAGTTGCAGAGTCACTTTACCAAGATTTTACGGTGGAAAATCAAGAGGTTAAGGTTAATTTGCGCTAATGTCACAAATCAAACCTCTTCTAGACGAGTATGGTGTGATTAATGAGGCGATGAAGATTTTGCCAAACAACCTAAAATATGATTTTCTTGAAGCTTTGGCTGAACTAGAAGACAATGAATGTCACAGAACCCGAAATTTCCCGAAGACAAGACTCCATAAAGTCACTGGTATTAAACAAGCAATATACAGAGCCGATATTGATAAAATATCTGGATGGCGTATCCATATTCAATATATTGAAGGAAAAATACATTTGAAAGACATCATAGAAGGTCAACAGCATGATGATGTCCTCAAAGTAATTAAATCAAAAAAGGATAGATATGATTAGAAATTCGTAATTATTTATAAATATTTGAAAAATTCTTCGGGAACTAATTTTAGTTCAGCTGATTTAAACCGAGAAATATCTAACCACAGTGCCTTATGTTTATGATGTTCTGATTCAGAAAATATTAAGCTTTCTAATTGATAAAATTTAGTGTCAGCAAAATCACATTGGTAAAGTTGAATAATTTCGTGACCTTGCCTACCGTTAAATGTAAATATATTTTCTATACAACCTAAGTAGCGAATATTTATTAAGTCTGCTTGGATTTCCTCTTGAAATTCTCTTTTTAAAGCAGCTTGGCTAGTTTCACCCAAATCAACCCCACCACCCAAAGCGCGATAGAATGTTTCTTGTTTTACGGGGTCATAACCTTCAGAAACAAAAATACGTTCACCATCCCGAATCAGCCCCAAGGCTAATACCCGAATTTCGTTTGCTTTGCTCATTGTTGTCACTAATTATCATAAGTAGAGGAATAATGGCTATCGCTATCCTCGACAGGCCAATCTTCATTTTCGCCGCCAATGTACAAATCCTCAATAGTGACATATTCCTGATTTAGCTGGGTGAGGGCATTGATTAATATATCAAGAGCGATCGCATCACTGGTTCCCAAGTCAAACCAACAACGCGCCCACTGTCCCTCATACTCAAATTCACCCATATTGTGCATTAATGCAACCAAGCTTTTGTCATAACCTTGTTGGTCATAATTCATGTAGCTAATTTCCAGTCCAGTGTCTTGTACCTGGAGATTTTCGGCATTAAATGCACCCAGTTTGCCCAAATAAAACCAAGAATTAAAAACTTCTTCTACATATTGTTTTTCTCGTCCAGAAGGAACTGTGCTGAATTTCAGCCAAATCCACACATCAAAAGGATTAATCTCGCGGAACTGAATTTGCATTACGGTCAAATATCTTGATTAGTAATAAGCATATCAGGATGAGGAGGTGGGGAATGGGGAAGTATTTTAGTTTTTTTCCCTCATCCCCTTGTCACCACGCTTTATCTAAATTAACCACCCATAGCATTGAGGCTATTCATCGTATTGTTGCGTTCACGCTCAATTTGTCTGACTAAAGTGGCTGGGAGTTGGGTTCTTTTAGTTAAGGCTTTGTCAAAGTTGGCGATCGCTTCTTTAATCAGTGACTGGCTTTTATCGTTTTGTCCCTGTTTTCTGAGGATTTGGGCTTTAAGATAATACAACTCTGGGTTATCAGATGTTGTATTTAAAGCACGGTTCACATACTCTAAAGCTTGGGGGTAGCGTTTTAGGTCACGATAAGCAAGAGCAATGCCACGCTCTGCCAAGTACTGCGGGGCGGCATTTGTCTTTAACCTGTCGATGGCATCATCGGGACTGGCAAAGGGTAAATTGACGGCTAGCATCAAATCCATATAGCCCTTGAGTAAATTCAGTTCTGGATCTTGAGGTGCGATCGCTTCTGCTCTATCTAAATGTTGATAGACTTGCCGTAGTCTAGTTAAAGCTTGGGGCGCACCTTTGAGGGTACCTTCACGGGTAAGAATTACTGCCCCTTCCAAAAAGTGTCCGACAGCAGTGTACACGTTGCCACGTAATTGATCAGTAGCAATCAACTTTTGTCCGGCTTCTAAAGTTTTTTTGCTGTAAGTGTCTAGTGTAGCTAAGTCTTTGTTGGCGTATGCTAAAGATGCCTTCATCGCATAAGCTAGAGGTTCATTTGGCTCAGTGGATATTGCTTGTTGCAAGTGACGCTCGGCGGCGAGATAATCACCTTGTTGAAAAACTGCTTTAAAAGCTGCTTCTGTGTTGTCGCCAATGTTACGCGGTTCGTTAGTCCGAAATGGATCGGCAGCTAGAGAGGGATTCACCCATAAATTGAGGGCGATCGCTGCGGCAAAGGCTGTCTGAGAGAGCCGCGAGAGTCTGGCAAATGCTATTGGTTGAGGAGTAGAACACCGTTCAGTCATTGTAATTCTCAGCACACTTGCTGTTGAAATAGTTCTAAATGATACTTAAAATGCAAAGGACGGTTAACTATAACTTGCGTCTGCTTTAGCCCAAATATTCTACACAGGTTGACTGCCGTTAATTTGCCAAGTTCCCATGATTTTTGTAGCCTTGGTTAAAGGTAAGTCTGTAACAATGGAAAGCAGAAACAGGTTTGGTTTTTATTATTACCTTAAATCTCCCGTCCAGAAATTTATTTCCTCGCGAATAGCTTCTAGTCCACTTTAGTGGACTAAAATCCATGCCATCATAATCTTTTCCCACTCCCTACTCTTTACTTGCTACTCCCTACTCTCTATTTTTTTCACAAATGCTCTATCTTAAAGATCTAAATTATCATCCCACAGCTAGCCCCACAGCGATTCTCAAGTCAATTAACCTACAATTAGCACCCCAAAAACTTGGTTTGATTATCGGGCCGAGTGGTTCTGGCAAAAGTACTTTATTAGAAATTTTATCTGGACTAGCTGAACCAACTTCTGGCGCACTATTTTGGCGAGAACAAGAACTGATACCTGAACAGCTACAACAATTGGCTGGATTAGTCTTTCAGTTTCCCGAACGTCACTTTTGCGGTGGGACAATTTTAGAAGAATTGCGTTTAGGGCATCCCGAATTAGGCTCCCAGAGAGTTAAGCAGGCATTAAGTGAAGTAGGATTAGAGCATTTATCGCTCTCCACAGCACCCCATGCTTTGAGTGGTGGTCAACAAAGGCGTTTAGCTTTGGCGGTGCAATTAATTCGTCAACCAAATGTATTGTTATTAGACGAACCTACAGCCGGCTTGGACTGGTCAATGCGTCGGCAATTAGTTAATTTATTAGCGAAACTCAAACAACATTGGACACTGTTAGTAGTGACTCATGATGCTGGAGATATGCTGGCGATCGCAGATTGTTGTTGGACACTGAACCACGGTGAATTACAATCAGTAGACCCCGAAATGCTAGCAGCGAAGGTTAAAGAACCACAAGCAGCAGTGTAAATAATGGGAAGTAGGGAGTAGGGAGTAAATAATAGGTGATAAGTTAATTCCCAATGACTAATGACTCACAACTCATGACTAACTCTACTCTTCTGCTTCCGGAAATGACGGAAATTTGGCAGCAAACGTTGAATTGGCAACCCACACAACAGCAGCAGCAACAATTTCAGCAGCTTTATGATTTAATCCTAGAAGGTAATCGTCAGTTAAATTTAACTCGCATTACTGACCCGCAAGAATTTTGGGAAAAACATCTTTGGGATTCGCTGCGAGGAATTGCACCACAACAAAAATTTATCTCGAAATTTTCAGAGAACGCATCTGTTATTGATATTGGTACAGGTGCAGGTTTTCCCGGTGTGCCGATAGCAATTACCCTGCCTAATGGCACAATTACTCTTGTAGATTCAACGCGCAAAAAAATTAATTTTTTAGAAAAATTATTAACTGAAATTAATTTAAAAAATGCCAACACTGTGATTACTAGAGCCGAAGAAATAGGTCATCAAAACCAGCATCGCCAAAACTATGATGTAGCTTTAATTCGTGCTGTGGGTAATGCTTCAGTCTGTGCTGAATATGTCCTACCATTGCTGAAACAGGGTGGTTTAGCTGTGATTTATCGTGGTAATTGGACAGATGAAGAAACAACAGCTTTACAATATGCTGTGAAAAAACTAGGTGGAGTGATTGAATTAATTGATAAATTTACTACTCCCCTCAGTGACAGCATTCGTCATTGTTTATATATGCGTAAAATAGCAAATACGCCAGATGGTTTTCCCCGTGGTGTTGGTATACCCACTCAAAAACCGCTGTAAAAGACTAGTACTGCTACGCGGAGTATATAAAGGGTTAAACTAGCGATTTAAATATTTAAAGTGACCTAATCTTCGGACTAATTGACAACAGGAAGTTTTAAAAGAAGTTCCTAGACGATAACATTTGCGGCTCATATCTAAGGCAGAGTATGGCACACGCAGTCGCAGTGGAGACAATACGGGAAGATAGAACCAGTAATAAGCTTTTTTCAAATCCTTCCACTTTGAACAGGCTTCTTGATGCAAAAAATCTGAGATGTCTACAACTAATCCTCGTCCTTGGTGCATCATGACATTACGACCGTGGACATCGTGAGGGTAGAGTCCGCGACTTTGGGCATAGTCGAGAGCTTTATCAATGTCCCGTATTACTTGTTTGGGAATAGGTAAACCCAAGTGCAGACAATCATAGAGCGTTGTTCCATAAAGCCGTTTCAAGACTAAAAAGCAATCTTTGGCATACAAACACTCGGAGAAAGCCGGATGAGAACCTAGACGACGGTAAACTTCTACTTCCTCTTCATAGCCTGGTCGTCCGGGGGCATAAATTTTGACTACAGAGTCAGGGTAGTCAGGGTGATAAACTACAGCAGCGTAATTTCCTGTGCCAAGTAGTCGCCAAGGTTGTGGAAGATAACTAACCTTGATGGGATTACGGGGATTGATACTTTCAATTTGTAAGGTAGGTAATAGTTGCTGATAAATACTTTCAAGCAGCTGCTTTGGGGGCAATTTGTCCATATTGAATAAGTATTTTCCAGGTAAGAATAAAAATAAACTGGGAGTATCCTAAATCTGTAATTTTAATTTATTTACTAAATTTTGGCTTACTCAAGGGGGTAAAATAACTTATCGCTAAAGCAAAAGCTCTGCCAATGCGTAGCGGATACCGCAAAGACGTAAAGCTAAGAAAGTATAATCAGGTTTTTACGTCAGTTGCTGATATTTTTGCCAAATTGGGATTCTCCCAATAAACCACTCGATTTATAGTCGTATTTTCATTAAAAGCAACATTATAATAATAGTGAATATCATGTATATTACGCTAATACGTTGGTCATGGAGGTAGATAATGACACAAGAATTAACAGACCTCAGACATAGTATTTTGCAAGGACGTTACGCAGATGCTTTGGCAATTGTTGATGAATTAGAGGGGATGAGCAAAAAGGCAATTTTGCGGCAGATTAAGTCTTTTCTGAAAATTTTATTGATACATTTAATTAAAAATCAAATAGAGCAGCGATTAACAAATTCTTGGGTAGCTTCTATTCGCAACTCAATTCGAGAAATTCAAGAAGTGAATCTCAAGGAAAATAAAACATCTTATTATGTCAATCAAGACGAATGGGTAAATTTAATAGAAGAGGAAGTAATTGAAGATGCTATAGCTGATGCTAGTTTGGAAGTGATGAATGGAAAGTACAGTCAATTTCAATTAGCTGATGTTATCAATAGAACTGAGATAATTGAGAATGCTTTCAAGTTTTTAACCCTTACATATGCCTATTCAGCGAAACAATTACCCGCAATTATGGCGAATACTTTAACTCAGTTACCCGGTGGTGAAGATTGGAAAGCAGGGAGATGGTAAATGGTAAACAATGACACAGGAACTCACTGACCTCAGAAATAGCATCTTACAAGGACGTTATGCAGATGCTTTGGCAATTGTTGATGAATTAGAGGGGATGAGCAAAAAGGCAATTTTGCGGCAGATTAAGTCTTTTCTGAAAATTTTATTGATACATTTAATTAAGAATCATATAGAACAGCGATTAACAAATTCTGGGATTGCATCTATTCGCAATGCAATTGTAGAAATTCAAGACGTAAATCTCAAAGAAAATAAAACATCCCTAATCATTATTTAACCAAAATGTTGAATAATTGCATCGGTAAATATTCAAGAAGCATAACTAACTTTTAAAACATGTTTTTAGATTTACGAAACTCGCGGACAACATCTTTAATATCTTGTAATTCCCCCTCGACTAAATAATTTAACTGCCGCATTTCATCGGCTGTAATTTTTCCAGTCAGTTGATTGATGGCATTTTTTAATTGGGGATATTTAGTTAAAGTTTCTTGCCGAACAATTGGTGCAGCTTCATAAGGTGGAAAATATTTTTGGTCATCTTGCAGTACTACTAAACCCAAACGAGAGATTTGCCCATCTGTAGAATTTCCTGCAATCATATCCACCTGTTTTTGCATCAAAGCCCGATATATCAAACCCAAGTCCATAATTTGGGGAGGTCTAGCAAAACTCAAATTGTAGGTTGTAGCTAATCCTGGAAAACCATCTTCTCGTTCTAAAAACTCGTAACCAAACCCACCGCGCCACTGGGGTGTATATTTAGCAGCTTCCGAGAGGGTTTGAATGTTGTAGCGTCTAGCATCTTCACCCCGGACAATCATCGCAAACGTATTTTCAAAACCTAGACTTGGCATTACTTCTAGGTTAAATTTATCGGAATAAGCTTGTTGTATTTTCTCATGTACTATTTGCGGGTCATTAATAACTTCTTGTTTCAAAATAGAAGTAAAAATCGTACCTGTATATTCAATATAAGCATCAATTTGTCCAGCAAGAATAGCATTATGACAAACAAAAGTACCACCCAAACGAGGACGACGAGCAACTGTTAAATTAGTAGTATCTTCGATTTGTTGGGCTAAAAGTTCACCTAAAATATCTTGTTCAGTAAAATCTTTAGAAGCAACAATAATATCACCGCGACTAGTAATATTTGTCTTGAAGTTACAACTAGCGATCGCCACCGCCATTACACAAGTTAAAATACATAATATCAACAACTTTTTCATGATTACTAGCCTCTAGCCTCTAGCCCCTGATTTATTTAATTTTTAATTTTTTCTCCACCCAACCAATACCCCAATCAGCCAGTAAAGCAATTACCGCCGCCGGTACAGCCCCAGCTAAAATTAACTGATTATTTACCACAGCAATTCCGCGAAAAATAAATACTCCCAAACCACCAGCACCAATAGCGGCTGCAATAGTTGCAATACCAATAGCAATGACTGTTGCTACCCGCACACCTGCCAAAATCACACCCATTGCCAAAGGGATTTCCACCTGTAACAATAGCTGTCTATCTGTCATACCCATACCTTTACCAGCTTCCCGAATTGCTGGGTCTACCCCTGTAATACCTGTGTAAGTATTACGAATTATTGGCAGAAAAGAATATACAGTTAAAGCCACAATAGCGGGGACAACACCAATACCACCAATTACGGGGACTGGAATCAGTAAACCAAACAAAGCCAAACTGGGGATAGTTTGCAGAATATTGGCAATACCGAGAATCGGTTGACGCAGATGAGTTTTGCGGGTGATTAAAATACCTAAAGGAATACCGATGAGTGTAGCAGTTGCGATCGCAATACTCACCATGAACAAATGTTCTAAGGTATGTTGGAGGATTTCTGGGGCATACTTGATCAGGAAAAAGTCATTCATATATTTTCTAGAGAACGCAGACATTCAAGAAAAGCTAAACTTTCTGGATGTTGCGATCGCTTAAATTCATCCTTTGTCCCCAATACTACCAATTCTCCGTCATACATTAAACCAATACGTGAAGCTAAAACAAAGGCTTCTTGAATATCGTGGGTGACAAACACCACTGTCTTACCTAATTCTTGTTGTAACCGCCGAAACTCTTGTTGCAGTTCTAAACGGGTGATGGGATCAAGTGCGCCAAATGGTTCATCCATCAATAATACAGGCGGATCAGCAGCTAAAGCCCTAGCAACACCCACCCGTTGCTTTTGTCCTCCCGAAAGTTCATGGGGATAGCGTCCTGCAAATTGTCCAGGATCTAAGCCTACCAATTGTAACAATTCATAAACCCGCGCTTTAATTTGTTTAGGTTGCCAACCTTCCAAAGCCGGGACTAAACCCACATTGCGTTCAACACTAAAATGGGGAAACAAACCAGTTTCTTGAATCACATAGCCAATTTTGCGCCGCAGTTGAATTTCATCCCATTGAGTTGTAGGAATACCATTAAATAAAACTTCGCCTTGGGTGGGTGTAAGTAGGCGATTGATTAATTTCATGGTTGTAGTTTTACCGCTACCACTACGTCCGAGTAATACTAAGGCTTCGCCCTGGTGAATCGAGAAATTAAGATTTGATACTAAAGGGCGATGGTTGCGGCTAAAGGTGACATGACGAAATTCTACAGTAATGGGATTATTTTGTCGCATGGTTGACAGTGAAAACTGGCTCTATATTATTGTGGCTCGTAGTGGCGCTTTAGGACTACAAACCTTAATTTTTTACAGCCATTGCTTTGGTGGATGATTCACCTGCTTTGTTCAACGTCCGCGTTAGTTGAAACACCAATAATCCCAGAATTATCAGATGACCAACAAATGCTATGACGTAATTATTAAAAGATGGTGCATAGTTTCCTGAAGGAAATAAAATCATCAATGGTGCAGCTATTGAAAAGAGCCAGATAAAAAAATTGTTTCCAGATTGGGAAAATAATATAGATAAAATTAGTGGTAATACAATTACCGCACCCAATACGCCAGTTGTCCAGAATAATCTTTGCTCGTTTTTCATGAATAATAGGATTTGGACTAAGGCTGCATAAGTGACAGCTAAAATACCACAAAAAGCGAGAGAAACAAAGGCAGGAATTTTAGTACTGATATCGATTTTTGAAACTAAAATAAATCCACTTAAGCAGGTAATTGCAATCATGGCATTAAGGGCGATCGCTAAAGTGCCTGGACTTTTTTCACCCCAAATTAAATCTTGGATTAAGCTTTTATTACCTAATTTTTCAAAATGATAACTATGTCGATAACGTGCCCAATCTTGTAGCGTTTGACGATGAGGATTGAGAGCAGCAATTAAGTACAAAAATAGACCAAGATTCAAAAATAATAGCCCAGCTATATTTTCGGACAATGTACCATAGTTATAATACTGACCAAATACCAAATTTTGCCAATTAGCGCATCCTATAGTAATAATGGCAAAGCAAGTAGTTAGTATATAACTCTGCCGCTTACTTAACATAGTAATATGAGAATCACGAAAGCAACGCTGCAAAGATTGCCAAATAAAATATGAGCCGATGCCATAAATTAATAAAGCAAAACAGGCGGTACTTAAAAATACTACTCCTATTGGTTCACTAAACCAATGAAACTTACTTAATAGTGGAAGGTATGTAGAACTAACATAAGAGTGTGGCACTAAATAATAAGGATTAATCAACTTCCAAAGAACTAATGGATTGTCAGATAATACATTACGATTTAGCACTTCTTTAGAGAAAATGAGAAATCCCAAGACTGTACCACTTCCTAACCAGGCTTGAAAACCGCCCAACCAGGAACCAATTAAGCCAAAAAGTAATGCTCCACTGTAGTAAAAAAAACAAGCAGCAAATATAAGTGCATAGAAACTGAAAATCATAGTTGAGGGAATTTTAGCTGCAAACCCTAACCACAAATGTAAAGGAATTGCCAGCAAGGCAACCACATACAGCATAATAGGCACACCTAGCATTTTTCCCAATAAAATACTTTGAGGTGATTGGGGACTCAGGCGAATAAAATTGAGCGTATCACGCTGTTCTTCAGTGGATAAATTACTGATTAATAAATATGTTCCTCCAACTAATAAAGTAAAAGAACCAATAATACTGAGCAAGGTAAATACATCTAAATACCACAATTGCCAGTTGATAAGGATATTTCCTAATTCATCCCCTAGACATTTGGAAAAACCATCCAAAAATTTACCAGTACAATATTTATGGGAGGAATTATACAATAAAACATTATTAGAAGGTAGTAAGGACTGGGCATAAATTAATAGTACAAATTGCCCCAGTATGGAAATACTCATTGCCAATAAAATGTTACGCGTTTTTAGACGGCCTTTAATTTCCCGTAACAGTTGAGGATTCCAATCACCTATTTGATTGAGCCAGTGAGATTTCATAATTTACAACCCTTTAAAAGTATGAGTTAGTAATGAAGCGTAAATATGGGTAACATCAAATTATTTAATGTCCTGTTAGCAATGCTTTTGTCGTATATTCTCCTGCTAATTTAACTTGTGTTAGCAGTCGCATATTTAACAAAACTAATAAAGAAAACTTAGCCCAATTTAGTGTCATGCTCAAAAAATCCAAGGATAGGGAGTGTAAATATTGACTAATTAAGATGCCTGTTTGTGTCCTAACTTCAAGAAAATAGTTTCTAAATCTTCTTGAGTACAGTGAAAATCAGTTACAGGAATACCAGAATGAATGAGCGATCGCAATAATTCAGCACTATCTTCTTCTTTGCCAGAAAAATTTAGCCGTACACTGTTTTTTTCTGATATTACCTGTAACTCTTCCACCAAAGGTTGATTTTTCAGTTCACCTACAAGTGTTTCTAAATTACCGAGAGTTGATACTACAATTTGCTGGCGAGCAAGACGCTGGTAAAGTTGTTTGAGTGAGGTACTTTCTACGAGGAAACCAAGTTCCATAATCCCCACAGAGGTACACAGTTCCGCTAAGTCGCTGAGGACGTGGGAAGAAATTAAAATTGTCATCCCTGCTTCTTGCAACGCCTTGATAATTTCGCGGAATTGCATCCTGGCGATGGGGTCAAGTCCAGAAACAGGTTCATCTAATAACAGTAAAATCGGTTCATGGATGATAGTCCGTGCTAAACTCAAGCGCTGCTTCATCCCCCGTGACAGGGTAGAAATCAGGCTGTGACGTTTATTACCCAATTGAATCAGTTCTAAAACTTCATGTAAGCGTTGAGTGCGACGCGGTTCCCGTAAACGATACAGACGGGCAAAATAATCTAGGTAGTCCCAGACTGTCAACTCCTCATACAGTGGATAGTCATCGGGTAAGTAGCCTAGACGACGTTTGAGAGTAGGGTTACTCTTGTCACGACGCAGGCGATCGCCATTAATATAAATCTCACCTGTAGTTGGTTCTTCTGCGGCCGCCAACATGCGAATGAGAGTCGTTTTACCTGCGCCATTAGGCCCAATCAAACCGTATACTTCACCCTGTTGGATTTCTAAATCAACGTCATTAACAGCAACATGACGCTCAAACTGCTTCGTGAGTCCACGGGTAGAAATTGCTAATTCTTTTACCATACCTGCTAGGGGTGGTGGTTGATTACACACTAACCTAGCTTCTGGAGACAACTGTTGTCAGCCTCGTTTCGGAAATTGTAACTGATACCTATTTGTACTCAAAAGTAAGAACTTAGGCGGGGCCTGGGGAGTAGCGATTATCTAGATTTTCAAGTCTTGACAACCACTATCGGTAACAATTTTTTAGCTTCCGCCTTCCTCCTGCTGCTCTTGCTGCATTTCTTGGATATCCGCAAAAATTTCATCGATAGAGGGATTTCCTAAAATTTGATCTCTATCTCGCGTGTAATCACCGCTACCCATTTCAAATTGCTGCATAAATCGTGCCATACCAGCAGGGCCAAGAGCCTTACTCAATGCTTCTATTCCTAAACGCATAATTTCAGCTTGAGATTGAAAGCTCCATAGGTGCATTTTGCTGGGTATGATATTTAACTAGCCTTGCGGGAAGTACTCTAGTACAGTAAAACGTCCCTTTGGTGATGAAAGCAAGGGCAGTGTCTTGATTACACAGCGAGAATATGGAAAAATACTGATGGTCGTTGACCCACCCAACTGTATGGACATCAGACAGGCTAATTCCGAAGTAGAGTAACACTCTTGCCGCAGAAACATCAGAGATTGGGGAAGACGTGAGCCTAGCTGGTTAGCCATTGCTGCAAATCCAAGGTGAACGTGTCGCAAAAAAAATCAAACTGTCTGCGGGAGGCGGACGGCTGCGCGGGTTCTCCCCATGAGGAGATAAAGCTGGGCAACCAGTAGAGACGCTGTGTAAGACTATCATCGGGTCTAGTCCCGAATACTTTATGTATTCCTAACGTGGCAACGGCGAATGAGACGCGAAGCCACAAGTGTAGCAAAGCGAAACTTGTGGTACTTCACTCTGCAAGCATTTACCTAGTAAAAACCAACTATGACTCAGAACTACCGCATTACCTTACTCCCTGGCGACGGCATTGGCCCTGAAATTATGGCAGTGGCGGTAGATGTGCTGAAAGTCGTAGGGAAGCAATTTGATATTGAGTTTGCATTTTCAGAAGCTCTCATCGGTGGTGCAGCCATTGACGCTACAGGTGAACCTTTGCCAGATATTACCCTAGATACTTGTCGCAATAGTGATGCTGTCTTACTGGCAGCTATTGGTGGTTATAAGTGGGATTCTCTGCCATCTCATTTACGCCCAGAAGCAGGTTTGTTGGGGTTACGTGCGGGTTTGGGTTTATTTGCTAATTTGCGTCCAGCCCAAATTTTGCCCCAATTAATTGATGCTTCCACTTTAAAGCGGGAAGTTGTGGAAGGCGTAGATATTATGGTGGTGCGCGAACTCACTGGGGGCATTTATTTTGGTAAACCTAAGGGGATTTTTACCACCGACACCGGAGAAAAACGCGGTGTGAATACAATGGTTTACACTGAATCGGAAATTGACCGCATTGGTAGAGTAGCTTTTGAAGCAGCACGGAAACGCGGCGGGAAACTATGTTCGGTAGATAAGGCCAATGTATTAGATGTATCTCAATTGTGGCGCGATCGCATGACTCAATTGGCTCAAGAATATCCCGATGTGGAACTATCCCATCTATATGTAGATAATGCGGCGATGCAACTAGTACGCGCTCCCAAGCAATTCGATACGATTGTCACTGGCAATTTGTTTGGCGATATCCTCTCTGATGCGGCGGCTATGCTCACAGGTAGCATTGGGATGTTACCCTCAGCTAGTTTAGGCGCTTCTGGGCCTGGTGTATTTGAACCAGTCCACGGTTCCGCCCCAGATATCGCCGGACAAGATAAAGCCAATCCTTTAGCTCAGGTTTTAAGTGCAGCGATGATGTTACGCTACGGTTTAGACCAACCCCAAGCAGCTGACAAAATCGAACAAGCTGTATTACAAGTTTTAGCCCAAGGCGATCGCACAGGCGATATTATGTCTACTAACATGAATCTTTTAGGTTGTCGCGCTATGGGAGACTCGCTCATCAAAGCTTTGGAAAAATAATAATTTTTCGCCTAAATCTGGCAATTTGGCAGTCTTTGCTAAAAGTTTCGGATAGACTAAGGACAAATCTAGCAATTATACAGCAGTCGATAGTGTACGCATTACGACAAGAACAAACAAAATTCACTGCCCCCAAAAACCAGTCTCCTTTGATTGATCCAGCCGTAATCAGAGCAGCCGGGCAGATCTACTATACCCACTGTGAAGTACATCCTGAAATAGCTGGACAGCCTTCAGGAGTAGCAATTAATCGCGTGAATCATCGAGGTAAAGTAATTTTTACTGACCAACCAGTTCTTTTACCGCAAGAATGTTTTGTCCCGTTGAATCAAATTGAATCGCATATGTATTAGTCATTGGTCATTGGTCATTGGTCATTAGTTGATTGATTTACTGTCGACAAAGAACAAAAAATCAACGACAAATGACACAGAACAAATGACACAAGGATTATATGGACATTGTGATGGTCGTCCCGGCGAGTATCATTGTCTTCGCGCTGGGTGCATCTATTGGTAGCTTTATTAATGTTGTAGTTTATCGGTTACCCGCTAAATTATCTATTTTGTGGCCGCCTTCTCGCTGTCCCCATTGCTTAAACCAGCTAAAAGCTAACGACAATGTGCCTGTGCTGGGATGGATATGGTTGAGAGGGCGATGCCGCTATTGCAAAAGCCAGATTTCTGTCCGTTATCCAGTAGTAGAAGCGATAACGGGCATAATTTTTTTGCTGGTATTTACGGTATTTCAAGTTTCAATTATTACTATAGGCTATTGGGCATTTTGCAGTTGGTTATTAGCTTTATCGCTAATTGATTTGGATACCATGACCCTGCCTAATCCACTTACACGGTCGGGTTTGGTCTTAGGGATCATCTTTCAAATGGCTCTGGGTTTTATGCAAGCTAGTTGGGTGGGATTAATTAATCACCTGATGATGGCAATTGTGGGTGCAGTCTTAGGTTTGTGGCTATTTGATGCCATCGCTCACATTGGTTCCATCGCCTTAGGTAAAACCGCAATGGGAGCCGGCGATGCCAAACTAGCAGCCATGATGGGCGCTTGGTTAGGTTGGCGATACCTGCTGTTAGCGAGTTTTATTGCTTGTGCTGTAGGCGTATTAATTGGCGGCGGTGTCATCTGGCGATCGCGCCAAAAAAGTAGTCAAAAAATCCCCTTTGGCCCTTTTCTCGCTTTAGGGTCAGTCATCACCCTATTTACTGGCGAAGCGATTTTATCTGCCTATATGGGGTTGTTTTTTTAAAGAGAAGTAGAGAGGATGAAGGAGATGAAGGGCATGAGGAAGAAAACCTACCCAGTTCCTAGTCCCCAGCGATGCATATAGATACCCTTAGGGCGGAGCGTCTCACACAGAAGTGTCCCCATGTTTGTAACCGTCATTACCCCAACCCCTGTTAAGTCTTTGGTAATATCAGCTTGTGACTTGTGTCACCCTCTTGATAAAGAGTCACTGTTGGCAAGCGCACTTCCTTAGGGTTTGGGAAAGGGCCTCTTGATTGGGGATTGATATATCTAAATGATCTTGACTTTGCTAATACATTTACAAAACTCAAGCTTGCAAGAGACTTGTGTTGGTATGAGCATTTTCGTTAAGCTGGCAACCAAAGATACAAAATAAGGTCTGGATTGCTAAGAAGCGTAATTTGAAATGTAGTCAAGAATCAAAAGCTAAAATTGGGGTGTTATGTGCGTCTGTACAAGAGCAAATCTGGAGACTTTGAAAGCGTTAGGTCAAGGGTCACAATTAATTGTTCTGGACTTAAGACTTTTTCATCTAGGCATCCCAATAGTGGCTTGATATGTTTTCAACCTCATACCCACTTAAAAAAAAGATAAAAATGGCGAACAACGAAGAATCACGTGGTTTAAAGTCTCTGTTAGATTGGTTTGCAAATCGACGGAAATCAGGGTCTACCAATTTGGAACGTCAAGAACGTGAAATTGCTGATGGGCTGTGGCACAAATGTCCTAAATGTGGTGTATTAAGCTATACAAAAGACCTGCGGGCTAATCAGATGGTCTGCGTTGAATGTGGACATCATAATCGAGTGGATAGCGATGAGCGCATCCGCCAGTTGATAGATAACAATACTTGGCGACCAATAGACGAGCATTTGCGCCCCACAGATCCCCTACAATTTCGCGATCGCAAACTCTACAGCGATCGCTTGCGGGAAATGGAAGAAAAACTGGGTTTAGTAGACGCAGTCAAAACCGGTTTAGGTGAAATCAACGGCTTACCCATTGCCTTGGGTGTGATGGACTTCCGCTTTATGGGCGGTAGTATGGGTTCAGTCGTCGGTGAAAAACTTACCCGCTTGATTGAGCAAGCAACTCAGCGACGATATCCTGTAGTCATCATCTGTACCTCTGGTGGAGCCAGGATGCAAGAAGGTATGCTGTCCCTGATGCAGATGGCCAAAATCTCCGCAGCTTTAGAACGCCATCGCCAAGCCAAATTACTCTACATTCCTATTTTGACCAATCCCACCACAGGCGGTGTTACCGCTAGCTTTGCCATGTTGGGAGATATTATCATTGCTGAACCAAAAGCAACCATTGGTTTTGCTGGTCGGCGAGTAATTGAGCAAACCCTACGAGAAAAGCTCCCAGAAGATTTTCAAACCGCAGAAGATTTGCTCAAGCATGGCTTTGTGGATGACATCGTATCCCGTACCCAATTAAAGAAAACCTTAGCCCAGCTAATTGCTTTGCACCAACCAATTCCCACTACACATCCAATGGTACTGTGGGAAACAATGAGTTTAAGTCCTACGGCGGCTGAATAGAAGAAGCAGGGGGAAAGAGGCAGGGGGGCAGGGGGAAAATTTCTTCGTTACTCCCCACTCCCTACTCCCTCATTGACAAACATCAATGGTACAAGTGCGAACAAACGCAAAACACTAGAGAGGGCAAACAGTCCTAGTAAGCCTCCACAGTTGGTAAATTGTGCTATTAAACTGCCGATGGTTGTGCCTAACGCACCTCCTAGTCCGGCAATGGCAGCTGCGATCGCAAAGTAGATAGACTGATTTTTCAGGGGCGCAATCTCTAGCTGCATATTGTTGGTACACAAGTCAATGGCTGCCCATGTCCCTCCAGTTAAGATATGTAACAATGGCAGCCATAACCACAGGTCAAGGTGATTGCTGCTAATTCCTAACCATAAAAGTGGTGTAATTGCAACCAGAATCCCTACAAAGATCAGAATCGGACGATTACCAATTTTGTCTGCTAATTTTCCCCACAGAATCAACATTAACAAGTTTGCTCCTGCTTGGAGACTGCTGTAGAGTGTCACCCAGCTGATATCTAAATCTAGATTATCTAGCATGTAAAGGGTAAAAAAAGGCGCACTCAGATTAACAGCAAACATCCAAAAGCAAAAATATCCCAAAAATTTCAAAAAATTCGAGTTTTGCCAAATGCTGTTTTGTGGAGCCGTGATTTGCGGTGCAGAAATAAATTCACTCCCAAATTCCTCTGTTTGAGGGTAATTAATTACGGTGTTTTGTGACTTGGGATTCATATCTACTTTAAAGTACTGACACCCTAATCCCACAATCCCCAACACGACACCAATCAGCAACACTACCCCATACCCTTGTAAACTCCCGCCTTTCCAGTGGGATACAGCTAAACCAGCTAAGGGGACACAAAGCAAATTTGTCAGGCTGGCGGCGCTATTGCGGATGCCAAAATATCTACCACGCAATTTTCGGGGCACAATCATTGCTAACCAACTTAGCCAGGATGCGCTTCCTAATCCTCCTAGAAGATGGCTAAAGAGAACAATCAATAATGTCAATCCCACTAAATAATGAGGATTGAAGCCTCTCCAACTCCAAACTGCGATAGCTAATACTAAAATTAGCCACAGTAACCGTGCAATTCCATGAGTCCGCAGGGAATACTGAAAGCGGCTGGTTGTTTGTTCCGATAGGTAAGCGCCTAAGGGTTGAACAAGATTTACCAGCATGGGGATGGAACATAGCATCCCAAATACTACTGGACTAGCATCTAATTCCACCAAAAAATTACTCAGCAAAATTCCGCTGGTACACAGGGAAAAAACTGCTGCGAAGACTGCATCAAAGGTTGAGGCTTTTAAACTAGTGCGAATCGCATCTTTGGCAATTCTAGAGTTGGTTGGAGAAACGGGAGAGATTGCTATTGGTGGTGGGGCAATCTGGGGAATTTCCAGAGTTACCGGTACTGATGTGTCAAGTTGAAAAGAGGTCATAACTTTTATTGACGGGGTAAATACCCAAGCATGAGTCCGGTTACTGAGGAACTCGAATTTTTTTATAGACTTTGGTGATAATTATTCGTTATTTTATATTGCATTTCTCAATAAAAATACAGATTACTTCAATATAAATTTACAAAATAAAAAGATATATATTAAGTAAAGAACTGGCATTTGCTTGTGATCAACAAAAGCTGGGTTAAATTTTGGGTACTGGTAATTGCGATCGCCATCGCTGTGATTAGCTGCCATAATCTAGTAATTTCACCTCCAGTATCTACCGCCGTCACCATTAAACTTAGTGGCTGGGCTGGTAATCCGGTGGAGCAAAAACTTTTAAGGCAGTTATTACAGGAGTTTGAGGCACAACATCCCACCATTAAGGTGAAATATGAGGTAATTTCTGACCAATATATGGATGTGATGACAACCCGTCTGATAGGGGATGCTGCACCTGATGTTTTTTATCTGGAAGCATTGGAAGCGCCTTTCTTGATGAGGCAAAATGTCCTGGAACCGCTAAATGCTTACATCACCCCGGATTTTGACCTAGGGGACTTTGAGGAGAGTTTACTGGCAAATTTTCAGTCCCAGAATTACATCTATGGTCTACCCAAAGATTATTCCACTCTGGCACTGTTTTATAACAAAAAAGCTTTTGCTGATGCAGGTTTGAGTAGTCCGCCAACTACTTGGAATGAATTACGCACCTATTCTCAGCAGTTAACTGGCAAAGTCAGCAAATACGGTTTTGGAATCTCCCCAGAGTTAAGCCGTCAAGCTTATAAAATACAGGCTTTTGGTGGGCAAGTAGTTGATCAAAATGGTTACGCAGCGTTTGCTAGTCCTGAAGGTGTGCAGGGATTACAGTTGGTGGTAGACCAGTATCAAAAAGACGGCACATCTGCTCAACCTACGGATGTCGGGACTAACTCAGGTACGGAAATGTTTGGTCAAGGTCGGGTAGCAATGGTGATTGAAGGTAATTGGGCGATTCCTTTTTTGGAGACGACTTTTCCACAGTTGGACTTTGCTACAGCAGAAGTACCTAGGATAAATGACAAAAAAGGCACGATGGTGTTTACTGTTGCCTATGTGATGAATAAACAGTCGCAGCACAAAGCCGCAGCTTGGGAGTTGATTTCTTATCTGACTGGTAAGGAAGGTATGGCCAAGTGGACGGGTACAGGTTTTGCACTACCAACACGTAAATCGGTGGCGCAAAAGTTGGGTTATGACAAAGATGCTTTGCGATCGCCTTTGGTGGCTGGTGTCGATTATGCTACTCCTTGGCAGGTGGGTCAATATCCAGGGGCAATTTCTAATAATTTTGATAATCAGTTTATTAGTGCTTTGTTGGGTCAACAATCTTTACAGTCGGCTATGGTTCGGGGGCAAAATGCAGCTAATCAGCAAATTCGCGCGATGGAATAGTTGATATTTTGCATTGCTGTGTGAATCATGAGTTTATGTCACGCAAAGGCGCAAAGGCACAAAGAAGAACGCATGAGTATGTTGTTTTTTACACAGAATTATTAACTATTGCCAAAAATCAGTTATGTTGTATCCTATTTCCTCAATCATCTGCCGTAGCAAGGGTAAACTCAGACCGATAACGTTGCTGTGACAACCTGCGATTTTTTCCACAAATAGACTACCGAAACCTTCAAGGGCAAATGCACCAGCACATTTGAGCGGTTCGCCTGTAGCTACATAGGCTTGGATAGTGCGATCGCTCATGTGGGCAAAGTACACTCTTGTCATCTGACATCTAACTAGAGTGCGATTTTGGCACAAGTCAATTAAGACATGACCTGTATACAGATCACCAAATTTCCCTTGCATTAATTGCCAACGAGCGATCGCTTCGGCTGCATCTGCTGGTTTACCATAAATCTCCCCATTCATGGACAAAACTGAATCGCAACCCATAATTAAGGCTGATTCAAACTGCGGGACGACAGTTTCCGCTTTGCGTTGTGCAAGAGTTTGCACTAACTGTGCAGGATCATCAATTTGGATTTGCGACTCATCAAAATCACTAGGCTTGACTATCGGTTCAATTCCCACAGTTTGCAGCAAGCGCAGCCGCGCCGGAGAAGCTGAAGCAAGTACAAATGGAGGCGTTTTCATAATTGGCAATTCACAATTTACTACTCCCTACTCCCCACTCCCTACTCCCAACTCCCTAATATACAGAGAAGGAATTGACCACATTTTTGATCAACCCTTGGATTCTGGGCCAACGTCTTTCGGAAATTGAGGCGTTGAAAGTAAATAGCTTACCACGGCTGACGGCAACACTGGTGACGTTGTGTCGTTGTTCCCTGTTGGGCAGTTTCACTTCATACTCTAATATGTAGTATGTTTTTCCATTAGATTCGCGCTCAAAGGCATTGACTAATTCAGCCGAACGACCAGAGTCAGGGGGAGCAAGTGCAGCTTTACCCAATTTATATCCTACTTCTGTAGGTGTTCCCAGTTCTTCTAGGCTTTTGTTATCGGGAACGGGACTAATTACCACAGAGACATTTTCAGATACTTCAATCAAGTCATGAAATACTACATCGGGGCCGTCGGACACTTTCACTTGTAGCCAGCCATTAGGGTATAAAAACTCATAGCCATCATAAGAATCTACAAAGCTTTTGAATCCAGCCGCATTAGCTACACCAGGATTACTCAGATTCAGGCTCAATACCAATAGCAAAATAAATAAAATTCTTTTCCACATTTCTCAAGATTCCTTTAGGCTGGCAACAAAACAGGATCAGCGTTATTTCTCGTATATATTGTCCCATCAACCGTGTCGCTTCGCATGATGCAGTGGATCGAGAAAATGTGGTGAATGTTAACTCTAAGCTAGGTAAATTTATGCTTACAAGTCACGAATTACGCTGGTTTTACCCAGATACAATTCCCCAAGATGTTGTAGTTTGGTTTCAGCAAAATTGTTTAATTAACCCGATGGAACCACCCGAAAAACGGGAAGATGTCTATCTTTGTGTTCCCGATTCTGACTATATGGGGATCAAATTGCGGCAAGGACGTTTGGAAATCAAATGGCGTCAGGCAGAATTTGGTGTAGTATATTTTGGTGAATCTGTAGAGGGCAAAGCTGAAAAATGGGGTAAGTGGTCGTGTAGCGATCGCACGGGTGAAAGTTTTCAAGTTGCCACGGTTGCAGATCATGCATATTGGGTAAATATCCAGAAGGTTCGCTATCTACAGCAGTATCAAATTTTGCAAAACGGTTCAGCAAAGCCAATTGCCAACGATGCATCAATTGATAATGGGTGTAGTGTGGAAATTACCCAGCTTGTAATTCAAAATCAACCTTGGTGGAGTTTAGCATTTGAAGCCTTGGGTACAGGCGATTGTCTGATGGATAATCTCCAAGTCACCGCAGATTATGTATTGAGTACTTATCAAGGGCCAAAATTACTAGTTGCCAATTCTTATGCTTATCCTCATTGGCTAGGGCATGTGTGCAAACTCGCAACATAAGTTGGTTTAATGGCAACTCCACAAAGCCACACAAATGCTAAATTTTGTCTCCGTTATCCCCCTAATTTTCCTCATCTTAAAGTGATTGAATATTTTTTTATGATAGGATTTCCAGGTTAACTTCATCCCTAATAACACGGAGACACCATGTTAACATCATACTAGATTGGCGTTAAAAAATATTACGCTTTTAAATAAGCAACTTTACCTAAAAGAGAAATGCTCTATAGGCAGCAATTACCTTGATGTCGTCTTTTGCACTATGCAATGTAGGAGGAATAAATGCCTTTAAAAAATTACGGTGTTCTTAAAAGTCGGGCAATGAACCGCCGATTTGCTGAAGGCCCATCTCCCCATTATCAAGTGCTTGTAACTGACGAGACACAAAAATATCGCCTTGCTATCAACGTCAAATCCCAGGAAAATCCCTCAGAGTTGCTGTACTTTGTCGATGAAAATTTCTCCCATCCCATTATCAAGGAACTGCAAGAGTTAGATTTTGGCTTTCATGAGTTGGCGAGAAAACCTGGGGGGTTGGCTTTAGACTACATTCGCGGGAATTTGTTTGATTCGTCTTTGATAAAGTCAGTACCATACGACTTACCGGGGCCAGACAACGATCTCAATGAGTTGCTAGAACTATACATGGCGCGGGCGATCGTTTCTACAGATGCCATCCTTTATCCCTTTGGTGAACAATGGGGCCCAGAAAAAGATATTGAAGACAAGCATTTTGGTTTTCTCCCTGGGAACAGTATGCATAATCTCCACATGAATCAGGGTAGTGTTGGGCGATTTAAAACAGATAATGGTGTTTTCCAAGATGGCGGAATGCTGATTTATTACCCAGCCCGCAATCAGTGGGTAGGCATTTTTTTAGCATTTCAGTCCCAGTCATTTCATACTGACGATACCACTGGCCATAGACTTGATGTGATCATGCCTACAACTACATCGATTCGCATTTTTGCGGCTATGGTGAATCCTGTGGGAGAAGATTTAAATCAGGAAACAGTCAGTTTAATCAATACTTCACCGCACCCAATAGATTTGAACGGTTGGACTCTGGCAGATCGTATCAAGCGCCAGCAACGCCTCAAGGGGATTATTTATCCTGGTGAAGTTTTGCAAGTTACTTTGCATCAAGACGGTATCCAACTAGGCAACAATGGTGGCATGATTACTCTGCTAGATGATCAAGGTCTCAAAATCGATGGTGTTGCTTATACCAAACAAGATGCCCAAAGCGAAGGATGGACAGTATTATTTTAATGTTTGCTGTAACGTAATTTTACGGTATGAAATCATTTATCTAGCTACTTCATTGATATGATGCTGGATGCACCTAAAATCAACAAAAATGGACGAACATCAGCGGCGCTCTTATTGGCGTGCTAATACTGCGTTAATTCGTAACCTTTTAATTGTTTGGGCATTAGTTTCCATCGTTTTCAGTATTTTGCTGGTGGAACCGTTAAATGCAATCCGTTTCTTTGGCGTACCTTTTGGTTTTTGGATGGCGCAGCAAGGATCAATCCTAGTATTTGTGGCATTGATTTTTATTTATGCTTTCCAAATGGACAAGCTAGACCGCAAGCATAATTTGAGGAAGTGAGGCAAAACCGTGTCAGTAGAAATTTGGACGATTTTGTTGGTAGGACTTTCCTTCCTTGGTTACATTTACATTGGTTGGCAATCACGAGTTAAAAATAGTAAAGATTTTTTCATAGCAGGTCAGGGAATACCTTCCATTGCTAATGGAGCCGCCACCGCCGCCGACTGGATGTCCGCCGCTTCGTTTATTTCCATGGCCGGACTGATATCTTTTTTGGGATATGACGGTTCTATTTATTTAATGGGTTGGACAGGCGGTTATGTATTACTGGCATTACTTTTAGCGCCTTATCTGCGAAAATTTGGTAAGTATACAGTGCCAGATTTTGTAGGCGATCGCTACTACTCCAATGTAGCCAGATTAGTGGCAGTCGTGGCAGCTATTTTTGTTTCCCTCACCTATGTTGCTGGACAAATGCGGGGTGTAGGCATAGTTTTTAGCCGCTTCCTGCAAGTAGACATTAATACAGGTGTCATCATCGGTATGGTGATTGTCGGCTTTTTTGCTGTGCTAGGAGGCATGAAAGGCATCACCTGGACACAAGTAGCCCAGTATGGAGTTTTGATTTTTGCTTACTTAATTCCAGCAATAGCGATCGCCTGGTTACTTACGGGTAATCCCGTGCCACAATTAGCATTTACTTTCAGTGATATTGCTGTTAAGCTCAATCAAATCCAAGTTGATTTGGGATTTCAAGAGTATACTCAGCCCTTCGTCAACAAGTCGATGCTGGATGTATTGTTTACCACCATTGCCTTAATGGTAGGGACAGCGGGATTACCTCATATTATCGTTCGTTTTTACACAGTTCCCAGCGTCCGGGCAGCTCGTTTTTCTGCTGGTTGGGCATTATTATTTATTGCCATTCTTTATACCACCGCTCCTGCCCTTTCCATGTTTGCCCGTTATAACTTAATTGAATCTCTGCATAATCATACAGTTACCGAAGTACAGCAGTTAGACTGGGCGACTAAGTGGGAAAAAACAGGATTGCTATCCTTTGAAGACAAAAATAATGATGGGCGTTACCAGTTAACTCCCAGTATTGATACCAACGAAATTCAAATTGACAGAGATATTATCGTACTTTCTACCCCAGAGGTAGCTAAATTAGCACCTTGGGTAATTGCCCTAGTAGCGGCTGGGGGTTTGGCCGCAGCTTTGTCTACAGCATCGGGATTATTGTTAGTAATTTCTAGTTCCGTTGCCCATGATATCTACTACCGCATCCTAGATGCCAACGCCTCAGAACAAAAACGGGTATTTGTGGGGCGGATTATGGTGGGTGTTTCTCTAGTGCTGGCGGGATATTTTGGCGTCAACCCACCGGGATTTGTCAGTGAAGTTGTAGCTTTTGCCTTTGGTTTAGCGGCTGCTAGCTTCTTCCCGGTAATTTTTCTGGGAATTTTCGACAAACGTACCAATTCCCAAGGTGCGATCGCAGGGATGTTATCTGGTTTAATTTTCACTATGATTTATATCATCGGCGTAAAATTTGCAGGTATGCAACCTTGGTTTTTTGGCGTCTCTCCCGAAGGTATTGGCACTTTGGGAATGCTGATTAATTTTGTAGTTACCCTAGTAGTTTCTCGTCTCACACCACCCCCACCACCAGAAATTCAAGCCTTGGTGGAAGACTTGCGTTCCCCTGCTGTAGAAATATAATTCATCTGATTAATCAGCAGCACCCGATTTCCTAACTTTTCTGGAACACCGCCTACAGGAAGTGAGGTTTATCAAGTCATATTTAGGTAGGAGACTTTTCATGGTTTCTACACATACAGGGATGGGTGCTATTCCTTTCGATGGCGGTGTAGCTTTTCGTGTCTGGGCACCCTCTGTTAGTAGTGTTGCGGTTGTCGGTGACTTTAACGCTTGGTCTGAGACAGCGAATCTGTTGACTCACGAAGCCAATGGCTACTGGTCAACAGATGTCTTAAATGCCAGAGTTGGGCAAGAATATAAATTCGTCATTCGCAACGGTGAGCAAATTCTTTGGAAACAAGACCCCTACGCTAGAAACCTCAACAACTCTGACGGCAACTGCATTATTTATGATTCTAGTTACGATTGGTCACCCACCAATTTTACGATGCCAGCATGGAATCAACTAGTAATTTATGAAATGCACGTGGGCACGTTCAACGATGACATAGACCCAGGTTTAGGAACCTTCCGCAGTGTCAGGGCTAGATTACCAGAGTTACAGGAACTTGGCATCAATGCCATAAAAGTCATGCCCACGACAGAATTTCCCGGAGATTTATCCTGGGGATACAACCCATCTCATCCTTTTGCCATAGAAAGTGTTTTGGGTACACTCACAGACTTTAAAAATTTTATTCAAACATCCCACGAACATGGCATTGCCGTACTTTTGGACGTAGTTTACAACCATTTAGGGCCTAATGACTTGGATCTGTGGCAATTCACAGGTTGGAATATAGACGGCAAAGGCGGAATTTACTTCTACAACGATAGACGTTCCGATACTCCTTGGGGACAAACAAGACCAGACTACGGTCGTGGAGAAGTCCGGGAATATATTCGTGATAACGTTTTAATGTGGATAGAAGAGTGCCATGTAGATGGTCTGAGGTTAGATGCTACGGCATTTATTAGAAATATTTTTGGGAACAACAACGACCCAGCTAATGATATTCCCGATGGCTGGAGCCTGATGCAATGGATTAATAACGAAATTCGCGCCAGACAGCCTGAGAAAATTACCATCGCCGAAGATATCCGTAACAATGAATGGCTAACTAAAGATACAGGTTCGGGTGGTGCAGGCTTTGGTTCTCAGTGGGATTTGAATTTTCATCACGTGATTCGTGAAGCCATAGTTAACCCCAGTGACCAAGGGCGTAATATGTTTGCAGTGCGAGATGCTATTTACTCTCGCTTTGAGACAGATGGTTTTAAACGTGTTATTTACACAGAATCACATGATGAAGTCGCCAAATCTTTAGATGATAAGCCAGACAGATACCGTGTACCAGAAGATATATGGCGGGGTAATGCAGATAGTTGGTTTTCGCGCAAACGTTCAACTTTGGGGGCTGCTTTAGTTTTGACATCTCCTGGTATTCCCATGCTTTTCCAAGGACAAGAATTTTTGGAATGGGGTAGTTGGAGTGACCATACTCCTATTGATTGGAGTCAGAAAGACACATATAGCGGTATTTGGGATATGTACCAAGCCCTGATTCGCTTGCGTCGTAATTGGTTTAACAATACCCGTGGGCTGAGAGGACAGCATGTAAATGTTCATCATGTCAATAATAATGACAAAATCATTGCTTTTCATCGTTGGGAAAATGGCGGCCCGGGAGATGATGTAATTGTGGTTGTAAATATGAGCGATCGCAACTACAACAGTTACAATATTGGCTTTCCCCGTGAAGGCATTTGGTACGTGCGATTTAATAGCGACTGGCAAGGTTTTAGCCCAGATTTTGGCAATCAACCGGGCTACGATACAACAGCAGGCAGGGCTATTTGGGGTGATACTGATGGCATGACTTTCGGTGGAAATATTGGTATTGGTGCGTACAGTGTTTTGATGCTATCGCAATAATTTGTGCGTACCTATTTCAATTCTTCGTGATTTGTGAACATCTTCAGCAAAGCTGGATTGTTATATGTGTTCTAAGATTAATAAAACGCCTAACTCATGACTCAAATTCACGAGTGTGCGGCTTGCAGAAATCAAGCAATAGGTGCATCAAACATACTAGTTGTCAGATAGCTTAAAAGATCAACTGCTCATAAAATCCTTACAAAAATAGCTGTCCAAGCCTGTTACCGCTATAGATTCCTGCTCTAGTTTTTGAGAGATTCATTAATATGCCTACTCTTCAACTACCTGATGGCCCCCAATCTCCGCCTTGGCTACAAACATATCGATGGCTGACTAGCCCCTTGGGATATATGGAGGACTGTGCTAAAAGCTATGGTGATATGTTCACTCTCCGCATTGGCCCGGTTTTTAAGCCTCAAGTATTCGTTAGCAACCCTCAAGCTATTCAGCAGATTTTTAGCACCGACCCCAAATATTTAGACTCTGGTGAAGCTGCTGGATTTAAATCGCCTTTATTGGGACAGCAATCATTACTGTCCCTAGATGGTAAGCCTCATCAGCGACAACGCAAGCTATTAACTCCCCCCTTTCATGGGGAACGAATGCTAGCCTATGGTGAGTTAATTCGTGATATCAGTAAGCAAGTAACTAATCAATGGCAGGTTGGCGAGACTATTTCTGTCCTGTCATCGATGCAAGCCATTTCCTTTCAGGTGATTTTAAAGGCTGTATTTGGTTTATCTGAAGGGCCTCGTTACGAAAAACTTAAGGAACTTTTAATTGCTATCCTCAATCCCAAAAGACCCATTGTACGGGTAGTGCTACTGGTGTTACCATCACTGCGCCGCGATTTAGGTGCATGGAGTCCTTGGGGACAGTTTCTGCGTTTACGGCAGCAAATTGACGAACTCATCTATGCTGAGATTCAAGAACGCAAGGCAAAACCTGACTCATCCCGGACTGATATTTTATCTTTAATGATGGCAACTCGTGATGAAGCGGGTGAGCCAATGACAGATGTAGAGTTACGTGATGAGTTGATGACTTTATTAGTAGCGGGTCATGAAACTACAGCTACATCACTTGCTTGGGCTTTATACTGGATTCATCATCAGCCCCACGTGCGTGAGCGACTATTGCAAGAGTTGGACAATCTGGGAGAAAACCCCGACCCCAATGCTATTTTCCGATTACCTTATTTAAATGCAGTTTGTTCGGAAACACTACGTCTTTATCCAGTCGCAATGTTGACGTTGACTAGATTAGTCAAATCACCGCTACAAATTGGAGAATATCAGTTTGCTCCTGGGACTTTATTGATTCCCTGTGTTTATCTCACCCATCATCGGGAAGATTTATATCCTGATTCCAAGACATTTAAACCAGAGCGTTTTTTAGAAAAACAGTTTTCAGCTTCGGAATATTTACCCTTTGGTGGTGGAAACCGTCGCTGTATTGGCATGGCTTTTGCTTTATTTGAGATGAAATTGGTATTAGCAACCGTACTGTCGAACTGGCAAATGGAATTGGCTAATAGTGAACCAGTACAGCCACAGCGTAAAGGCTTGTTGTTTGGGCCCAAAGGAGGTGTACAAATGCTAGTCAAAGGCAGGCGTGAGCAATATCAGCCAGTTCGTGAGACTAGTTCAGTATAAAACCAAGGGGGTGTGGTGCGATCGCATCCCACTAAAACTAGTTGCCAAATACTGAATGGTTAATAATTTTTAGTACACCAGCACGAAAAAATATTCTTATTTTCTGATTTGAGCCAATACAGGCTTCCTCGTAGATACCACTTGCTCAATAATATCGGCGGCTCTAGTCACCCCTCCAGCTTGAAGAGTCGCTGCTTGTAGTCTGAGCGCATTCTGTTTGTAAGATTGTTCTGTAAATACCCTTTTTATGACATGTTGCAACCTGGGGACGTTTAATTTCTTGAGAGGGACAAACTCACCCGCTCCTGTCCAAGCAATACGTGCTGCTACTCCTGGCTGATCATTAGCAACGGGAATTGCCACCATCGGCACTCCATTTTTTACACATTCCATTGTTGTATTCATGCCCGCATGAGTAATCATCAGGGTGGCTTTTTCTAGCAAATCTAATTGCGGTGCATACTCAACTACTAAGGGATTACCAGGCAAGTCTGGCAGTGATTCTGGTTTAGCAGAACCTCCCAGAGAAATTACTAACTGGGCATCTAAATTCTCACAAGCTGAGGCAATGGTCTGAAAAACCCAAATTAGTCGATTTTGCAATGTTCCCATTGAAGCGTAAATCAAAGGTTTTCCATTCAACTTTTCGTAGGGAAAAGGAACATCTGTCCGACTTGCAGAAGTATGATAGGTTCCTGTGAAATGAAACCAAGGAGGCAATTCCTGCCGGGGATATTCAAACTCAGCAGGCGCTTGACTGATTTGAGCCAGTTGAGAATAGCGTTCATTAGGGTGAGTGTGTAAGGGTAAGTTCCACTCTTGGCGATACTGATTAATCACATCTCCAATTGGTTTAGCAACGCGATTCAGTAATGCATAACCCATTTTGTTACGTAAACGCGCCCACCAAGTTGGGCTATACGGCCAAACAGTGTTAAAGGGAGGAACACCAGTTTCTCGATTCAAGACGACAGCACTACACACGGTAACAAAAGGAATGCCTAGAAAGTCTGCAATAGTCCCTCCTTCTGACGAACCTTGGTTGACTAACAACGCTTCTACACCTGCTGTCTTTATTAAATCTGGAGCATCTCGAAGCATAATTGTTGCCAACTGCTTGAGTAGGTCAATCGTATATTTCAATGCATCTAATCCACTAAGTTGCCCTAGTTGTGTAAACGATTCTGCCGTTGCTCCTACCGGAAAATCCTCCTCACCAACAGCTTGAAATTCCACACCTGCTGCCAGTGTTTTAGATTTAGCGTCAGGTATACCGAATAGAGTGACGCGATGCCCACGTCTTTGAAGTTCTTGTCCTAAAGGAAGCATCGTATTGATGGGACCAGTGGAGCCGGGACAGATGATGCCAAAATGAGTCATAATCCCTATTTTTGGTTATTTACAAAGATGTATACCAGAAAACAGGGACAGTTTACAGAAGGTTTACCAGACAGGTTTTTGATGGCTAGCCTGGAATCTAGAATCAGTAATACTTACTGAAGTTTCAAAAATTTATCTAAAGCTACCACCATACTGGGAGGCCAACGGCGGATATTTGTTACCCAGTCCATATTTTTGTAGCGATTATCTAGTCCGTAAGCTGCCACCCAATTACTTTCCGCTTCACCTTTATTGCCATTTACCCAGTAAGCTGCTGTGAGGGCGGCGCGCATATCGGCAAATTGGGGATATTTGCGGACTATGTTCTTCATTTCGCGGATGGCTTGGTCAGTTTTACCAGTTTCATAAAGGGCGAGGGCATAATTGGCACGGGCAAAGGCAAAATTTGGGGCAATTTCTGCTGATTTTTGATAATCTGCGATCGCCTCTTCCCATTTTCCCAACCCTGATTTGGCATTACCTCGATTGTTGTAAGCCATCGCATCATTCGGATCAAGTTCCAGGACATGATTATAATCTGCGATCGCCTCTTCCCATTTTCCCAAACCTTCCAAGGCTGTACCACGATTCAAATAAGGATCGGTGGCATTGGGAGCCAATTCTATGGCTTGGTTGTAATCTGTCAATGCAGCTTGTAACTTATTCTGACTCACCCGCGAATTGCCCCGGTTACTCCATGCACCGGCATTGGTGGGAAATTGTTCTATAATCTGTGTCCAGTAAGTTTCTGCCGTGGCAAAATCACCTTTATTCGTAGCTGTAAAAGCCTTATTTGCTAATTCATCTCCCTGTTGTAACTGTTCTTGAGTAATGCTAGGCGGTGGGGATACTGCCATAACTGGTTTACTCCAGCCAAACACAAGTAATAGACTTAGAAAAATACCAATTATTTTAATCATTTAATTCTTTTTTATGTGCAACATCATTGATCATAAAACAATCTTTAATTATTAGTTAACAATAAAATACATATCCAGCCAAGAATATAGAAATTTTCCTTAAACGTCTCTACAAAGTTTACAGTTAATGCATTTTGCATTTTTGCAGATATCTCAGTTACTGGATTTCATCGAGAATTTGGATATTTCATAATACTGTTACCAAGCATACAAACTAAAAATATCAGATCCATTGAGTATAGGTTCTTGTTCAATTTTAATATTTTTAAATCCTTTATCTTTCAGTAAATATCTGATTTGATCTATACGAAAATCCAAATTATGTACTTCTACAAAAACTTGCTTAATTTTTTTCCAATCCTCATCTTTAATACCCAATAACACATCCATTTCACTTTTTTCCACATCCACTTTTAATAAATCAATTTGCTCAATTTGATGTTCAAAAATAATTTCTGAAATAGTTTTTAATTGACAATCAACTTGTTGTCCTTGAAAACTGCTTGTCAATTTATAATTGATAATTCTTGAGAACACAGAATATGGCAACCACCGTAACCAGGAAATCGAAGCAGGAAAATGTTTGAAATTTGCTACAGCTATATCTTTGAGGTCATCTATTTCTGAGTTTTTTATAATTGGGTATGCAGTGGAACCAAATGTCATATTTGGATAATAAGTGAATTTTACCTCACCAGATTGTTGTGAAAGCCCACAAGGAAATAATTTGATATTTTCAGCATTCAAACCCTTAACATTAGCATTCAATACTTCATAAATATCAGGTATGGGTTCAAAAGAATAAACATTAATTTGATGATTAAATTTTTCAAATAACCAAAGTGTAAATAATCCTATATTTGCGCCAACATCAAAAACGGTATCACCTGCATTGATCTGAATACCGTGTTTCACATAATTCTGTACCTCCTGATACATTAATCGGGCTTCGTCTTTTTGTAGACAAAATATCTTCGTTCCATTAGAAAGACGAATTTTTGGCATGAAAGAATTTCTCATAAATTCAGGTTCAACACTTAGTAACTTTAACTGGCGCGCAAAGGCGCAAAAATTTCTTGCCAAAATTGTCAGCTTGTCTCAATTTTAATTTTTTTGACCCTTGCAATTTTAACCATTTTAGGGAACTAAACAGCCCTGCTTTTTGAAGGGGATCGGAACCTGTTAGGCAACTTGATAACACTTGTGTGTACACCGTAGCCTCACTCCCTCTGCTGATTTCACTATGAACACGTTGATTCCCCCCGCCATAGCATCAGCTTGGCGGTAAGAATGTCATTATCGGCTACAACAACGACAACTGTTCATTAGGTGGCTTAAATCCTAAATGCTTGTAGGCTGCGGTTGTGGCTGTTCTACCGCGAGGAGTGCGGCTTAAATAACCAATTTGCATCAGGTACGGTTCATAGACTTCTTCAATTGTTTGGGTATCTTCACCTGTGGCGGCGGCTATTGTTTCTAATCCCACTGGGCCACCGTTAAATTGTTCAATAATTACACTCAACATTCGGCGGTCTGTCCAATCTAAACCGCATGGATCGACTTGAAATAGTTGTAATGCCTCCGCTGCGACACTTTCTGTAATTTCACCAGATAATTTAACTTCCGCATAATCACGTACACGCTTAAGTAATCTATTAGCGATACGGGGCGTCCCACGGGAACGACGGGCAATTTCTGTAGCTCCATCTTGGGCAATGGGAGTTTTGAGAAATTCAGCACTGCGTAAGACAATTTGGCTGAGTTCGTCAACTTCATAAAAGCGCAATTTCTGAACTAACCCGAAGCGATCGCGCAATGGTGAAGTTAAGGCACCCACACGGGTTGTGGCTCCCACCAAGGTAAATTTAGTCAGTGGTACACTTCTTATCCGGGCGCTGGAACCCTTGCCAATGGTGATATCTAAGCGATAATCTTCCATGGCCGGATAAAGAATTTCTTCGGTCATCCGCGAAAGACGGTGAATTTCATCAATAAATAATATATCTCCGGGTTTAAGGTTCACTAGTAGCCCTACAATATCCCTTGGACGCTCTAACGCTGGCGCACTGGTAATTTTGTAGTTTACTCCCATCTCCGATGCTAAAATCATGGCCATTGTTGTTTTACCTAATCCCGGAGGCCCATATAGCAGCAAATGATCCAACACCTCACTGCGTGACTTAGCTGCTTTGATGGCAATATCTAACACATCCTTTAAGTCTTTCTGCCCAATGTAATCAGCAAATCGCTGCGGCCGGATACTCTCTTCTTGCTTACCTTGTTCATCAACAGCAGCTTCCGGTTGCAAAATATTTTCATGGGAGGGTTTGGGCGCAGACTCCTGACGCTGCTTTGGTTGTCCGTTGGGTTCTTGAGGCTGTTTTTTCGAGGAGATTATCGCCATAATTCAGCTATCAACTTTGACTTGAGGACTGTTTGAGTGCCATCGAGGCCACAATGGCCGCGACTAAACACGGGTGCAAAAATTTTTTGTGGGAACTGCGCGCACCAATTTAGAATTTAAATTCCGGATGATTACCCAGGAGTGAAAAAGTTATTATGTTGTCTAAAAGAATCTTACCGTGTTTAGATGTTAAGGCGGGACGGGTTGTAAAAGGAGTTAACTTTGTAGATCTCAAGGATGCAGGTGATCCCGTAGAACTAGCAAAAGTTTACAATGAGGCTGGTGCTGATGAGTTAGTGTTTCTGGATATTACAGCCACTCATGAAGACCGGGATACAATTATTGATGTGGTGTACCGCACCGCTGAACAGGTCTTTATTCCTTTGACTGTAGGTGGTGGGATTCAATCCTTAGAAAATGTTAAAGCTTTGTTACGGGCAGGCGCAGACAAGGTTAGTATTAATTCTGCGGCAGTACGTGATCCAGACTTGATTGATCGGGCAAGCGATCGCTTTGGTAATCAGTGCATAGTTGTTGCTATTGATGCTAGACGCAGGATTGACCCCAACAATCCCGGCTGGGATGTGTACGTGCGAGGTGGTAGGGAAAACACCGGCTTAGATGCTTTACGTTGGGCACAAGAAGTTGAAAGACGAGGTGCAGGAGAACTCCTAGTCACTAGTATGGATGCTGATGGGACTCAAGCTGGCTACGACCTGGAGTTAACAAGAGCCATCGCTGAATCTGTACAAGTTCCTGTGATTGCTTCTGGTGGTGCAGGTAACTGTGAACATATCTATACGGCACTAACTGAGGGTAAAGCCGAAGCTGCATTACTAGCATCATTACTGCATTATGGACAATTAAGCGTAGCCGAGATCAAAAATTATCTAGGCGATCGCTCGGTGCCAATTCGATTATTATCATGATGTGTTCAACATGATCGAAAAGTAATCACATCTATCACAAGTTAGATACAGTTCTCTAAAACAGTGTTAACATTAGTTTACGAGTATGAATAAATATTAAGAAATATGTTGATCCCTATTTTACTATTTGATGTGGCGCTGGTAGCGTGGTCACTCCACCTCATGGAGAAAGCTGTTGAGCATAAAGAATTTTCTTTAATGCTGGCGGGGACATTGGTGGCACTTGCTGCGGCTGCTATGTTGGTAGTTTACTTTCTCATGGGGCACTGTATGAGCTATTTATTGCAAGTGTCCTAGAGAGTACTGTTTAATGCAGAAAATACTTAACATAAAAAATATTAATATTAAGTCATTATTAAGAACGAATTACAAAATTCGTCTCTATCAGAAATGTTATTCCCAAAAAAAAATGGGTTTAGGGGGTTTTTAAACTCCGTCGAACTCACGTCACGTTAAATTAAATTAACTCAAAACACATATCCCCGACTTCTTCAAGAAACCGGGGATATTAGAGATTTTTTAAAATCCAGTTGGTAGACTATATACGCGCTAAAACTGGCTCTTGTGTGATTGTACTGACATTCTTGGTTTCTGAATTTGTGCAATAAATTTCACAGGAGTTATTGGGACTTTCAATCAGTTTTATTTTGTACAATGTAGCGCCTAATTCCTGAATAGGCGATCGCAGTAAATTACTAATGTAAAGTGCGATATTTTCAGCTGTGGGTACAACGTTGGCAAAGAAGGGAATATCTTTATTTAAAAAGGTGTGATCAAATGGTTCTACCACATAATCTTCTATTACCTGATTTAAAGCACCTAAGTCGACAATCATCCCCGTGCGCGAATCAATTTCCCCTTTTACGGTAACTTCTAAATGGTAGTTATGTCCGTGACCATGAGGACGGGCGCATTTACCATAAATCTGGGAATTTTCTTCGTTACTCAGGTCAGGATGAGCCAGCCGATGGGCGGCGCTAAAGTGAGTGCTGATGTTGAGGTAGGCTTCCATTCCGTTTCCTATATAATCTGCCCAAAGTTCAGGATGTTCAAATAACTGTACACGGACTAAAGGCAAGTGGGGTGCTAAACGTTGCCAGATAACCCGTGCAATATTCTCAGTTGTAGGTAGAGTTTCTTGAAAATCTGCCCACACATCATTGAGATAAGAAAAGTCTAGTTGGCTGGTAATTTCGTGCTTAATTACATGTTTCACATCAGACAAGTTCAACACCATGCCATATTGATCCAATTCTCCCGCTAGAGAGATGAATAAAACATAGTTGTGTCCATGTCCGGGAAATCTCGAACAAGCACCAAATTTCTCAGTATTCTCGGCTTCACTCAATTCTGGTAACCAATAGCGATGACTAGCCGAAAACTGAGCGCGGCGATTAACAATGCATTGCATGAGTATTTTGGAAACAGAGCTTAAAATTTCTTAAACTTTCACTATTTCCAGGATAAACTAATTTCTTGACCAGTGGATGCAGCGATCGCCTATTTTCTCGCCTTCCCAAAGGTAAATTGTTCTAGAAAACGCCACGGTTTACCTGAGTGGTTCAAAGTCATAGCCAGTACGCGAACGATTACCAGTAACTATTTGTACTAGTTGTACAGCCGCATTGCGATCGCCTGAGGGTAAAAATCGAATTGCTCCAGAAGCACCAAGAGCAGCAAAATCAGATGATGCAAGTGCTTGTTGGACTCCAGAACGGGTAGGATTACGTTCTAATGCCACAATGAGTGCCACCGTGGCATCATAGGCCAGGGCAGTGCGCCAGCTGACATCACCACCCCATAACTGCCGCGATTCTTGGGGAAATTTTGATGTGGTATCGCCTGCAATATGCCAGGGAACTGCTACCACCATTCCCACTGCTTGATCTCTGCCAATTTCTAAAGTTTTAACTGTGTACACATCATCACCCCCAAGAAGACTTAATTGCTTCTGGTTGAGTTGAACTACTTGTAAGGCTTTATCTAAAGTGTCAGTATTGGTTGCTAACATCAACACTTTTGCACCTTGCTGCTTGGCTTGTTCTAGACTTTGCGCCGCACTAAAGTTGGCTTGAGACAAGTCAAATTCCCGTGATACTTGTCCACCCTCTAACAAAACAGAAGAAACGAACTCTGATTTTAAGGACTGGCTGTAATTACTCTGGGAATTAAAGAAAACCACGGCATTTTTTTGCTGCAAATTTTTTACCATATAGTTGGCTAAACTTCTAGCAGCAATAAAATCACTGGGAACCGTGCGAAAAACGTAGGGGCTAAAATTAGAAATTTTTACCGAAGTGCTGGTGGGAGAAATAGCTACCAGTTTTCCCGAATTATAAATCTTGCCTGCCCCTAAAGTCGTATCACTACTATTAGGGCCAACAACGCCTAATATTTGCGGATTTTTGACTAAGGTAGCCGCAATTTGTTGGGCTATTTCTGGATTATTATCGTCATTAGCGATACCGACCTTTAAGGGTACTCCGTTAATTCCTCCAGAAGTATTAACGGCATTTTGCACTTGGGCAGTGCCACGTAAAATTTCTAAAGAAGCGTTGGGGTCGGTACCTAAGGGTACAGACGCAACAATGGTGTAACTTTGAGAAGACCCAATACGGGCATTATTTAGATATATCAGCGCTTCTGGGTCATTACGCTGGAGTTTTAAGGATGCTTCTAAACTAGCGATCGCTTGAGGATAATTTTCATTAGCTAACGCCTGTATTCCCTCTTTTTTGACTGGCGTTATTTCACCAGCATTTAAAGTTTTTTCTCCAAAACTAATGCGGTCAGCAATCGATTGATTATCAGTTGTTAAATTATTACTTGACTGGTTTTGGGGGAAAATTCGATTTTGAAATAACCACAAACCAGTACCTACTAAGCCTAATGTAACTAGCAAAGATAAAACAAGAATAGTAGTTTCTTTCTTAGAAGACATATCTAATTTTTTTAATTTTAATTAAAATATCAAAGATAATAATTTATAAATCAGGCGAAATATTGCTGTCACAGCAATCGTGACTAAAGCAGCTGCAACTGCTAAAAGCGTGATTTCTCCAATGCCTAAATCTCCCCGGAACCAGGGAGTAAAAACGATAATAGCGAAGGTGATTCCCGAAATTATTAATAAATCGAATTTTTCAATCCACCGCTTAGTTTGGGCAAAAATTAGTATCCCTAAAATTAAGGCGGCTACTGGCAAGGTAATAATAGCTGATGGCAATAAGCTAAACAAAGCGATGGCAATTAATGCCCCTTCAAAGCCACTAAAAGCGGCACTACTTAATAATTCCCAAGTAGCAAAATTCGGTTGAGATGGTGTTGCTTGGGGCTGTATGTGGGGCGGCTGCGGTTTGGGTATAACAGGGAGTGTGGATGGCTGATTCAGGGCTGTCAGCACCTCATTAGCTGATTGAAAGCGTTGATTAGCCGCTGCTAGCAGCATTTTATCTAAAATATCGGCGAGTTGAGGATTAATACTTACTTGAGAGCGCCATTTCCACTGGTTACTATAGGCATCAAATAACTGATTTGCTTCTTGACCTGTGAGCAAATTCAGCATAGTTACAGCCAAAGCATACAAGTCTGTGGATGGAAAGACTTGATTACCTGCCATTTGCTCAGGTGGGGCAAATCCCATAGAGTAAATACCTGTAGAAGAACCAGCACCTGCTGATGGGGCATTTGTGACTTGCTTAACTGCACCAAAATCCAACAGAAAAAGTTTGCCATCCCGACGACGCATAATATTAGAAGGCTTGATATCTCGGTGAATAATGCGTCTATCGTGAACAAACTGTAATACTTTGAGAATTTCTGACAGTACTTCTATAACCTGCTGTTCCGAAAATTTACCATTTTGTATTAACTCTTCTTCGAGATTTAGCCCATCAATGTATTCTTGAACTAAGTAAAAAAATTGGTCTTGGTGTCCTGGTTGCAAGCTATTAACTACCACGGGAAAAAAAGCAAACAAGTCAGGTATTTGCTCATGTTCGTTGCCAATTTGGGCGAGAACTTCAGCTTCTCTTTCAAACAGCTGTTGAGCTAATTCTAGTTGAGTAGAGCTTAAATTTCCCGCCGGTTGGAATTGCTTAACTACACACTCACGCATTCCGGGAATCCGGCGATCGCGTGCGAGAAAAGCTGCACCAAAACCACCTTTTCCCAGTAATTTAATGGGTACATACCGACCATCCAGCAGAAGTGGCATCCCACAGGTAGTGCAGTATTTTTGCTGTGTTGTTCTTAATGTTGTGACATCATCTAAATCCGCAAAATAATTTTTAGGGCGCGGACAGCGAGGACGGGTGCAGTAGACTTCCATTTTAGTTTTTAGTCATTAGTCAGAATAATTCGTAATTGTTAATTCGTAATTCGTAATTGTCATGCCATCAATCCAAGGAGTTACTCGACAAAACAACAAATAAATTGTCTTTTTTTAATCAATAAATTAGGGAAATGGTTTCCTGAACTTATTAATTACGAATTACGAACTACGAATTAGTAATTATTTAGTCATTTGCCAAAAAACAAAGGACTAATGACTAGATGTTAGCCTGCGTCAGAGGAACTTGGGGTTGCTGCATCCAGTGTATTTACCACTAGTTTTTTGTGTGATAATTTTAACATGTCTTGATTCCAGTCTGGAGTAGCAAATTGCGGGAGAATTTCCTGACTAAAGGCTTCTGCTGCTTTGGAGCGATAACGATTAGGATTAAAAATCAGCCATAGCGTCCGCTTCACCACAACGCCTTCAATGGGAGTGCATTTTAGTACACCCATTTGTAATTCTTTAGCGATGGCGGAAGTAGAGACAAAGGCAGCACCTAAACCTGATTGCACGGCGTTTTTAATTGCTTCTATGGAATTCAGTTCCATTTCAAATTTAAACCGCCTGGTATCGATATCACAGCGTGCTAATACCTGGTCAATTACTTTGCGGATAGTTGATTGGGAGTCGAGGGCAATGAATTGAAGTTTATATAGGTCTTCTTTTTGGATAGTTTCGAGTTTAGCAAAAGGATGAAATATGGGCAGAATCAGTGCCAGTTCATCTTCCGCGTAAGGCATAACTTCCAAAGATTCGCCCAGTTCTGCGGGAATTTCTCCCCCGATAATCGCCAGATCAACTTGTCCATTAGCGACACTCCAAGCGGTGCGCCGGGTAGAGTGGACATGTAGTTGGACTGCCACATCGGGGTACTTTTGCCGGAACATGCCGATCATTTTCGGCAACAGATAAGTGCCGGTGGTTTGAGAAGCACCGACAATTAAGGTACCGCCTTGGAGGTTTTGTAAATCCTCGATAGCGCGACAAGTTTCTTGGCATAAACTGAGGATTTTTTCCCCATAGCTCAGGAGTAAATGCCCCGCTTCGGTTAATTGTGCGCGGCGTCCTCCCCGATCAAATAAGGGCACATCCAGTTGCCGTTCTAAATTTTGTACTTGCAAGCTCACAGCAGGTTGTGAGACATAAAGACTATCAGCGGCACGCTTGAAGCTGCCTTCTACAGCGATCGCTTTCAGGATACGTAACTGATCTAAAGTGAAAGGAAGGTCAGACATAAGGCTCAACCCACAAACTTGGAAAAAAGCAGCTTTGGCAACAAATCAAGTGTCATAGCTTTCTAGCCACAAATGTTTTGTTGCATCTAAAACTTGGAAGCTTGACTCGAAAAAGACAGTACCACAACATTTTGACGAAAGTTCCCTAGGGAATACTTTGTGGTATTGGTTGTACTGAATTAAATTTTTGTTAAATTCCCTCACCTATGTATACGATGCTGAATTCTTGGCTTACTCCCAGTCATTTTGTCATGTTGGGGTTACAAATAGCTTTTGCGATCGCCCACAGTGGAGGAGCCGCTCTACGTCCTTGGGCAGAGAAGTATATCGGGCCAAGGCTTTATCGCATTTTTTTTGCATTAGTTAGTTTACCGTTGGCTGTGATCTTAATTATTTATTTTTTTAATCATCGTTACGATGGCTTACAACTGTGGCAGGTGCAGGGCGTACCTGGTGTAAAGTCCGTTGTTTGGGTGTTGTCAGCAATTTCGTTTTTGTTTTTGTATCCTGCCACCTTCAATCTACTAGAAATTGCCGCTATTCAAAAGCCCCAAGTCTCCCTCTACGAGACAGGCATCATTCGTATTACCCGCCATCCGCAGATGGTAGGGCAAATAATCTGGTGTGTTGCCCATACTCTGTGGTTAGGAACTAGTTTTACACTGGTTACTTCCATTGGTTTGATTTTGCACCATATGTTTGGAGTTTGGCATGGCGATCGTCGCCTGGCTGCCCGTTATGGAGAAGCTTTTGAAATTGCCAAACAACGGACTTCAATTATTCCTTTCCAAGCAATTATTGATGGTCGTCAATCTATCAAATGGCAGGAATTTATCCGTCCAGCCTATTTAGGAGTAACAATTTTTATAGGTCTGTTATGGTGGGCACATCCTCTATTGCTTGTAGCGACTAGTAGGGTAGAATGGTAATTTCAGATGATCCCCATGATCCCCAAAAAATACAAAATTCATGAAAATTTCCACTTATCAACTGCTACCAAATCAATGTAGGATAAATTCAAACAGCTGTCAGTGGGAGTGGGGTCAGTCAGTTTGATAATTTATAAAAGTATATTGCTGGTCAAATGGCTATCTGGGGAGAGCGATGGCAAAGTAGTCTGATGCCCTCAAGAGCAGCAATCAGGAGTTGAAAAACAAAAAAGTCACCGTGAACTCGCACTGGCTTTTTTATCAAAGTTAAAATAAGAGCGGAAATAGTTGCACAATCATGTTTACCCTGAAAGCATGACTTAGGCACTGGGCAGCTTGCCAATTCCCACGACTGATAGCTAGTTTTGATATCAAAACCCTATAATTTTAGAGGCGTCATGGTGTTGTCGGTTAGTGAGCGGACATTTACTCAAGAAGTTTTAGAATCACCAATCCCTGTTTTAGTTCATTTTGAAGCACCTTGGTGCGGCTTGTGTCGCATTATTCATCCTTTATTGTTGCAATTTAATGCTCAATGTGGGGATCAAATTAAATTAGTCGGGGTCAATGCTGACGACAATTTTAAACTGGCTAATGCTTATCGACTAAAGTCATTACCTACTTTACTACTAGTAGAAAACGGCATAGTTCGGCAGCGCCTAGAAGGTTTTCGTGGCAGAGACGATTTACGTTTGGCTTTAGAACAAATTAATCTTACTTACAGTAATCGCACTAAAACATACAACAGTGCCATGACAGCAGATTTAGAATGTCGTTCAGCGTAAATAGGGGATGAGGGGTTGGGTACTGGGCGTGAATAACACTCTTTTTTCGTACCTAATACTTAGTCCCCAGTCGCTAAAATATAAAACCATGCTTAATTACCCCGCCCAAAGCTCATTGGGTGGGGTATTTTATCCTCAAGGGTGTGTGTCACAATTATTAACAGTTCCGCCAAGTTAGTCAAGAATTCTAAAAGTAAGCGTCAGTGATGGAAGTAATCTATCAATATGCCTGGCTAATTCCAGTATTTCCCCTTTTAGGGGCAATGCTAGTTGGTCTAGGGTTAATTTCTTTAAATCAGGTGACAAACCGCCTGCGACAACTCAACGCTGTGGTGATCATCTCCCTGATGGGAACAGCGATGGCGTTCTCGTTGGCCTTGCTGTGGAGCCAAATTCAAGGACATGCGCCTTATATCCGCACCCTAGAATGGGCAGCAGCAGGTAATTTTCACCTGAGTATGGGCTACACTATCGACCACCTCACATCTGTGATGCTGGTGATTGTGACCACAGTAGCTTTATTAGTCATGGTCTACACCGATGGCTATATGGCTCATGATCCAGGATATGTGAGGTTTTACGCCTATCTCAGCTTGTTTGGTTCCTCGATGTTAGGTCTGGTAGTTAGTCCCAACCTGGTACAGATTTACATTTTCTGGGAACTTGTGGGGATGTGTTCCTACTTGCTCGTGGGCTTTTGGTACGATCGCCAGGCCGCAGCAGATGCTTGTCAAAAGGCATTTGTCACCAACCGGGTGGGTGACTTTGGTTTACTCCTCGGCATTTTAGGGCTGTTTTGGGCCACAGGCAGCTTTGATTTTGGTGTCATGGGCGATCGCCTGGCCCAACTGGTAGAAACAGGTTCTGTGAGCAATTTCCTCGCCATTCTCTTGGCGATTTTAGTGTTCTTGGGGCCAGTTGCTAAATCTGCCCAATTTCCTTTGCATGTCTGGCTACCAGATGCAATGGAAGGCCCCACACCCATTTCTGCCCTGATTCACGCAGCAACAATGGTGGCAGCCGGGGTGTTCCTCATTGCCCGCATGTATCCAGTCTTTGAACACGTGCCAGTTGCCATGAACGTCATTGCCTTTACCGGGGCATTTACGGCGTTTTTAGGGGCTAGCATCGCCATAACCCAAAATGACATCAAAAAGGGTCTAGCTTACTCCACCATCTCCCAATTAGGCTACATGGTGATGGCAATGGGACTAGGCTCCTACAGTGCTGGTTTATTCCACCTGATGACTCACGCCTATTTCAAGGCCATGCTGTTCTTGGGTTCTGGTTCGGTGATTCACGGTATGGAAGGCGTTGTTGGTCATGACCCTGCTTTAGCCCAGGATATGCGCTTGATGGGGGGACTAAGAAAGTATATGCCCGTTACCAGCATTACCTTTTTGATTGGTTGCTTGGCAATTTCTGGTGTTCCGCCATTTGCTGGCTTCTGGTCAAAAGATGAAATTCTCGGTAATGCTTTTGAAGCTAACCCATTTTTGTGGTTGATTGGCTGGCTAACCGCCGGGATTACCGCTTTCTACATGTTCAGAATGTATTTCATGACATTTGAAGGCAAATTCCGGGGTACTGACGAGAAAATCAAAACCAAACTTAAGCAAGCTGCATCCACCATTGTCTGGGAATTAGAGTCAGCCGAACCAGCGCCTAATTTTGGACCTGGGGCAATGAAACAAGGAGAATTAGCAGCACATAATGCCCATGACGCCCACGGACATCACAGTGATACTCCCCATGAATCACCGTGGACGATGACTTTGCCTTTGGCATTGTTAGCTATACCTTCAATTTTGATTGGTTTGGTAGGGACACCCTACGCCAACTACTTCGAGGAGTTCATTTTTCCCCCTAGCGAAACCCTCACCGAAGTTTTGGAAAAAGCCGCTGAGTTTAACCCGTCAGAGTTTTACGTGATGGCGGGGGCTTCTGTGGGCATTTCCTTAATTGGTATTACCTTGGCTTCGCTGATGTACTTGCAGGGTAAAATTAACCCAGCTGCCATCGCCTCGCAAATCAAACCACTTTACGAGCTATCCCTCAACAAGTGGTACTTTGATGACATTTACCATCGTGTCTTTGTCTTGGGCTTACGTCGTGTAGCCAGACAAGTTATGGAAGTTGACTTCCGGGTTGTCGATGGTGCAGTTAACCTCACAGGCTTTTTCACCCTGGTAAGTGGTGAAGGGCTGAAATACCTAGAAAACGGTCGCGCTCAATTCTATGCCTTAATTATCTTCGGGGCTGTTTTGGGCTTAGTGATTTTATTCGGTATAACCTAACTTCATGGTTGAGTGGTGACTTTGAATTCTCTTCTTACTCAAACACACCAGTTCGCCATTCAGCACTGGTTCTTCAGCACTCAGCACTGTTTTACGAGATGAAGGCAGGGTATATCTTTTCCCTCCTTCATCTTTCTTTGTTTTATTAAATCAACCTAACAAGCCAGACTAAATAACCAAAAAGCTGTTACTTAATAAATAGCTAGTGTCTTTTTGCCAAACATGATTCTGATTGCAGACGAATTGCGATGAATACAGCTAATTTCCCGTGGCTGACGACCATTATTTTGTTACCAATAGCGGCGTCGCTACTTCTTCCCATCATCCCTGACAAAGAAGGCAAAACAGTGCGCTGGTACTCCCTGATTGTGGGGTTAATAGATTTTGCACTAATTGTTTACGCCTTTTATACTGGGTACGACTTTTCCAATCCAGATTTGCAGTTAGTCGAAAGTTACCCCTGGGTACCACAATTGGGTTTGAATTGGTCAGTGGGGGCAGATGGCTTGTCTATGCCCCTGATTATTTTGACTGGATTCATTACCACACTGGCGATTTTGGCAGCTTGGCCTGTCACCTTCAAGCCCAAGCTATTTTATTTCTTGATATTGGCGATGTATGGCGGTCAAATTGCCGTGTTCGCCGTTCAGGACATGCTGTTATTTTTCCTGGTGTGGGAACTAGAACTGGTACCAATATATTTTCTGCTGTCGATTTGGGGAGGCAAAAAGCGGCAATACGCAGCAACTAAATTCATTTTATACACCGCTGGCGGGTCGCTATTTATTTTGCTGTCTGCCCTGACAATGGGATTTTACGGCGATACGGTGACTTTCGACATGCGAGCGATCGCCTTGAAGGATTTCGCCTTAAATTTCCAGATGTTATTGTATGGCGGGTTCTTAATTGCCTACGCTGTCAAATTGCCAATTATTCCCTTACATACTTGGCTACCTGATGCCCACGGTGAGGCTACAGCCCCCGTACACATGTTACTAGCCGGGATTCTGCTGAAAATGGGCGGTTATGCCTTAATTCGCATGAATGCCCAAATGCTCCCCGATGCCCATGCTTATTTTGCACCGGTGTTAGTGGTTTTGGGGGTGGTGAATATTATCTACGCTGCCCTGACATCCTTTGCCCAGCGCAACCTCAAGCGGAAAATTGCCTACTCCTCAATTTCTCACATGGGCTTTGTGCTGATTGGTTTTGCCTCCTTTACTGATTTGGGGTTAAGTGGGGCAGTTTTACAAATGGTTTCCCACGGTTTAATCGGGGCCAGTTTGTTCTTCCTTGTAGGGGCAACTTATGACCGGACACACACCTTGATGTTGGATGAAATGGGTGGTGTCGGTAAGAGGATGAAAAAGATTTTTGCTATGTTCACCACCTGTTCTATGGCTTCTTTAGCATTGCCAGGTATGAGCGGTTTTGTAGCAGAATTAATGGTGTTTGTTGGGTTTGCCACCAGCGATGCTTATAGCTCCACTTTTAAAGTTATCGTGGTGTTCTTGATGGCAGTTGGGGTAATTTTAACTCCAATTTATTTGCTGTCTATGTTGCGGGAAATTTTCTACGGTCAAGAAAACGAAGAATTAGTTTCCCACCAAGCTTTGATAGATGCGGAACCCCGCGAAGTGTTTATCATTGCTTGTTTGTTGGTGCCAATTATTGGTATTGGGTTTTATCCCAAATTATTGACTCAGATGTATGACGCAACCACAGTGCAGTTAACAGAAAGGTTGCGTGATTCTGTGCCGACTCTAGCGCAGCAAAAAGAGGCACCACAGCTATCTTTGAAAGCGCCAGAAATTGCTAATTGAGTAGCGATCGCTAGTTGAATTAATATTACTTTAGGGGCGGGTTTTTGACCCGCTCTTTTTTATTATTTTTGGCTTAACAGAATGGCATCCTGCATTTTTATGGCTGGGAAAGACTCTAGATAAGTGTGCTGCTAGATATCGGGAGTTTTGTCGCAAGTACAAGCCAAAGCCAAAGCCAAAACCAGAAAAGCGTAACCATTGGGGAAGCAAGCTATTAGCAGGAATGAAGTTGAAAGGAAAGCCGAATAAGAAGAAAACATCACCAGGACAAATGAATCTACCTTGGAATACATGGGAAGCAACAGACCCAGAAATTCAGAAAGTAGCTGATAAATTTGTTATGGCGAACTGCTATCAACCACCAGGGGGGAGTGCCAGGTATCGAAAACCGGGAAACCTTGAAACGTCGTAGAAAAGTAGGTAATAAAAAATGTTTATAGATTGCCTGAAAGCTTTATAGGTTAGAATTTACAAGTCTCTGCGCGAGAGAAGAGCCTTACTCCTACCCCTTCAAGTCTCCCGAAATCTAATCCCACCAATCCCACCATAAAGTACGGTAGGTGTCCTTCTGGGGCTTTTATATAATCATATATCCTACTTGACCAGTCTAATGCGCTATACATCTTAGACCATTCTTTCCCTTGTTCTTCGTAAATACGCTTCTGAACACTCAAACCAAAGCGACCCTCACTATATTGTACCCACAGTTGGTCAATAGTACGGAGGTCAGAGCAGGGAAATTTTTCAATAGCATCAACGTCTAAAAACCCTTCACGTTCTCGTTTAGTTACTTTCAGCATCATTTTAGCTGTCTCCTCATCAGCCTCGCGCCAATTTCCAGCAGCTAAGTGTTCCAAAAGTTGTCTGTATTGTTCTGGCCATTGATCTTTCACAACCCTGATTTCTTCTCCATCAGTGCGGTTTTCCTGAGTCCAACAGGTAAGATGCTTCTCTTCTCTGGCTGGATACTGGTTTGCTTCTGCTTCTGTGGGTAATCTATAACGAATTAGGTTGTTATCAAAATTAGAGTTTAAACTCAACCAAGCACAAAAACGATTAGCAGCTTGAAAATTAATTCCCGTGACAGGTTGAGTGGGAGAAATATTATTCACATCAACTGGTAAAAAGCCTTGTTCAACAGTATTTGTTCCAAAAGTATCTTTGATAAACTCCTGATACTCTGCCCAAGTAAGATAACTTTGATCTATTTCTTGTGTTTCATTAATTCGCAATAAGTTATTTAACCTTCTGGTCAATTTCACCTGTGCTGCTATTTGGGCAATTTTGGCCTTTTTAGATATCAATCCATCTTCAAGAATATTTTCCAGATATAGTTTTGTTTGTAGTTCTACTTTCTTACTTTCTTTCCAACAATCATAAGCCAAAGTTAAAGAGGCAACTGTTTGATTTAGAAACGCTGCTTGAATCAAATTAGTGGCATCACTTTGAGCCGCATAAAGGCGAATTGTTTCCGCCCACCAAGAATTATCAAAATTATCAATTAATATTTGTTCTCGCTGCAACTCCTTCACCTCAGCCGCAGCTAAATATTCCTGAAAACTCAAATGAGCAAATTCAAATATACCTTGCTCTCTTTCAACTATCAACCCACTCACATCTTTAACTTGTTCTAAAAATTCTCCTGACGTTAATGTAATATTAACTATTGTTTGCAGTTCCTTATCAATTAAACTCTCAACTTTTGCTGGTGCAAAAGTGCGAGTTTCCCTTTTCATCAAATCCAGTGCCAAAACTTGCAATACCGATTTATATTGTTCAGATGTCAGAGGGGGTTTAATTCTCGCATTTAGTCGAGTTCCCAAAAGTAAATCACAAATTTTTTGATAAAGTTCTACCCTCCGTCCTGGTAAAGCACTACCGCTATAGTGAACAGTAGCAATCATTGTTACCAAAAGCGGATTTGTTGCCATATCAGCTATAGCACGATTATTAATAATCCGGTCAATTAAATCGGCGGCATTTGTCTCAGCTTCTGCCCTAACTACCTGATTATTTCTGCCTGCGCGACTTCTAATTTCTGTTTGCAGATACCAACTGTTAATAAATTGCTTCATCTGCTCTAAGGTGAAAGGTAGAACTTTTAAAATAACTTTCACCTCATCCACAGGCGCACTACTATAACCATAAGGACGAGAAGTAATAATAAAAGCTGTTTGGCGATAAGTAGCCATTTGCTGATTTACCCATTTACTTACCTGCAAGCGTTCATTACTATCAGCGACTTCATCCAATCCATCCAACATGACCAAACACTTACCATTTTTTAATTGTTGATTAAACCAGTCTGTTTGGGGGTTGAGTTCAGCAAAAGCAGGTTGATTTTTTAAGTGATTGGTAATTAATTCTGGTAAATTTGGAGGATTATCGCTAGTAATTTTTTCACGGATATCGCGCAGGTACAATAAAACTGGTAAAAATGCCGGTGCTTTATATTTGCTATGACCATTTTTGGCATATGTCAAAGTTAAATGCTTCAGCAAGGTTGTTTTACCATATCCAGGGGGAGCAATAACAGCCATGCGGCGATAAATATTTTGTTTATAAATAGCAGCTAAAAAATCCCAAATTTCTTGATTTTCAAAATGTTGACTGGTGTGTTGAGTAGAAACCATTGCACCAGGAATATTTTCTAAATTACCTGTCTCAACTTTTAACGGTACAAATACATCTTCTAAATTCAAGACAGGTAAGCCAATTTTGAACCCCTCGGTCTCAAAGTCACAATAAAAATCAACTAATAACCTTTTATACTTACTCTCAAATCCTGAAAATTTTTTAATAAATTGATTTGGTAAGTCGTCTGCTTGTTTAGCAGTCCATTCTCCAGCTTGTTTACCTTTTTCCTCTGCTTTCGCTTCTAGGGCTTTCATAAATTCGCCGCTAAACTTCACCCAAAGAGAGGAACTGGCAGTGAGAAAAGTGGAAATTACAGCCTGTATCCATTGTTGGTTAAGGAGGAAATGAACTGTTACACCAGCTCCAGCACCAGTAGGAAGCCATTTAACTAATGCCTGTGTAATGTTTTGCATTTATCGGGCTTAAAGGAAGGTATTAATATGGTTACGCTTAAATACGTCTTTAATAAAAGTAGGACTTACGCACTCGGCATGAAAATAAAGGCTTTGAGATTGCTTCCCTACGGTCGCAATGACGAAAATACGTGGTAGGTTACGTAAATCCTGAAAAGATGATACGTTAATTTACTTATGGTAATGAGAATTTCTGACTTTTCCTCTTAAGTGTCTTTTGCAAGCAGCCAACCTTGGCAAAGGTAGCGACGCACCAGCACCGAAATGGGAAATAATCAGACAAATCAGTTATTAGGTACAATTAACGCTTCTCGTTTTACAATTTATATTTGAAACCAAGCAGTCAAAGCCACAGCCAAAGCATCGGCCGCATCATCTGGCCGCGGAATCTCCTCTAAATCCAACTCCCGGGCCACTGCATCTTGAACTTCTGACTTATCTGCATTGCCATAACCAGTTAAAGCTTGTTTAATTTGAGCAGGGGTAAATTCAACATATGGAAGTTGGTGTTGTGCTAAAGCTAACAATAGTACACCCCGTGCCTGTGCCACAACGATAGTATTTGACATACGATAGAAAAACAATTTTTCAATTGCCACCAAATCTGGCTGCAATTGTTCAATCAGGGTGTGCAAATCGTCGAACAAGATACACAACCGCTGTCCCATCTCCGTGTCCGGCGTTGTCCGAATTACCCCAAAGTCAATCATATTGACTGTTGTATCTTGTACTCTTTGGGGATTTTGTGTGCAGGTAATGGCTCCAAATCCTAAAGTTGCCAATCCTGGGTCTAGTCCTAAAATTCGTTTTTCCATTAAATTTACTTTTACTGGCAATACTGGCAACTTTGACGACTTACAGCTAGTCTAAAGTCCTTGATAAATTTAAGAATTTCACATTTGATGCTAAAACCATGTAGTGTGCATTTTCTGTTAATCATTTAGTTTGTAGCGCTGCTCCGAATCAGGTATGTCAATTGGTTTTCTCAGACAAGCCCTCAACGCCCTGCAAAAGCAGTCGCGCGGCCGTACGTCCTATAGGGTCAACCAGTGGTTTAAGTGGTTATCCCCTGGGCTATCCATCAAACGCTGGCTACTAATCAGTCTTGGCGGGGTACTGCTGGCAATTCTGGGGTTGGCTATATGGGTAAAGCTAACCCCAATTTTTTGGATGATTGAGTTAGTTCGGGGTTTTCTGGGAGTAATCGCGGGCATTTTACCCAACTATATCAGCGGCCCTTTGGTATTGCTGTGTGGTTTTTTATTAATCCTATGGGGACAAACTCGCACCGTCGGTTCAATTACTAGGGTGCTAAGACCAGATGGTGAAGAAGAACTAATTGACATGTTGCTGGCTCATCGCCGATTATACCGAGGGCCAAAAATAGTAGTAATTGGTGGTGGTACAGGACTTTCCACGTTGTTACGAGGATTGAAAACCTACAGCGCTAATATTACTGCTATTGTGACTGTAGCTGATGATGGTGGGTCTTCTGGAAGGCTGCGTCAGGAATTTGGCGTCTTACCACCAGGCGATATTCGTAATTGTGTGGCAGCTTTGGCAGATGAGGAAAAGTTATTAACAGAATTATTTCAATATCGCTTTAAAGCTGGAGATGGATTGACAGGGCATAGTTTTGGCAATTTGTTTTTAACTGCCATGACCGATATTACCGGAGATTTAGAACGGGCTGTGGCAGCTAGTTCCAAGGTTTTAGCTGTGCGGGGACAAGTTTTGCCCGCTACCCTCAGCGATGTTCGCCTCTGGGCAGAATTAGACGATGGCCGGCGTATTGAGGGTGAGTCTAGTATTCCCAAAGCTGGGGGGAAAATTGTCAAAATTGGCTGTATCCCAGCTAACCCTCCGGCTTTACCCGCAGCGATTAAGGCTATTAAAGAAGCCGACTATATTATTATTGGCCCTGGTAGTCTTTATACCAGCTTAATTCCGAATTTACTTGTACCAGATATTGCCGATGCGATCGCCAAAAGCAATGCTCCCCGCATCTACATCTGCAATATCATGACCCAACCAGGAGAAACTCAGGGATATACTGTTGCTGACCACATTCAAGCCATTGATATGGCCTGCGGAGAAAGACAATTATTTGATGCAGTACTAGTACACAAAAAATCCCCTTCAGAAAAATCACTGCTGCGCTATGCCCAACAAGACTCTCATCCAGTGTTTCTCGACAGGGAGGCTGTTACCCAGTTAGGGAGACGCATTGTTCTAGCTAATATCTTATATGAAGATGAAATAGGTTGCGTGCGTCACAACCCCCAGAAACTAGCACGCGTTTTGTTGCGGTGGTACAGTGGCGCTCATCATGGAAAATAAAGTCAAATGATTAGGACTTACGCACTCGCTACGAAAATCGAGGCTTTGAGATTACTTACCTAGGGTCGCAATGACAAAAATATGTGGTTGGTTACGTAAGTCCTGATGATTTTGAATTAATTCCCTAGATAAATTTGGGACTTATACCATTAAAAAATATTAGTCTATTAGTCTATTAGTCTATTAGTCAAGAACAACATCACATCTTGACCACTAATTTAGGATATTGAGTGTAGTATTTCCCCAGTCCCTATGAAGAGATTACTTACAGATGCACAGGCCACACTAGACTTGGGTATCACACTTGCCCAAACTCTCCCCACTGGGAGTGTGATTTTATTAGAAGGTAATTTAGGAACTGGCAAAACTACATTGGTACAAGGGATTGGTCAAGGTTTAGGTATCACCGAATCAATTGTCAGTCCTACTTTTACTCTGATTAATGAGTACAACCAAGGACGTGTTCCTCTTTACCATTTAGATTTATATCGCCTAGAACCCCATGAGGTCGTAGCTTTAAACTTAGAAACTTATTGGGAAGGGATTGAAGTAATGCCGGGAATTGTGGCGATTGAGTGGGCAGAAAGAATGCCCTATAAGCCAGAAAGTTATATTAGCGTGGTCATAACTTATGGCGAAGAGGGCACTCGTCAAGCTGAAATTACGCCATTCAATTGCACCATTGACAAATTGCTTCCTAGCATCTGAGGTTTTGTGGATTTTGGTTAAGAACTTTATCCCATGTTTAACAGCATTCATTTGGGTATGTTCTCCATCCACCATAGAGTAGGCAAAGAGCCGCACTTTATTGACTTTTGACTTTTACAAAAAGTTGCCAGGAGGATTTCCTTGCGGGCAAACTTTTCAAGACGAATTTTAACTCCCGCATAGCGGTAATAGTGCTACTAGGGTCATATCCCAAATATTTCAACCTCATCACAGCACTACAAAATTTTTACAGATAGTCGAGGGAGAATGCCACACTCGTTCTATCTACCACTACCACGCTCATCCAGAAAATTCACTAACATTGTTGTCTTCATTATCCAAAAATCAATGAAATACTTTTCAACACAAGAACTGGTTATGATTAACATCTACTAGCTTTTTTTGCTGCGGTTAGCTAGGATTGGCGTATTCTCGCAGATCATAATTGCAGTAGATGAATGAGAATTTGACTCAAAGCGTCCTAGAACAATCTTGTTGCAGGTAATATCTGGCAATGTGTCAGATGTTTTTAATACTTACCCTCAAGGAAAACTAAATTCACCTGAGAATTAATATAAACCCGTCCTCTAGGCGATTATTTGTCTATATCGAACTGTTTGATGAATAGCAATTACCCCTTAAATGCTGGTAACTTTTCTTCATCTGGTGAAACTATGGTGATTCCTATTGCTTCATTATTTTGATTATCTCGATAAATAGTGATTGAGTTTGTTTGATTGGATGCTTATTTGGCGTTGTTTACTGCATTTTGGGGGTCAATGATCAGCTGTTGAGCAAATTCATTGCCTGATACCCACTTTTCTCAGAACTGTAAAAAGTAGGTTTTAAGACCGTACAAATTAAGTGCATATAAAATTTTTATATGTATCAAACATAGTTTTCACAGAAATTTGCCCGTTTACTTAACCCTACTAATTCTCTACAGTTATTTCGAGAAAAAATCCGGATAGTTAAATACAAAAAGATAGTGGTGAAAAGTTAAATGATTAACATTTGCATATCCACTCGTTTAACTGCTCCTTGCATTTAGTATTCCCAGGTCAGGTTCCGGATCTATAACTAGAAGGTTACTATTTGTAAATTAATTGCATAAATTAAATTAATTTCTTTTCTATTAATTAGAAGAAATACTTATATCTATAGTTATCTATGTAGTTATTAATTTTATAAAAATAATTTTGACGAACAGGTCAACTGAAATTTCCGTCAAGTGTTTGGACGACATTTTTCGTATAAATACTATTTTATGTATACCAACAATATTGACATTGCTGATTTTCTATGAATGTATGATTTAGCAGTCATAAAAGAGGCGATCGCAACGGTGGATTCATCTGTGCTAAGGTGCCAATTGTTTCATAAGCACTGGTATTCAATAATAAATGCTGGGGTGTCACTGAAAAACCATAATTAACCACGCACTTATTGGCGGCGCGTTGCAGTTTGTCGTCTAAGGCTTGCTGGGTAGTGGTCAGGGGACGAGTATTGGGCATTTCCAAAAAAGAAGTAACTCCACCTTTGGCGCAGGCACAACTGGCCGTAAATATATATTCCTTATGTTCTAACCCAGGTTCCCGGAAATGCACCTGTGGATCAATGACCCCTGGCAACAAAGTTAACCCTTCTGCGTCAATTGTGGTGACTGGTGTCGGTGGAGAAATTTCGGGGCTAACAGGCGATCGCGCGTCAGCACGTCCCCCTCCAACCATTCACCATCAGAGAGAATCATCCGAGCGCGACGAATCAGTAATGACATAGCGTTAATCACATTTATACAGATAACTATGCTTTTAGGTTAGACTTGGTTGCACACGTCATCGTATATTTTTGCCGATACCTAAAAAAAGTTTATTTTTGAGTTATCAATTCTCTTGGTGAAGATGCTAACTTCAACCAGGAAATCAGAAGTTTACTCGTTAAGATAAAAAATATCATCTCCCCCATCTAGTTCGTCACCTCTATTTTTGCTTACTTCAGTAATTTCATGCGAAATCAAGTGTCTGATAAAAACTCTAGTCAACAACCCGATAATTCCTGGCTCGCGGAACTAGCTAGAACAGTTGTATTAAGTATTGTTTTGGCTCTGGGAATTCGTACTTTCGTTGCTGAAGCTCGCTGGATTCCTTCTGGTTCTATGGAACCTACACTCAACGGTACCCCAAACCAATGGGAAGCAGATAAAATCATCGTTGATAAGTTGAGATATAAATTCTCCGAACCGCAGCGGGGAGACATTGTAGTATTTTCCCCAACGAAAACACTACAAGCCGAACAATACAACGATGCTTTCATTAAACGTATAGTCGCCTTACCTGGAGAAAAAGTAGAACTCAGAGATGGTAAAGTCTATATCAACAATGAACCTTTACAGGAAATTAACTACCTCAGAACCCAGCAGAATACAGCCATTGATGTTTGTACATCAGGACAACAGCAAGCTTATTTAGCACAACCAGAAACTATACCCCCCGATTCATACTTAGTTTTAGGTGATAACCGTAGTAGTAGCTACGATAGCCGCTGCTGGGGTGTTGTCCCCCGCGAAAATATTATCGGTCGTGCAGTACTGCGCTTTTGGCCTTTAAACAACGTTGGAGGTATTGATAAGTCACCATTGTATCCATAGTCAATGGTTATTTATAGAGTTGGCAGTAGGGAATATTGAGTATTTGTGATGATTCAATATCCAGGTATCCTCATTCTCCAGCGATAGAATCACCTTGCAATGTCGTACTTAGCTAAAATCTTACTCTACCCGATTAAGTCACTAGATTGCGTGGAAGTTGAGCAAGCTAGGATTCTGGCCAGTGGCGCACTAAAATCTGATCGTGAGTTTGCCATTGTTGACGAACGGAGTAGGTTGGTCAATGGTAAGCGCAATGGCAAAATTCATTTATTAAGATCACAATTTGATATTTTTCAGAGAACTATTTCTCTACAAATCCCAAATCGCGACTCACCACAAGTTTTTCATCTGGATGAAGAACAACAAGCACTAGCCGCAACTCTAAGTGATTTTTTTGGGTTTACTGTCAGATTAAAGCAAAATTCTCTCATGGGTTTTCCCGATGATACAAATTCACCGGGGCCAACGGTAATTAGTACCGCGACTTTAAAAGAAGTAGCTTCCTGGTTTCCCGGTGTGAGTGTTGCCCAAATGCGTCGCCGGATACGTGCAAATATTGAAGTTGGTGGTGTACCAGCATTTTGGGAAGATCAACTATTTAGCCAACCAGACAATCATGTCTTCTTGCGAGTAGGAGATATACATTTGTTGGGCGTGAATCCTTGTCAGCGTTGTGTAGTCCCAACACGTAATCCTGATTCTGGAGAGGCTTACCCAAACTTTCAAAAAATATTTGTGCAACAGCGACAAGCAACTTTACCAAAGTGGGTGGACTCATCCCATTTCAATCACTTTTATCGCCTGAGCGTCAATACGCAATTAATGGCTTCAGAAACTAAAAAAATTTTCCAAATTGGTAACAAAATTGACATATTTCAGCCATGCTTGTAATATTTTTTCATAAATATCTGGGAAATTTAAAAAATAAAAATATTTTTGTGACTTTTTTTCTGGAATATTGATCTGACAATTTTTAACCATATGTCTTGAAAGTACACAACAGCGGAGTGTAGATTTTTCCACGTCCAATTCTTGCTGATGTTGTGGCGCAGGCGAAAAACCGTAATCACCCTCAAGTTTGTGCTTGAGTGAAGGGAAATTCAGTCTCTCCTTGTAGGTGATTGCGAGAAATGCCAAATAGGACGGGAGTTTTAGTGCTAATAGCAACAGTTCCCCTAAACTTTCATGCGTTTGTGAATGAGTGTCAATATATTTTGCACTCTCAGCAGGAGTATATGTTGATCTATTACTAGATGAAATGTAGCAAATTAAGGTGTTATAACAAAGTTTGAAGATTATGTATCAGCGAAAATCAACTAGACAAATGAGTATATACAACCTCGTTTTCATATATGTTTATACTTATATCAGTTACTTGCTTGATGATTCGGTAGGATTATTTCAGTAATATTACCGAAATTAATAAGTAACTAATAGAGCCAAAGCTTCTCGATTTTAGCCTTGGGAAAAATCAAACCACAATGTTATCCAAACTTCAGCCCGTCAAATTTTTTAACCGCTTAATTGGCAAAGTTGATGCCAATATACACCTCAAATCGGTTCTCATTGTGCCGTTTGTATTGCAAATTGGTGGGGTAATGGGGGTAGTGGGCTATCTTTCATGGATAAACGGACAGCAATCTGTAGAACATCTGGCTACTCGATTACAAAATGAAATCTGCGATCGCATCGAACAACACCTCAATAGTTACTTAATAACTCCCAAGCAAATCAATCAAACCAATGAATATTCGATGCACCTGGGCTTACCCCAGCCGTTGGATTTAAAAACCACTGAGCGTTACTTAAGGAAACAAATGCGGATTTTTCAAATTGGCCGCAACAACTTTGTTCATCCAAAAGGTGAATTTATTGGTATTCAACGTCTGGATAATGACAACTTTTTAATCAACAAGATTTCCGCAGATAAAGGCATTGGCAAACTTGATGTTTACACGACAAATAAGCAAGAAAATATCGTTGCAGTCAAGACTATAAGAGACTATGAACCTCGCCAAAAATCTTGGTATACAGATGCGGCTAAACTAGGTAAACCCCTCTGGAGTCAAGTTGATCAACGAACAGACCAACCCGATATTTTTTCCAGATCTTCTAACTATCCTCTTGACGATAGCACCGATCAGCTAATTGGGGTGATTAGTTTTGATTTAATGCTGTCACAAATTGGTCATTTTTTAAATAAATTAAAAATTGGACGATTAGGAAAAGCCTTTATTTTAGAACCTGATGGGCTAATGATCGCTAGTTCTACAACAGAGCCATCTTACATGATGATTGATGGACAGACAAAACGTCTGTTGGCATCAGATAGCCAAAATTATTTAATTAGACTGACAACTGAGCATTTAATTCAGCGCTTTGGCGACCTAAAATTACTTGTAGATCAGCAAAGATTCAAATTTAAGGCAGATGGGGCACATTATTTTGTGCAGGCAAGAAATTGGCAAGATAAAATTGGTCTTGATTGGCTAATTGTCGTAGTTATTCCTGAAGCCGAATTTGCCGAGCAAATTAATCACAATAACCAAGTCACTATCTTACTATGCGTAGTGGCTTTATTAGTAGCTACAGAAATCAGCATTTTAACTAATCGCTGGGTCATTAAACCAATTGTGCAGTTAAGCATCTCAGCCAAAAAAATTACTTCAGGGGAATGGCAGCAAATCACAGATATTCAGCGTTCTGACGAACTAGGAGATCTAGCTAAATCATTTAATAGCATGGCGCAGCAATTAAAAGCATCCTTTACCAACTTGGAAGCACAACATGTGGAAATGCAAGCTTTAAATGAGGTCTTAGCTGAAAATCAGAGCCGATTGGCTCAATTGCAAACCACACAACAAGAACTAATTCAATCTCAACAAATTGCCGCTCAAGGACAGCAAATAGCCGAGCGGGCAAATCACGCCAAAAGTGAATTCCTCGCTAACATGAGTCATGAACTGCGTACTCCCCTGAACGCTATTCTGGGTTTTACCCAAGTCATGAGCTATGACAATTCTCTATCTAGTGAACATCAAGAAAACTTGGCCATCATCAATCGTGCTGGCGAACATCTCCTCAATTTAATCAACGAGATCCTAGAAATGTCAAAAATTGAAGCAGGCAAAACTACCTTGAATGTCAGCAGTTTTGACTTGATTCACCTTTTGCAAAGTCTAGAAAAAATGTTTCGCTTTCGTACTACTTCTCAAGGCTTACAACTGATATTTGAATATGCTGCCGATATTCCTCAATATGTGCAAACTGACGAAATTAAATTACGTCAAGTCTTACTCAATCTCTTGGGCAATGCGATCAAATTTACCACTACGGGGAGTGTGGCTTTGCGGGTGGGCGTGGGAAGAGGAAAAAATGAGGAAGATGGGGAAAAGCCTTACCCAGTACCTAGCCTTTGTGCAACTTCTGGCCAATTCCTCCACTTTGAGGTGATAGACACTGGCGCTGGTATTTCTCCAGAAGAACTTGATATGCTGTTTGCAGCTTTTGGGCAAACTGAAACAGGGAGAAAATCACAGCAGGGTACAGGATTGGGTTTGGCAATTAGTCGCAAATATGTCCAACTCATGGGAGGTGATATTAGCGTTAGCAGCACCTTGGGGAGAGGTAGCACATTTACTTTTAATATTCAGATTGCTTTAGCTTTGTCTGAGGAAATTCCCCCACAAACAATTCAACGCCAAGTCGTTGGTTTAGCGCCAGAACAGCCAGAATATCGAATTTTGGTAGTTGATGATGTGATGGAAAGTCGTTTGGTGATTGTGAAACTGCTGACAGCCATTGGCTTTGTGGTGCGAGAAGCCAAAAATGGTGAAGAAGCGATCGCTCAATGGCTAGAATGGCAACCACACCTGATTTTTATGGATATGCGGATGCCTGTAATGGATGGTTATGAAGCCACAAAAATTATTAAAGCTAGGGAAATAGCTTATAAGCTGTGGAAAATTCATACCCCATTAGCTGAGGGGGTAAAACAAACTAATTATCTAGAAAATTTGTTTAGTCGAGACACTCAATGTGAGTTGCTGCCAAATACTCACTTTACATGTTGCCACTCTAATTCACTGATTTCACCAGGGACTCATTCACAATCTAATGGTCTAGCTAAGACTCATACAGTGATTATTGCACTCACTGCTAGTGCCTTTGAGGAAGAACGTCAAAAAATATTAGCTAATGGTTGCGATGATTTTATTCGCAAGCCGTTCACTAGGGAAGTATTACTAGAGAAATTGCATCAACATCTAGGTGTAAAATATATCAGCCAAATAGAAACGCCTAAAATAGCTACTCTCAATCTAGAAACACATATATTGCCCAATGAAATGGAAATTATGCAACATTTGTTGCATATGTCACCTGAGTTATTGGAAAACATACACCATGCCGCAGCCAGTTGTAGTGATGACTTAATTTTAGAATTACTTCACCAGATGCCACCAGATAAAAGTCAAGTTTTCCGATTTTTCAGTGATTTAGCCAGAAAATATCAGTTTGAGAAAATTATGGAATTGACTAGAACAAAGGCAGAATGAATTACAAGCGGTTAGACCCTAATAAAAAAGACATTTTGATCATTGACGATATGGCAGACAACCTGCGAGTTTTGTCTTCTCTCCTCACCAGAGAAGGATATAACGTTCGCAAAGCCTTGAACTGGCAAATGGCTTTAACTGCTTGTCAAACAGTATTACCGGATCTAATTTTACTTGATATTATGATGCCGGATGTAGATGGTTATGAAGTGTGTCAGCGATTTAAAGAGTGGGATCTGACCGCAGATATTCCGGTAATTTTCATTAGTGCTTTAGATGATGTTTTTGATAAGGTGAAGGCCTTTCAAGTCGGGGGAGTAGATTATATTCCCAAGCCATTTGAGTTTGAAGAAGTTTTAGTGCGTGTACAGAACCAAATGGTATTAAGAGATGCACAATTAGAAATATTGAAACTTAATACAGAACTAGAAGAAAGAGTACAACAGCGCACTTGGGAGTTAGAAAGAACTCTGCAAAAACTCCAAGGAGAAATCGCTTCCCGTCAGCAACTACAAAGTAAACTGCTAGACATGGTATTGCATGATTCGCTGACTGGGTTACCCAACAGATTTTTGTTTATTAAGCGCCTAGAAAAAGCTCTCCATCTTGCCAAGGAAGAACCAAGTTATCAGTTTGCTGTTTTATTTTTGGACTGCGATCGCTTTAAAGTTGTCAATGATTCTTTAGGACATTTGGTAGGAGATGAATTATTAATTGCTATTGCTCGCCGTCTACAAATATGCCTGACACCATCGGCTACTCTTGCCAGGTTAGGTGGCGATGAATTTGGTATTCTTTTAGAGAAATTACCAGATATAAGTGTAGCTATCCAATTAGCTGAGAGTATATTACAACAATTATCATTGAGTTTTAAATTGTCAAGATATGAAGTCTTTATGAATGCTAGTATTGGTATTAATTGGGGCAGTAAAGATTACGAACAATCAGAATATTTGCTCCGGGATGCTGATACAGCGATGTATCGTGCTAAAGCTTTAGGCAGAGCTAGATATCATGTTTTTGATCCAGTAATGTATCAAGAAGCTCTTCAGCTTTTAGATTTAGAAAATGACTTGCGTCGGGCTGTTGAACGGCAAGAATTTTTGATATACTATCAGCCAATTGTCTCTCTATCTTCAGGCAAAGTAGCTGGATTTGAAGCACTTATACGCTGGCAACATCCAGTACGTGGTTTAATTTCGCCTACAGAGTTTATTCCCGTCGCCGAAGAAACAGGTTTAATTAATGCTATCGATAAGTGGGTATTGCAATCATCTTGTGAGCAATTACGTATCTGGCAAGATTCCCTCACAACAACGCAAAAACTGACTATTAGTGTCAATTTGAGCGCACGGTTATTTTCACAACCTAACTTAATAACAGAAATTGATCAAGTTATTGATGCAACTCAAATTAATCCAGCTAGCTTAGAATTAGAAATAACTGAAAGTGTAATTATGGAGAATAACCATGCTGTAAAAACAATTATTCAACAGTTGAAAGACAGAGGTATTAAATTAACTATAGATGATTTTGGTACAGGTTATTCATCCTTAAGTTATTTACATAGGTTTCCTTTAAATGCCCTGAAGATTGATAAATCGTTTGTCAAAGTTATGGAAGATAGTGAAGAAAATATGGGTCTAGTACCAGCAATGATTAGTATTGCTGAATCAATGGGAATGAGTGTGATTGCAGAAGGAGTGGAAACTACAAAACAGTTAGAAAAATTGAAATTTTTAAACTGTAATTTTGCTCAGGGATATCTATTTTCTCAACCTCTAGAACCTCATTTAGTACCCAAATTTATTAATGAGGCTCCTCAGTGGTGATGGCATGTTAGTTTGATCCTCAGTTTAAACTTCGCCAAACAATTTTAGATTTGAAATTTATGCTCTTAATATGATAGATTTTGTTAGTGGTGTCTCCAAGAAGCTTCATTATCCTCCATGATGATAAATATAGCTTTTGGTTGAAAATGCATTTAAATAAAAGTAACAATTGTAAAGGCAATATTTTGGTGGTTGATGATACACCAGATAATTTGCGGCTTTTGTCGGTAATGTTGACGTCCAGAGGTTTTGAAGTTCGCAAAGCCTTAAACGGTAAAATGGCTTTAACTGCCTGTCAAATGGTGTTACCTGATATCATTCTGCTGGATATTAATATGCCGGGAATGGATGGCTATCAAGTTTGTCAACGCTTGAAAGCAGATGATAAAACTTGTGGAGTCCCAGTAATTTTTATTAGTGCGCTGGATGATGTTTTAGATAAAGTGAAAGCCTTTGGCATGGGTGGAGTAGATTATATTACTAAACCTTTTCATGGTGCAGAAGTAATATCACGGATTGAAAATCAAATTAATTTACAATCATTACAAATAAAACTGAAAGAAAAAAATTTACTATTACAAGAAGCCCTCGACAATTTACAAGCAGCCCAAGTCCAACAGATTCAGAATGAAAAGATGGTTGGCTTAGGGCAATTAGTAGCAGGAATTTCCCATGAGGTTAATAATCCCATCAGTTTCATTTATGGCAATCTTCAATATGCTAGTGAATATGTGCAAGACTTAGTGAAAATCATTGAAGCTTATCAACAAGAATATCCCCACCCAACCCCCCATATTCAAAAAATTATTCAGGATATTGATCTGAATTTTGTAATTAATGACCTGCAAAACTTGATGGGTGCGATGCATAGAGGATCAGATCGCATTCGAGAAATCGTCTTGGCATTACAAAACTTTTCTAGACACGATGAAGCCCAAATGAAGCCAGTAAATATCCATGAAGGCATCGATAGTACTTTGGTAATGTTACAACATCGACTCAGAGCAACAGCAAATCGTCCTGCCATTACTGTCGTGAAAGAATATGGTACTTTACCCCTAATTACTTGTTATGCCAGTGAACTCAATCAAGTATTTATGCATTTATTAAATAATGCCATTGATGCTTTAGAAAGGGGAGGTAGTAATGAAAAGAACTCCGAAGATCAGTTGACAATATGCAAAACTTCAGAAAATCTGGAGACTAGCCACAGTGTGACCGTCCGTTCTAGCCCTGTCAATGGCCAAAAAAAAATATCTCGGAGAGTAGAAATTAATCGTCATACAGAAAATACCAGGAAATCTGCACCAATGCCCATTCCCCATCCGCAGATTCGCATTTGCACCGAATTAGTCGAGTCTCATACTGTGAAGATTGCGATCGCCGACAATGGTCATGGGATAGCTGAATTGATGCAATCGCGTTTATTTGATCCTTTTTTCACCACAAAGCCTGTGGGTAAGGGTAGCGGCTTAGGATTATCAATTAGTCACCAAATTGTAGTGCAAAAACATCGCGGTCACCTTAACTGTTCTTCATCTCCAGGAAAGGGCACAGAGTTTACAATTTGCATTCCATTTAATACCGCAGGCGTAGCTATTCCTAGAAAACCACCGGAAAATTCAGCTAGCTAATATGATTAACTATTATTGAGTAGTAAGCAAGTATAAAATACTACTAAAATTAGCTTTACCATCAGAAAATCAAGATTTTTTCTACATTAAAAACTACTATTTTTAGTTCTATAAACGCATAATAGAAATGTGACTGATTTGTTCGCCCCTTTACAATCCTTGAAAGCAGGCCACTGGTTCAAACTGATCTGCGGAGCCAGTTACCAGCATCTGCCCGCAGTCAGAAGTTTAACATTAGCCTACACATTGGCAGGCGCTGACTGTATAGACGTGGCAGCTGATCCCGCAGTAATAATAGCCGCCCAAGAAGGGCTACAAGTCGCCAGGCATCTAGTGAAGGATGCCAAGGAGCAAGGCTACGACTATCAAGGCAATTTACCCTTTTTGATGGTCAGCCTGAACGATGGAGAAGACCCTCATTTTCGCAAAGCAGAGTTTAATTCTACGGAATGTCCCCAAGATTGTCCTAGACCTTGTGAAACGATTTGCCCAGCACAAGCGATTGATTTTTCAGGGGTTGAATCCCAAAAATGCTATGGCTGCGGACGTTGCCTACCCATTTGCCCATATGATAAAATTTATACAAAATCATATATGTCCAGCGCTGGCGATATTGCGCCATTGGTCATGTCAACGGGAGTAGATGCCGTAGAAATTCATACAAAAGTAGGACGTTTGGCAGAGTTTCGGCAATTATGGCAAGCAATTTCACCGTGGGCTAATCAATTAAAAGTAGTAGCCGTTAGCTGTCCTGATGGTGAATGTATGATTGACTACCTACATGCAATTACTGACTTAATTACCCCATTGCATAGTGCCTTAATTTGGCAAACAGACGGTCGTCCGATGAGTGGTGATATTGGAGATGGCACTACTTTAGCAGCAGTGAAATTAGGGCAGAAAGTTTTGGCAGCTAAGTTACCGGGATATGTGCAATTAGCAGGTGGCACTAATAGCTACACTGTTGCTAAGTTAAAGACAATGGGACTGTTGAAGAAAGCAGGGGAGAAAGAAGAATTTTTTCTCTCAGCCCCCCCGCCCCTCAATCCTTCAGCCTCTGTTTCCGGAGTCGCTTACGGTAGCTATGCCCGCGTACTGCTGTCACCAATTCTTGAGCAATTAGAACAGGAGGTGAGTCAAACCAGTGTCAAGGCGCAAGTCCGCCTCGAAGAAAAACCCGAATTACTCTGGCCAGCTGTAAAGCTTGCCCGTTCTCTCGTTTCCCAGATCAAGTCACAGCAGGAGTAGAAGTACGGCCATGCCGTACCCTACAGTAGCTCGTTCGTTATCTCTCATAACGTCACCATAGAAAGCATGACGATTAAAGAAGATCTCCAAAAGTTATTAGACATTTTGCCCCAAGACCTGCGACAAGTACTAGAGAATCATCCTCAACGAGATAGTTTAGTTGAAGTAGTCTTGGATCTGGGTCGTTGCCCAGAGGCTCGCTTTCCTAATCAAGCTGAGTATCTGAGCGCAATCCCCGTCACTCAAGCACAAATAGATGATTGTATTCAGCGAGTCGGCATCTTTAGCGGAGATAATCGAGCAGGAATTGAGCAAACATTGCATCGCATCAGTGCTATCCGTAACCGCAGTGGTCAGATTATTGGCTTGACCTGTCGTGTTGGTCGGGCGGTATTTGGCACAATTGGCATGATCCGCGATTTGGTGGAAACTGGTAAATCAATTCTCATGCTGGGACGGCCTGGTGTGGGTAAAACTACTGCCTTAAGAGAAATTGCCCGTGTTTTGGCAGATGATCTGCATAAGCGTGTAGTGATTATTGATACTTCCAACGAAATTGCTGGGGATGGTGATGTGCCACACCCTGCCATTGGTCGCGCCAGGCGGATGCAAGTGGCACAACCAGAACTTCAGCATCAGGTGATGATTGAAGCAGTGGAAAACCACATGCCAGAAGTCATCGTCATTGATGAAATTGGTACAGAATTAGAAGCTTTAGCGGCGCGTACCATTGCTGAACGAGGTGTGCAATTGGTTGGTACTGCTCATGGTAACCAAATTGAAAACCTGATCAAAAACCCCACCCTTTCTGATTTAGTTGGGGGTATTCAGGCTGTGACTTTAGGAGATGACGAAGCCAGAAGGCGGGGTAGTCAAAAGACTGTTTTGGAACGCAAAGCTCCTCCCACCTTCGAGATTGCTGTGGAAATGTTAGAACGGCAACGCTGGGTCATACATGAAAGTGTGGCGGATACAGTAGATACTCTGCTCCGGGGCCGTCAGCCGAACCCACAAACAAGAACTGTTGATGACCAAGGTAAAGTGGCAATTACCAGGCAATTATCTGTAGTCAATGGTCGAGGTGGACAAGTGGCGGCAGAAGAAGGATCTTTTCCCCCAGTGCGACAGAGTAATGGCTGGCGTTCATCGGGACAAATGGTAGCATTGCCACCTTTGTCTTTAGAGCGGGAGCGGGTGAGCGGACGTAGTGAATTTGACCGTTTGCTGAATGAATCCTTCAACTACTCAGAGAGTATTGATCTCCAACCCAGCAGACACGCAGGCCCAAACGGCGAGGATTTGCCACTACACATTTACCCTTATGGTGTGAGTCGCCACCAACTAGAACAGGTAATTGGTGTCCTAACTTTGCCAGTAGTATTGACAAAAGAGATTGATAATGCTGATGCAATTTTAGCACTGCGATCGCACGTCAAAAACCACGCCAAACTCCGGCAAATGGCCAAAGCCCGGCATGTGCCCATCCACATGATTAAGTCCAGTACAATACCGCAGATTACCCGTGGTTTGCGGCGCTTGCTGAACATAGAAGATCCGGACATGACCGATGATCGAGAATTGCAACTGTTTTTGCACAGTGGTAGTGATGACGAAATGGATGCCCTCGAAGAAGCCAGACTTGCTGTAGAGCAGATTGTGATTCCTAAAGGACAGCCAGTTGAGTTATTACCTCGTTCTTCCCAAGTACGGAAAATGCAGCATGAGTTGGTAGAACACTATCGACTCAAGTCTGATAGTTTTGGCGAAGAACCAAATCGGCGTTTGCGGATTTATCCAGCTTAAGTGGGGACTGGGGACTGGGGACTGGGAGTAATTTATCTACTTCCCTCATCCCCTCCCTCATCAACTACTTGCCGTTACCGTTACCACCATTGCCATTCTGGAGAAGTACACGTTCAGCAAGTTTGTCTGGTACTTCCTGGAGATGGTCATATTCCCAGTGGAAAGAACCAACACCAAGAGTAAGCGATCGCAGCTCGATAATAAAGTCATGCATCTCTGCTTGGGGCAAGTATGCAGCTACATTATCCCAGCCCGGCCAATCATTTCTACCTTCATAGCCTAAAATTTGCCCGCGTCTACCGCTGAGTAATTGCAGCACCTTGGAGGTAAATTCACTCGGTGTTGTGACTCGCACCCGCAGAATCGGTTCTAAGAGTGTGGGTTGAGCCTGGGGTATACCTGTTTGCATGGCTAGTCGGGCTGCTTGTTTAAATGCTTGTTCCGAACTATCTACGCTGTGGTAAGAACCATTGGTCAGAGTTACAGCTACATCTACGATGGGGAAACCCAAAGGCCCATGTGTGAGAAACTCCCGCACACCCATTTCCACCCCAGGGATGTATTGTTTGGGAACTACACCGCCGACAATAGTTTCATTGAAATTAAAACCTTCGCCACGTGCTAGGGGTTGGATATTCAGAAAAACATCGCCAAATTGTCCATGACCACCACTTTGGTGTTTGTAACGCCCATGAACTGATTCTACGGTTTTGCGAATAGTTTCTTTATAGGGAATTTGTGGCAGATGAGTTGACATGGGCAAATTATATTTGCGGCGCAGTCTATCGAGGGCTACTTGTAAGTGAATCTCACCTTGACCCCAGAGAATAACTTCGTGGGTATCCCCATGCTGTTCCCAAGCTAACGCCGGATCTTCTTCTAATAATTTAGCGATCGCACTGCTGAGTTTGACTTCATCGTTGCGTTTTTCTGGTGTAATAGCCAAGGCATACACTGGTGCCAATTGTTCTGCTTTGGGTAAATCCTTTACCTGGCCGTCTGTGGAAATGGTATCTCCTGTCTTGATACCCTCTAAACGGCTCAAAGCCACAATTTCACCGGTACCCGCTTCATTAACCAACTGCGGTTGTTGTCCTGTGAGGCGGTAAAGTCCACCAGTCCGCATACCATTGAGAACAATACCATCAGTTAATGTCCCCCGCCACACACGCACTAGGGAAAGTTTGCCACCTTGGGGAGTGTAATAAGTTTTGAGTACCTGGGCTAAGGGAGTATTACCTTTGATATTTTTTAAACGGCGTTCTGCTGTGGCTGCTGCTTCAGGTGCTTCTCGTTCCAAAGCTTCTAATAAAGGCCTGACACCATAGTCTTGTTCAGCCACACCAAAGAAAACAGGAACAACTAAATCTGCGCCTAATTCTAGTTTGAGGTCGTTGAGAATTTCTTCTTGGGGCGGTTCAATATCTTCTAAAAGTTCTTCGAGTAAATGGTCATCAAAATTTGCTAAAGCTTCGAGCATTTCCGCCCGTGCTATGTGTTCTTCTGCTTTTAAACTTTCCGGGAAAGGAATTAAATCGGCAGGTGCGCCGGCATGATATTGATATGCTTGTTCACTCACCATATCGATAAAGCCGGTGAGTTGTTCCCCTTGCATGATGGGGTATTGGTGGGCTACTAGTGGACGACTAGAAACTGCTTTCAGGGCATGTAGTGTTTCTAAAACGTGAATATTTGCCCGATCCATTTTATTCACAAAGACGAGATGGGGAATTTCCCAATCGTCAAGGAATTTAAATAAAGGAGCCAAGGTGAGGACGCGATCGCTTATGGGTTCACAAACTACAATTGCCGCATCGACTCCTATTAAAGCATTGTAGGTTTCTTGAGCAAATTCTACTGAACCAGGACAATCAATCAAGGTAAAACGAGTGTTATTAAACTCAGTACTAGCGGCGCTGACTTCTACACTCATGTGGCGATCGCGCGATTCCGCTGCACTATCTCCCACTGTGTTACCATCCTTAACATTGCCTTTGCGCGAAATTGCCCCAGTGACAAATAACAAGCTTTCTAGTAATGTGGTCTTTCCACTTAAATAAGGGCCGACAATTGCAACGTTCCGCGAACCCGATTTGACTTTTTCGTTCATAAAAAACTCCCTTGCGGTAAGTCACTCTTACCCGCGTGATTCTGTAATTTATCAGGGATAAAAAAATAGTTCTCAAGCGGAAGAATCATTCCTTCCTTAACTTGACATTATCCTTCTTTTAATCGCTAGTAAAAAAAATTGTAGTCTGTCGTAAGATTTAGCTTAAGAAAAGTTAAGTAACACAAACTTTAATACCAAACCCAAAATTTTTGTAAATATACTCGAAATAATAAAACTTTTCATCTAGTAAAAGTAACGAACATTGTTGCGAATCCGAGAATCAATGAAATTATCACTTGATAAATATCCCATAGTCGGCATAGTAAGTTTAATCATGCTAGGTGAAAGTTTTCTCTTCACCGCTTCTAGTCACCCCATGACCCCACTCCTAGCCCAGTATAGTCTGCCAACGGCCACAACCTTATTAAACCAAGGCTTACAAGCAATTCAAGCCGGGAGGGTTCAAGATGCCATCGCCGCTTTTCAACAAGCAATTCAGCTAGATCCCCAGTTAGCTCCAGCGCACTACAATTTAGGATTAGCACTACGACAAATCGGACAATTAAAGCCGGCGGCTGATGCATTTTATCAAGCAACCCAAGCTGATCCCAAGTTTGCCTTGGCTTTTGCTAATTTAGGCGGTGCATTATTAGAAGGCAATAATTTCCAGCAAGCCAACGATTATTTACAACGGGCGTTAGAACTCGATCCCCAGTTGGGTTTTGCTCACTATAACTTGGGTTTAGTCCTACAACAGCAGCAAAATTGGGATCGAGCGATCGCCTCGTTTCAAAAGGCAATGGAATATAGTAAAAACGCACCAGAGCCTGCTTATCATTTAGGGATATGTTATCTTCAGCAAGGTCAAATTAATCAAGCCCAAGCAGCCTTCCAGCAAGCTATTAAAATTAATCCCAAATATCCAGAAGCTCACTATAATTTGGGTTCTATTTTATTTAATCAAGGCAAATTAACAGAAGCATTAGACGCTTTTAGAAAATCAGCCGAAGCAAACACTAATTATCCCAATGCTTATTACGGTGCAGGATTAGTTTTTATGCAACAAAAGCAGTATGCCCAAGCGTTACAAGTCTTACAATATGCGAGAGATTTATACAATGCTCAAGGTAATCCTCAATGGGGAAAAAATGCCGAGCAATTGTTGCAACAAGCACAAAATTTAAATTTCCAACCTCGCTGAAGCGCGATTACTTAATATTAGGTCACAATAGGGTTAATGGTTGGACTAGCTAGTATGGTCTGAACTTGACCAGATGGGATGAAAACTTACATGTACAAGCGCTTCAAGAGTCGATTTTTATTTTGCGATCGCTGGTTGGATCGCCATACCATTGTTCGCAACATGGAAGCTTTCCAAGACTTAATTGTGATTCTTCTGTGTTTAGGATTGTTTGCCCTCATGTTAATACAGTTGTGGGGCATATTTGTGGCGATCGTGCAGTCCCTAGACTATAAATATGTGACGGCAAAAGTACTATTTGTGTTAATTTTAGTCGAATTATTTCGGCTACTTATGGTCTACTTGCAAGAACATAGTATTTCTGTAGGAGTAGCAGTTGAAGTCACAATTGTATCTCTATTACGAGAAGTCATTGTTCATGGAGCAATGGAAATTTCTGGAGTGAAAACAGCGGCAATTTGTGGCTTATTATTTAGTTTGGGTGTGTTACTTATAGTGTGTGCTAAAACACCGCATATGGATTGTATGAGTGCTAACACTAAAGTTTGTCCTGTTATCAATCAAGAACGTAACGAGCGTAGATTTCCGTATCCATCTGATGAAAATCAGCCGATTGTGTAATCAAATTCCTCAGGCTTGTAGCCTGAGGCCATAAATAATCATAACCAGTTACCTAGTCTAAAATCTTCACAGCCACTAGAGTGGGGGCTTTTGGCGAATATATTGCTTTAAAACACCGTAGCCATATTCTGATAGACGTATCTTTTTCTACGCTTTTAGGGAGATGAAAGACTCATAAAAGTTGAGTAGAAATTAATTAGAAACTTAAAGGAGAAAAAATTTATGGCTACTGGAAACGGACATTCTCAAGAACCTATTAGCAACCTAGAGTATGACTTTATCTCTGTGTTGCATAATAAAGCCGAAGCTGTAAAGGCTTACGAAGGTTACATTAAAGATGCACAAGAGGTTAACTCTCAGCCGTGTGTAGAATTATTTCAAAAATTGCGGCAATCCGAAATGGAGCAAGCACAAGAAATTCGCCACCATCTACAACAGGTAATGCAGCACGGTAAAATGTAATTAAAAGCATTTTAAAAGTTTTGGGTGAAGATAATAGCAGCCCAAGACAAATTAAGTGCAGCTATACCCATATAGGTTTGACGCTACTACACAGATAAAGCTCACCTTCGTGGACTAATTCAAAAATCAGGATATTAACCCGCGCAGAACGTTCGGCGAAGCTACTTCGACAAGGCTTAGTAGAAGTCAGTCGAGCCGCGGGTTTTGTCTGTATAGCCAAGCCAGTGCAGTTTTGGGGTTTTCCCTTAAGCAACTGACGCGCGAATTATAGCCGCTATGGCTAGTAATAATAATATGGAGCTAAGCGGATTCGAACCGCTGACCCCCTCAATGCCATTGAGATGCGCTACCAACTGCGCTATAGCCCCAGGTTCCTTATTCTATAAGCTTCTTAGCTACTGATTACTTCTTTTTAGAAGTTATCATGTTTTCTGATTATATGGTAGTCTATGTCAATTTTGAATAGAGAAAGTATTAATTTATGTAAATAGAGTAGATCTTTGACACTGAATAGTAACAGTCAAGAAGCAGCAGTGTGTAGCTGCTGCCCAAACAATTAAAAATAAATTAGCCACTCACTTGAGCGATGACTGTGCGGTGACGAGGGGTATTTCTAGTGATGGTGGGAACTTGGAAACCAGCCTCCACTAAAGCTTGCTCAATATCTAAAGCAAAATATTGATCTAAATAAGGTTCTGTACTTTTGAGCAGTGTCAAAATGTAGGGGGGCATTTTCTTGTAGATTTCCGATTGAGGATTCATGTCCATAATTGCCAAATGACTACCCGGACGCAACACACGCCGCATTTCTGCAAAAATCTTGCGGGTGACTGACTGGGGTAATTCGTGGCACATCAAGAAAATGGAAACTAAATCAAATGAAGCATCTGGTAACTCAGTAGATTCAGCTGCGGCATGAAGCCAATTAATATTAGCTTGACGCTGTTGGGCGCGGTAGTTGGCAACCGCTAAAAAGTAAGGCGATAAATCTAAACCTGTAATCTGGGATTGAGGATAAACTTCTTGCAAAGCAAAAGTACTTAAACCTACACCGCAAGCCAAATCTAGAATATCTTGTGGTGGATGGGGGATTTGTGCTGTGAGGATATTGTGGTAACTTTGACGCAGTTGAGCATCTCCTTTTGCTCCAGCATCCGGCCAAATTCCAGCATGGACAGTATTTGCAGCCACTTCTAACTCAAAAGCCGCCTGCCAACTGAGGTCGCCATGTTCGTAAGCATGGAATGGACGCAGGTAATATTCCGGGTAGGAAATTTGCGGATTTTGAACTTGAGCCAATTCTTGCGTCCAATCACGCGCCTGTAATTTTTGTACTTCTTGTGTCCAAGGAACGCCAATTCTTTCAGCACGTTTAATCATCATTTGTCTAGCTTGATGCTTGGCTAAGTTGGCTAAAGGTTTAATAGCCAGTATGCCATTGACCAAACGGGAGGCTAATCCAGGAGCAGTGGTTACAGCAGCAGTCATAAATCAGTTTGCATTTAACGGCCTTCTTTACTTATGACACAATTACCGCAAGCTAGTCTAGAAGCCAATTACATTGCTTAACGGCATTCTAGTTTTTTTCATAGCATTGACTGCCAAAACTGATGGGAAAATTTAAATTTTGTATTCCAGCTAAAGTTAGATGTTTCTTGGGCTATAAGATTTGTAATATTCCGATAACTTGGCTTAATTCGGCTCAACTGATGGAGACACAAGCTAAGTAATGTTTAAAAAAACTAAAAAAATTTTTGATAATCAAGTATGTCTAGAGCAAGAAGAAGAGCCAACGGCTTTTTCAGAGATTTTAAAGAATTTGCCCTCCAAGGCAACGTCATGGACTTGGCGATCGCAGTTATTATTGGTGCTGCCTTTGGTCGGATTGTCACTTCCTTTGTAGAAGATGTGATTATGCCATTGATCAATCCCTTGGTTGCTGTCACAGGGCAAGACTGGAGAACAATCACGGTGGGGCCAGGAATCAAAATTGGTAGTTTTCTCGGCTCTATCCTTGACTTTATCATCATTGCCTTGATTATTTTCTTAGCCGTGCGCGCCTTACAAAGATTCAAAAGACAAGAAGAAGTTGTAGAAGAAACTGCACCCCCAGATGCCAATTTAGTAGCGCAGGAAAGACTGACTGGGGCATTGGATAGGCTGACTGAGACTTTGGAATCTCGGGATACTAGGGTTTTGTAGGGACTGGGGAACTCGAGACCCCCTCTGGGGATAAGCTACGGTGTACACACAAATGATCTGATCCCCCTAAATTCACGCCACTTGCTACAAGTCGGGAAACCCGCCCAAAGCATTGGCTCCCCTTCAAAAGGGGGACTTTTAGAAAGTTTCTACCCTGCACCCGTGTCTCTTCCCCACCTCCCTACTTAACTGTCTGCGGTTTCAGCGCCAACAACATCTCTAATTGACTTGTAGATTTGTTAGGACTGGTAACTGTAACGCCAAGGCCACGAATGGAACTCAGGACTGTGTTGGCCTGGGATGGTAGAGGTTGTCTTTGGGCTACAAAGCGATTGACTAGGGATGTAGTTTTGTCCACATCTATATAGAAGTAGCCAGCATTGGGTGTTTGCAGTGAACCAGTTACAGCTTTGAAGTTGTCACTACTATCAAGTTTGGCAGTATTGGTAGAGGCGATCGCTTCGGCTACAGAACCACCCAGTGCTAAAAATACGGTATTTTGATCTAGCCAACCGTGGGATAGTAAAGCGCCTTGTCGGGGGATTTGCCATTCTGTTACGTCTTTACCGCCGATATTGCGTTTGCTGATACTAAGTTGTTGGGTTTTAGCAAGGTTATCTAATTTACTCAAGGTGGCTGTGGCAGTTTGGCGATCGCTTGTTTGAAATATTAATGCGCCACCAAAACCTAAACTCGCTAACATACCTTGATTAGATGGCATCGCACCAAAGGCAAATTCCTGATCCATCCACCCGAACACATCTTTATCTAGATCAATATTCACAAACTTGAGTTGTCCGCGCACCTGTTGCAATATTTGGTTAAATTCTGGATAATCTTGGGATTCTTCTACTATGGTTGTCCAACTACGGCTGATGCCGTTACCAGTAATTAAAGCAAAGGTATCTGAGGGTAATTGTTTGACTATGTTTGCTGGAGTTGTTTGATACTCAAACTTGTTCAGTTGTGGATCTAAGTTGGCGATCGCTTTCATCCGCAAGCCTTGATCATCAACCCCAACACGCGCCACCACGGATTTTATTTGTTTTAACTGTGTCAAACTTTTTGGAGGCAGTTGACTAGATTGGGGATTCGCAGCTAGCAATTTTTGTACCATGCCTGCATAGTCTGGTATGTAAACTTGGGCGAGAATGTTTTGCACATCTGCATTGGCAGTCAGAATCGCATTTGCACCTTCTTGATTGGCAAAAGATGGCTGTCCTTTGAAGGTGTCAATAGCATTTTCTACAGATTGCCTTTCTGGAGCTACTACTAAGTGGTTATTGTTTAAAACAGCACTGTATGTCGGTCTACTATTTCCCGTAGTTTCTGTAATTGTTTCTCCTTTGTAATTAGATTCTTGAACTTTGACGCCCTTTTGTGCTTTTAATTTATTGGCAAAACTCAAAGCGTTAAGTTTATCTTTGATCCCTACCACCATCAAGATATTTGGTTCTGGCTGTCTCTGTGGCGAAGAATTAGGCTGACTCGACTGTGCAAGTTTGGTGGGATTTGCTGGTAGCACAGCCAGCATGACACCACCAACCCAAGGCTGAATATCTTGTTCGTAGGAAATGTTACCTGCACTAAAAAAATCTTGTTTAAAATCTTCCAAACCTTTTGCCAGTAGCTTTTGTGATTCTGGAGTGCCAAATTGATCTAATTTTGCCCAGGCTTGGGGGTCAGTGGTAATATAAGTCGCCATCAATGCTGTGGAAGGTACTAATTTAGCACTACCAAGAGCGTCCGAGCTATCTCCAGATGGCCCTTGAAAATACATATAAGCAGCTACACCCCCAGCCACTAATACAGTCGCACCAATAGCAGGAATTAATAAATTTGACTTACGTTCAGGCATTATTACTGTCCTCTTTTATGCAAATTGTCACCGAGGTGAGTTGAAATGTCATTTTTTAATCCTCGGAATTGTTAGTAATATTCCCGAATTTGTCAGTAAATACTGATAAAGTTAACAATTAGTCATTGGTCACTGAGAATAACCTCTGTTTTTGTCTGCCCTGTTTACCCTGAACCCTACACCCTACACCCCTGCTTCCTCTTTTCCAGCTATTCTGATTGATAGTGGCAAGCTATCCTAAACTATAGGAAGACTTAGGAGTATTTGTACTCAATAGGAATTGAACCAGATGTAAGAAAATTTTTACCCCATGATCAAAAGGCACACAACATCAGCACAACAAATTCGTGACGGAAAGAATAAATATAGTTTTCTTTCCCTACCGCAGCCAGAAATTTTTATCTCCAAATAGCCTTTTTCATGGGGACAATCAACCAGATAGCTTAATTTTTGGGAATACATCTAGCCAGACTCTTCAAGATTAAAAGGTCAGTAAGCATCCATGTCTCAGCTTTATTTTGATACAGAGAATAACAAACACAAATCTTTTGAGTTACCAGGTGCAAAACCTCACTACAATCCCGATCGCCCTGGACAAGTAGAGCATATTTTTCTCGATCTCAATTTGGATATTCCTCGCCAAAGTTACCACGGTACTTGCAGTATTCGCCTATTGCCCATCCGCAATGGTATTGACCGTTTGACTTTGGATGCTGTGAATCTGAACATTGAGTCTGTCACGGTAGACGAGGTAACGCAGAATTTTGACTACAACGGCGAACAGCTTTTGATTCAACTTTCTCAACCAACGCAGATTGGCCAGCATTTGTTGATGGCGATCGCCTACTCAGTAGAAAAGCCCCAACGTGGTATTTATTTTATTCAACCAGACAAGCACTACCCCAACAAACCCACCCAAGTTTGGACTCAAGGCGAAGACGAAGACTCTCGTTTCTGGTTTCCCTGCTTTGATTACCCAGGCCAATTGTCTACTTCGGAAATTCGCGTCCGTGTTCCTAAACACTTGGTAGCTATTTCCAACGGTGAATTAATCGATACTAAAAAAGATGGCGATTACAAAATCTACCATTGGTCACAACAGCAAATTCATCCCACTTATTTGATGACCCTAGCAGTGGGTGACTTTGCTGAAATCCGTGATGAATGGCAAGGTAAACCCGTCACCTACTACGTAGAAAAAAACAGAAAAGAAGATGCTAAACGTAGTATGGGCAAAACTCCCCGCATGATGGAGTTTTTAAGCGAGAAGTATGGTTATCCCTATGCTTTCCCCAAATACGCTCAAGTTTGTGTGGATGACTTCATTTTTGGGGGGATGGAAAATACTTCTACAACACTGTTAACAGATCGATGTTTGCTAGATGAACGCGCCACCTTAGATAACCGTGGCACAGAAAGTTTAGTCGTCCACGAATTAGCACACCAGTGGTTTGGTGATTTACTAGTAATTAAACATTGGTCTCATGCTTGGATCAAAGAAGGCATGGCTTCCTATTCTGAGGTGATGTGGACAGAACAGGAATATGGCGATCAAGATGCTGCATACTATCGGTTATTAGAAGCTAGAAGTTACCTCAGCGAAGACAGCAGCCGTTACCGCCGACCAATGGTAACCCATGTTTACCGAGAAGCCATCGAACTATATGACCGCCATATCTACGAAAAAGGGTCTTGTGTGTATCACATGATCCGGGCGGAATTAGGAGAAGAATTGTTTTGGCAGGCAATACAAACCTTTGTCCAGGATAATGCTCATAAAACTGTAGAAACAATAGACTTACTCCGGGCAATTGAAAAAGCAACGGGGCGTAATTTGGCTTTCCTCTTCGATCAGTACGTTTATCGTGGCGGTCATCCCGACTTTAAAGTAGCTTACTCTTGGGATGGAGAGGCTAATTTAGCGAAAGTGACAGTCACTCAAACTCAAGCAAAAAACAATGATAGTAAAGATTTATTTGACCTGAAAATCCCCATTGCTTTTGGCTACTCCCCAAAGGGTGAATCTGCACAACTACAAACTTTCACTGTGCGGGTACATGAACGCGAACAAAGCTTTTACTTCCCCTTGACCGAAAAGCCCCAATTTATCAGCTTTGATGTAGGTAATCATTTCCTGAAAACTGTGACTTTAGAATATCCAGTTCCCGAATTAAAAGCACAGTTAGAATTTGACCCAGACCCCATTTCTCGCATCTATGCAGCCCAAGCTTTAGCTAAAAAAGGTGGATTAGAAGCTACCAAAGCATTATCGGCTGCACTGAAAAATGATTCATTTTGGGGTGTACAAGTTGAAGTAGCCAAACAACTAGCAGACATCAAGTTGAATCAAGCCTTTGATGGGTTAGTTACTGGTTTGCAAGACCAAAATGCTTTTGTGCGACGTGCTGTAGTAGAAGCACTGGCGCAAATCAAGACTCATGAAAGCTACAAGGCCGTAAAAGACTTGGTGAAAAATGGTGATTCCAGTTACTACGTAGAAGCCGCTGCTTGTCGTGCTATTGGATCAATCGCATCTGCTAACTTGAACGAAAAACCCAAAGAAGAAAAAGTTGTTAAGCTACTGCAATCCGTTTTAGAAGAAAAAGCCGGTTGGAATGAAGTAGTCCGTAGTGGTGCAGTTGGTGGTTTAGCTGAACTCAAAACCTCAGAAGATGCTGTCAATCTGTTGCTAGAATATAGCCAAATTGGTACACCACAACCGTTGCGTTTAGCGACAATCCGGGCATTAGGCAAAATTTCTGTAAGTCAAAGTCAAGCAAACGTCGAACGAATTTTAGACAAATTAGCAGAACTAGCCAAAGAAACTTTCTTTTTAACCCAAGTAGCCGTAGTTATAGCCTTGGGACAAATGGAAACCCCCAAAGCCATCAGGATTTTGCGATCGCTTGCTGATCAAACACCAGATGGCCGTGTCCGTCGCTATGCTGAAGAAGAAATTACCAAGGTACAAAAGAATGTAGGTACAGACAATGCCCTACGTCAGTTACGAGAAGAACTCGATCAACTCAAACAACAAAACCAAGAACTAAAAAGCCGCTTAGAAAATTTAGAAGCAAAATCTACTAATAATTAGGGAGTAGGGAGTGGGGAGTAGGGTGCAGGTTTTTTTCCTCATCTTCCTCATCTTCCCAATCCCCATTGCCCAGTACTCAATCCCTTCATATGTCTGAAAAGCGTCAAGCTATTTCCTTATCTGATTTGTTGCTAATTCTTGCCACCTTATTTTTGGTAATTATCCTGTGGCAATTACGGAGTTTATTAGTAACTTTAATGATTGCGGTAGTGTTGGCAGCTGCGATCGCACCCCTGGTCAACGCAGCCGAAAAATTACGGATTCCTCGTTGGCTGGGCGTAATTGTGGTGTACATTAGCTTAATTGCCGGATTAATTGGTGCAGGTTTGATTATTGGCCCATCTGTTTCTGAGCAAATTCAGCGATTAGCCAGTAGATTGCCGATTTATTTAGATAATTTGTGGATAGCGGCGGAAAACTTAGCTTTGCGAATGGGAATTACTCAAGTAGAGTCAATAGAGCAATTCTTTGATATTCAATCGCTGACTAATTGGTTATTTCGTTCTAGTCAGCAGCTAGTTGTGCGTTCTTTCGGCTTTACTCGCGGCTTTATTGGCGGGGTAGTTAACCTGGTTTTAGCTTTGGTGATGTCCGCCTATATGGTGGCTGGGAGTAAAAACTTAATTCAAGGTTTAGTCAGACTATTTCCCCAACCTTGGGATGAACGCCTAGCCGCCCAAGTAACACCCATTTCCCGCCGCATGGGAGGTTACATTCAAGGTCGAGTATTGGTTTCGGCTATTTTAGGTGTTGTGATTACAGTGGGTTTACGGATTTTAGGATTATCAGAGTTTGCCTTAGCGTTGGGCGTAATTGCTGGTTTTACGAATTTAATTCCCTTTGTCGGCCCAGTATTAGGTGCAGTCCCGGCTTTAATTGTGGCTATTCCTCAAGGTGGATTGACTTTTTTGTGGGTATTGCTGTTATTTGTCTTGATTCAGAACTTGGAAACTTATGTGCTTGACCCGTTATTAGTCGGTTCTTCAGTACGAGTTCGTCCGTTGTATCAACTTTTAGCTGTGCTAGGAGGAACACAAGTTTTAGGAATTATCGGCGCTGTGATTGTCCCGCCTTGGGTAGCTGGTGTAGCAGTCTTGTTAGAAAATCTTTATTTGCAACCCAAGTTATTGGCTGAAGGAAAAACCACTATCTACGAAATTCCTATAAATGCCGACAACCAATCCTTGTCAGATTCGGGTAAACTGTCGGCTGGTGTCTCTAAATTGCCAGAAAATTAACTCTGACTTTTGTAGAAATACGGAAAAAACTAGGACTTATACTCAACACAGAAGTAGAGTTTGAAGTTATTGGAGACGTTGTTTATTTAAGAAAAGTTAAAGATAATTTCACTTCTGCTCAAAATCTAGTAGAAAGGATGCGAGGTAAAGCAACAGTAAAAATGACTACCAATATCGCCAAAAAGGGGAACTAGAAGATCACCTTTAACAGACTTCTATATTGGCGCTCATGGTGCGATCGCGGACATGATGCTTTTGGTTAGTAATCGCTACCGCCCTTATGCTCCCACATTAGAACTCGTAGCCCCAAAATATTCAATATTAAATAGCCGATGACACAAAAAAAAGCCCTAATCACCGGACTAACCGGACAAGATGGTTCTTATCTTGCTGAACTTCTTTTAACAAAAGGTTACCAAGTATACGGATTAGTCCGTCGTTCTAGCACCAGTAACCTAGAACGTATTAGTCACCTTTCCGGTATTCAAATTGTCCCCGGTGACTTGCTAGATCAATGTTCCTTAATGGACGTAATTGCAGACTCGCAACCTGATGAAATCTATAACCTCGCGTCTCAAAGCTACGTCCCCCTATCTTGGACTCAACCAGCCCTCACCGCCGAATACACAGCCCTTGGTGTTTCCCGTCTTTTAGAATCAATCCGTCGCTGCAAACCGGATGCTAAATTTTACCAAGCCTCTAGTAGTGAAGTTTTTGGTCAACCTGACGAATCACCACAAACTGAACGCACCGCCTTTCGTCCACGTAACCCCTATGGTGTTGCTAAAGCTTACGCCCACTGGATGACTGTCAACTATCGCCAAAAGTATAATCTTTACGGTTGCTGCGGTATTACCTACACTCACGAATCTCCCCGACGTGGTATAGAATTTGTCTTTCGCAAAATTACCCACGCAGCCGCCCAAATCAAACTCGGTTTGGCAAATGAATTAAAATTAGGTAATTTAGATGCTCGTCGTGATTGGTGCTACGCCAAAGATGCTGTTTATGCTATGTGGATGATGTTGCAGCAAGAGCAACCAGATGATTACATTATTGCTAGTGGCGAAACTCACTCGGTCAAAGAACTTGTGGAGTGTGCTTTCAACTGTGTTGGTCTAAATTGGCAAGATTATGTTTTAGTAGACCCGGCATTTTACCGTCCTGATGAACCAGTACAGTTAGTTGGTTCTATTGATAAAATTAAAACTGATTTAGGTTGGCAACCTCAACATTCTTTTGAGCAAATGGTTGAATTAATGGTTGATTATGACCTCAAGAAATTAAGCAACGCTGGAACTTAAACTTGCTGATGTTAAAAATTGTAGTTGATGCCACCCCCATAGATCCAAAACCAAGTGGGGTTGGCTTTTATGTTGCTAACTTAATATATGCCCTCGATGCACTACAAACAGATGAAAACTTTCAGTTAGGAATCGTCTATCAACCAGGCTTAAAAAATTGGTTGCAAAGAAACTTGAGTTTTCCTGATTCTTTAAAACAGTATTCTCATAAACATGTCCTACCTCTACCTGTAAGAATATCAGATTTATTATTAGCTTTATCTTGGCAACCTAGTTTATCTTATTTTGAAAAATATTTAGGTTCACCAAATATATTACATGGGACTAATTATTCAGTTTATCCTTGTAATCATAGCTTGAAGGTGATGAATATATATGACTTGACTTTTATTAAATATCCTCACTATATAGATTCAGTTGTCAAAACTTATACAGAAAGAGTCAAGCGCTGTCTACAATGGACCGATTTAGTGTTAACAATTTCCGAAAGCTCTAAAAAAGATATTGTTGAATATTTGCAAGTAGAACCAGAAAAAATATATGTTACTCCTCTAGCTAGTCGTTACCATGTAGATGATTTATCTACAAAAACATGGGAAAAACTAGAATATCAAAGTAATTTTAATTTTACTAAACCATATTTACTTTTTGTCAGCACCATAGAACCTCGGAAAAATATTAATTCTATTATTACAGCCTTTAATTTCTTAAAACAAAAATATAACATTGAGCATGATTTAATATTGATTGGTAAAAAAGGATGGAATTACGAACTGATATTTACAGCTATAGAAAATTCGCCTTGGAAAAAGCAAATTCATCATCTTGACTACTTACCTAATGAATTAGTCGCATTATTTTACTCAAAAGCTGATGTTTTTGTTTATCCTTCTCATTATGAAGGCTTCGGTCTACCTGTACTAGAAGCAATGACTTTAGGCGCACCAGTTGTTACAGCGAATACATCGTCAATTCCAGAAGTGACAGGCGATGCAGCCATACTAATTGACCCCAATGACCCCATGCAATTAGCTGAGGCGATTTTGCAAGTAATTAGTGATGCTCATTTACGTCAAGATTTGATTAATAAAGGCAGAGAAAGAGCAAAATTATTTTCCTGGTCAAGAACGGCAAAAGAAACATTAAAGGCTTATAGAAGTATTATTTAATGAAAATATCAAATGATTTTGACTCTCATCAATTAATTATTAACTTATCCATTCTCTTATCACAACCAACAGGCATCAGTAACTATGCCAACAATATTTTTCCTTATTTAAAATCTCTTGAACCTACTTTATTAACAGCGCAAAATAGCTCTGGATTTAAATGCTATCCAGTCCCCAATAATCTAACTCCGGCTCAAGGTACAAAAGGACATTTACGGCGCTTAATTTGGACACAGTTGCAACTACCACAAATCTACAAACAACTGAAATCCCGGCTGTTATTTTCGCCTCTACCGGAAGCGCCTCTTAATAGTAACTGCCGTTTTGTTGTCATGTCTCACGACTTAATACCATTACGCTTTCCTAAACGCTTTTCGCCGTTAATACCATACCACCGCTACTATATTCCCCAAGTCTTGGAACAAGCGCAACACATTGTCTGCAATTCCCAAGCCACAGCGCAAGACATCATCGACTTTTACCAAATTCCCGCTAGCAAAATTACCCCCATTCTCCTAGCTTACGATCGCCTGCATTTTCGCCCCTTTAAAGAAAAATGGTCACATAGCCAGCGTTATTTTCTCTACGTGGGCCGACATGACCCTTATAAGAACCTACATCGGCTAATTGCAGCTTTTGCTAGACTCTCAAATCATGATGAATACCAACTATGGTTAGCAGGCCCCATTGATCCGCGTCATACACCAGCTTTACAGACACAGGTGGCAGAATTGGGGATAACTCATCAAGTGAAGTTCCTTAATTATGTACCTTACAGCGAATTGCCCAAAATTATTTATGGTGCGATCGCTCTAGTTTTTCCTAGTCTGTGGGAAGGCTTTGGTTTCCCGGTTCTCGAAGCAATGGCTTGTGGAACACCAGTAATTACTTCTAATGTTTCTTCTCTTCCCGAAGTGGCTGGTGATGCAGCAATTTTAATTAATCCCCATAACACCGCAGAAATTACCGACGCTATGCAGATGATAGCTGGAGATTTAGAGCTGCGATCGCACCTTTCCACCCAAGGTATAAATCGAGCAAAACAATTTAGTTGGGAAAAAACCGGACTAGCTACCGCCGAAGTTTTATCACGCTATTTATGAATGTTAGGCTAAAGTTATCTTCCTCATGCCTTCACTAATAAATTCTATGGTTGTGCAAACTCCCCCCCGCCAATATTCTATAGAAGAATACCTTGCACATGAAGAAGCTGCCGAGTATCGCAGCGAATACCGAAATGGGGAAATTGTACCAATGGCTGGAGGCTCAATTAATCACAACCGAATTATCCGCAACCTGAGTAGACTTCTAGAATTAAGCTTGCAAGAACAGCCTTATGAAGTATTCTTGAGCGACCTCCGCCTATGGATTCCTCGATACCGAGAATACACATATCCTGATATTCTCATCATCAAAGATGAAGCCATCTTCCAAGAAGGACGCACAGACACAGTGCTAAATCCCAGCATTATTTTTGAGGTGCTTTCTAAATCTACTAGTAGTAGAGATAGAGGAGATAAATTTACTTATTACCGTTCCATTCCTGAATTTCAAGAATATATCTTAATTGACCAATATCAACTTCATGTTGAGCAATTCAGCAAAACTCCAGAAGGTAACTGGCTATTTAAAGAATCTGACGATGAAGATGGAATTTTAACCTTAGCTGCCGCCAACAGCCAAATTCCCCATCGCCAGATTTACGAGAAAGTAAAATTTGAAACCCAACCCCAATAACTACTTACTAAAACATCCATAATTACGTTCGCGCAGCGTTTCCGCTAGAAAATATTACGAATTACGGAGTTCCCACCGCCCCAGAGTAAACTAAACCCCGTTGCAGATCCAGCGTCAAAATTGCCCCATCACGAATTACTTTTGTTGCTGTTTTCACACCCACAATCACGGGTACACCGAGACGCAACGCAATAACCGCCGCGTGACTTGTAAGACTTTCATCTTCAGTAATAATCCCGCCAGCTTTACGAATCGCCTCGACAAAATCGGCATCAGTGCGGGGTGCTACTAAAATTTCACCAGGGTGAAAATTACTCACATCCATGCCAGTGTGAGCCACTCTAGCACGACCACTTACTGAACCTTGCCCCAAACCAATACCCTGACCGAGTACGGCTGTCACTACTTCAACCTTCACCAAATCCGTGGAACCAGAGACACCTTGGAGTGTACCGGCGGTCATGACTACCAAATCACCCTCGAACAAAAAGTTATGCTCTTGAGCCACATTGATAGCAGCTTGAAATGTCTGTCCAGTAGAAGGTAGCCCTAGCACCAACAACGGCTTTACTCCCCAGACCATCTGTAACTGGCGGGCCACATTCACATGGGGTGTCACCGCCAAAATAGGTGTGTGGGGACGGAACTTAGAAACATTACGAGCTGTTGCCCCTGTTTGTGTCAGAGTCATAATTGCTGCTGCGCCCAGTTGTTCCGCAATTTGCCCGACGGCTTGACTAATGGCATTAGGAATAGAACGTCTATCATCTCTGTGTGGGCGTACTGCTGGATGATCTACTTCTTCTTGTTCCATGCGTTCGGCAATTCGTGCCATTGTCGCCACTGCTTCCACCGGGTAGTTACCCACAGCCGTTTCATTAGAAAGCATCACGGCATCTGTGCCATCTAAAATTGCGTTGGCTACGTCTGACACTTCTGCACGAGTGGGACGAGGATTGCTCACCATGCTGTCTAGCATCTGGGTAGCGGTGATGATAGGAATCCCCATGCGGTTTGCTGTGGCAATTAGCCGCTTTTGCAGTACAGGGACATCCTCAGCAGGTAGTTCCACACCCAAGTCACCTCTAGCAACCATCACGCCATCACATAAAGCCAGAACTTCTTCCATTTGTTCAATGGCTTCATGCTTTTCAATTTTGGCAATGACTGGTACCTGTTTGCCGGTGCTAGAAATTAGCTCTTTAATTTCGATCATGTCCTGGGGGTTGCGGACAAAGGAAAGTGCTACCCAGTCTACGCCTTGATCTAGACCAAACATCAGATCCTCTCGGTCTTTGTCGGTCATGGCTTTAATCGACAGGTAAACACCGGGAAAGTTGACACCCTTGTTATTAGATAACTTACCTGGTACCGTGACGCGGCAATGTAAATCGCCTTTATCACGGTTAATTTCCTCCACCACCATTTCTACTCGCCCATCGTCGAGGAGGATTTTGGCACCTACTGGGACTTCATCAGCCAAATAATCGTAGGTTACACAGCTAATTTCTTGTGACCCGATAACTGGGCGATTTGTCAAGGTGAAGCGATCGCCTTTCGCTAAAACTATAGACCCATTTTCAAACCGACCCAAGCGAATTTTTGGCCCTTGCAAATCTTGGAGAATTGCCACTGGCTGATTTAGTTCAAAGGCGGTTTGCCGAATTAAGCGAATACTACGCTGATGGTCGGCATGAGTACCGTGGGAGAAGTTTAGCCGCAGTGTCGTTGCACCCGCTTCAATAATTGCCTTAAGGGTTTCTGGGCTGCTAGTAGCGGGACCAATCGTAGCAACAATTTTTGTTCGGCGTAGAGAATCTCTTAATTGCATAGGGGCTGGTTCTAATGGGCTATCTCTTTCTAAAGAGTCATACTAAATTAAGGGGCATTACAGTTTCAGTCACTGCTATATCCATTACAAGAAAGGCAGCGGACGAATGTGGCTGTGGGAGTAACTTTGATCCGAAATAATTTATTTTCTCTCCTTCATCACTCCCAGGAGTTGTGGGATAGAGTAAATATCGTACACCAATCTTGGTTTCATCCCCCCTCAGGGAGATTTTTTTAAATTAACTCTTTGGTAGCTGGTTGGTAGCTGGGTGGCACACCCTACGGCTCAGTAAAAACTTAGCTCTCGTCTGGAATCATAGCGCTATTCATCTACCAATCAGCAAGAATGAAAATAAATCTTGCTAAACAAAAGCTTACAAAAGTTTATTATTCCCTCATCTTTATCGTATATTCGTAATGATTAATGAAGTAAGGAGTTAAGAATGCTCACATTGGAGGCACAGAAGTCACTGAAAGTCCCGCCGAAGGAATTTTTAGCGCCTCCTGGTGATTTCAATCCCACAATGGTGCTGTTTTTGTCAGCGGTAGCCATGCTGGTGTTTTCTAATTGTGGTTACTGGCTATGGCAATGGCCCGACTGGCTGTGCTTTAGCATCAACACTTTGGCTTTGCATTGTTCTGGTACAGTGATTCATGATGCTTGTCATCAATCTGCCCATCGTAACCGCATGATTAATGCCATGTTAGGTCATGGCAGCGCTTTGATTTTAGCTTTTGCCTTTCCCGTGTTTACGCGGGTACATTTACAGCATCATTCCCATGTGAACCACCCAAAAGATGATCCAGATCATTATGTGTCTACAGGTGGGCCGTTATGGTTGATTGCTGTACGTTTTTTGTACCATGAAGTATTTTTCTTTCAGCGGCAACTTTGGCGTAAATATGAATTACTCGAATGGTTCATCAGCCGCTTAATTGTGATTTCTATTGTTTATATTTCCGTTCAATATCACTTTTTAGGCTATGTTCTCAATTTTTGGTTTATCCCAGCGTTTTTGGTGGGGATAACCTTGGGATTATTTTTTGATTATTTACCACATCGTCCTTTTGTGGAGCGCGATCGCTGGAAAAATGCCCGCGTTTATCCTGGTAAACTGCTGAATATCCTGATTTTGGGACAGAATTACCATTTAATACATCATTTGTGGCCTTCTATTCCTTGGTATAATTACCAGCCTGCTTACTATATGATGAAGCCACTGTTAGATGAAAAGGGAAGTCCTCAAACATCTGGTTTATTAAATAAAAAAGACTTTTTTGAATTTGTTTATGACATTTTTTTAGGAATAAGATTTCACCGTCATGAAGAATAATCGTTACCACTAAACAGCCAAGAACTTTTGAATCACATCCTGGCTGAGTTCGTCAGTGGAACCAGAGGCGACAATACCACCTTTTTGCATAGCGTAATAGTAATCGGCTTGACGGACAAAGTGTAAATGTTGTTCTACTAATAAAACAGAAATACCTGTGGTTTCGACAATGCGACGCACTGCGGCTTCAATTTCCAAGATGATTGAGGGTTGAATACCTTCGGTGGGTTCATCTAAGACGAGTAATTGGGGTTGTCCCATTAAAGCACGGGCGATCGCTAGTTGTTGTTGTTGTCCTCCACTTAAATCGCCACCTCTACGGGACAACATTGTTTTGAGGACGGGAAATAAATCAAAAATTTCTGGGGGAATTTCTGGTTTTTTGCTGGGTTTGCGTCTGGCTTCTAAGCCTAGTAGTAGGTTTTCTTTGACTGATAAACGGGGGATGATTTCTCTTCCTTGGGGAACATAACCAATTCCCATTTTTGCCCTTTGGTCGGGAGTTTTTTTGTTAATTAATTCGCCAGCTAGGTTAATTGTGCCACTACGAGGGGAGAGTAAGCCCATGATTGTTTTGAGTAGGGTGGTTTTACCTACGCCGTTGCGTCCAATTAGGCAGATCATTTGTCCTGGTGGAACGCTTAAGTCTACGTTTCGCAGAATATGGCTTTCACCGTAGTAGACGTTGAGGTTGGCAATTTTTAGCATTATCGTTGTGTGGAATGGTGGTTGATTTACTCACGCAGAGACGCAAAGGCGCAGAGAGTTAAAAAGAGATTTTTTTTCATCTATTCCTGTTGTCCTAGATATACTTCGATGACGCGGGGGTCGTTTTGGATTTCGGAAAAGTTGCCTTCACACAGTACTGAACCTTCATGGAGGACTGTGACTTGGCGGGCAATTTGGCGGACAAATTCCATGTCGTGTTCTATTACTAAAATTGAATGATTTTGGGCTAGTGTTAGTAGGAGTTCGCCGATGTTGTAGGTTTCTTCGTCTGTTAATCCGGCTACTGGTTCATCTACTAGTAGTAGGTCGGGGGACTGGGCGACTAACATACCAATTTCCAATCTCTGCTTTTCGCCGTGGGATAGTAAGGCTGCGGGGATGTCTGCTTTGGGTGTTAAGCCGACTGTTTCTAATAATCCTTTAATATTATTTTTTTCGGCAGGTTGAGAAGCTTTAAATAAAGTTGAAAAAACGTTTTTATGGCGGTTGCTGGTAATTTCTAAATTTTCCCGGGGAGTTAAGTTTAAGTAAATCCTGGGTGTTTGGAATTTTCGCCCAATTCCTAACCGGGCAATTTGATGTTCTGATAAGGAACGTAGATTTTTGCCTTTGAATAAAACTCTGCCAACTGTTGGTTGTACTTTGCCTGTAATCACATCCAAAAATGTGGTTTTGCCTGCACCGTTGGGGCCAATTACTACCCGCAATTCTCCCACATCCATGCTGAAGTTAAGTTGGTTTATCGCTTTAAAACCATCAAAGCTGACAGTGACGTTTTCAGTTTCTAAAATTTTGGCTTTCATGTTGCACTTCGGGATCTTCTTCCAAGGTGGGATATGTGGCAATTTGTTGACGGCGGTGGAAAAAAGACATTTTTTGACTTTGCAACCATCCCATGATGCCGTCAGGTAGGACTGTCACAACAATTAAAAAGAGTGCGCCCTGGAAAAATAACCAGATTTCGGCAAATTGTTCGCTTAAAAAGGTGCGGGCGTAATTGACTAATAAAGTGCCGACAATTGCCCCAGTTAATGTAGCGCGTCCCCCCACTGCTACCCAAATTACCATTTCAATAGAAAAAGCAATGTCCATTGATCTGGGTGATACAGAACCACTTTGGAGGGTATAAAATGCCCCTGCAACACCTGCGATCGCACCGGAAACTGCAAACACCAAAACCTTAAACTCTGTAGGGTTATAACCGGAAAATCTCACTCGGCTTTCATCATCACGAATGGCTATTAATAATCTGCCAAAGCGTCCACTTGTTAACCAGCGACAAATTCCGTAGGTGGCGGCGAGAAATACTACTGTCAAACTGTAAAAAATGAATTGCGTATTACTATCATTAATATCTGCTGCTAACAAAGTTCTAAAACTTGTAAGTCCGTTTGTACCGTTGAAGAGTTGTTGTTGACCGTTAAAAAAGTTGAAAAATATAATCACTGCGGCTTGAGTGAGTATGGAAAAGTACACACCTTTGATGCGATTGCGAAATACTAAATAACCCAATAATCCTGCAAATAAACCGGGAATCACCACCACAGCAACCGTCGCTACAGGAAACGAATAAAAAGGTTGCCAAAACCAAGGTAGTTCCGTAACACCGTACAACCCCATAAAATCAGGTAATTCACCAGAGGGAACTTGCAGTTTCAGGTACATAGCGATCGCATACCCACCCAAACCAAAGAAAATCCCATGTCCCAAACTCAACAATCCGGTGTAACCCCAAATCAAATCCAGACCCAAAGCCACAATAGCCAGCGATAAAAACCGCCCCAACAAATTCAAGCGAAACTCTGACAGCACAAATGGCATCATCAAAATCAGGATCAGTGCGATCGCCACCACCACCCCAACCTCAATTAAAATTAACCATCCTCCTTTCTTCCTCATTCTCTGCGTCCTCTGTGTCTCCGTGGTTCAAACATCAACAGTACGACCCTTCTGAGGAAAAATCCCCCCAGGCTTCCACTGTAAAAACGCGATAATTAGTGCAAACACCATCACCTTTGCCATACTAGTTGTCGCAAAGAAATTGAAAACATCTGCTAAAGGCTGAATCGGAGACAACAAAAAAGCCAGAGTCCCAGAACCAATTAAAAAATTCGCCGTACCAATTCCTAAAGCCGCGACAATAGTACCTGCCAAATTACCCACACCACCGACAACCACTACCATAAAGGTATCGATAATGTAATTTTGTCCAGTATTTGGCCCTACCGAACCGAGTAAACTAATGGCGCAACCAGCTACACCAGCTAACCCCGAACCCAGAGCAAAAGTGATAGCATCAACTTTTTGAGTAGGGATTCCTAAACAAGCACTCATACTCCGATTTTGGGTTACAGCACGAATCCTTAAGCCCCAATTAGAACGCTGTAAAAATAAATAAATTCCGGCGACACAAATTATTGTCAAAGCAATAATAAATAACCGAGCAAACGGCAATTGAACCCCACCCAAAGATAGCCCCTCTTGCAACCAAGTAGGAGCCGTGACATCTACATTTTGAGCGCCAAACCAAGGTTGAGTTAGTGTTTGTTGTGTGCCTAATAAATTTCCCGTAGTGATTGTTATCCCTAGAGATAAAAATAATATTATTGCTATAACCCAATTACGCACCCTCCCCAAATTTGGGCGAGAATTTAAAATCCGTAAACCTCCAAAAAATAATAAACAAAATACAGCAATCCCAATTACCAACAACCAATTTACACTGCGGACAAACTGTTGAAAAATTAAACTCACACCCCAAGTGGCTAATAAAGTTTCTAAAGGTCGCCCATAGAGATAACGAATTACACCTCTTTCTAAAATCAACCCCACTACAGCAGTGAATAGAAAAGCAATAATCAAAGCTAAAAATATATAAAATTCAAACCACACTCCGCCGAACTGTTTGCAAACATTTTGCACCACAAAAGTTGCATAAGCACCAAACATCATCAATTCACCATGCGCCATATTAATGACGCCCATCAACCCAAAAATAATGGCTAGTCCCAAGGCAGCAATTAACAATACTGACCCAATACTAATCCCATTAAATACCGCTTCCAAAAACCCTATCAACACCTATTAATCCCCCACAAATATGCATTCAAACCAGTAACTCGTAATCCTAATTACGAATTACGAATTACGAATTAAACCTGTTTATACCTACCACCTTTAGCTGGATCTGACCAATCACAACTAAATCCCTTAGTTTCATTCACAAATTGATTCCAAGGAACAGGCTCAACTGGTGCAGGAGTAGCGTAGACAATATCAAATAAACCATCTCCTCGGACTTGACCAATTCTCACAATTTTAGAAATGTGATGATTAGCGCCCATCGTCACTTTACCTTCCGGCGCATCTATCGTTTGACCGTAGGCCGCAGCGCGCACCTTATCTAAATCAGTTGTCCCGGCTTTTTCTACTGCTTGTTTCCACAAATAGACTGCAATGTATCCTGCTTCCATTGGGTCATTAATTACCCGCTCTGCACCATACTCGTTTTTGAAAGCTTCTACAAACTTTTTGTTAGCAGGTGTGTCTACTGTTTGAAAGTAGTTCCAAGCAGCATAATGACCTTGGAGATACTCAACACCAATAGCTTTAACTTCTTCTTCTGCAATACTTACCGACATCGAAGGATATTTATCTGGTGTTAATCCAGCACCCCGCAATTGTTTGAAAAATGCAACATTACTATCACCATTGAGGGTGTTGTAAATTACGCCGCCATTGGGTAAATTTTGCCGAATTTTGGAAATAATTGGTGTAACTTCGACGTTACCTAATGGTAAATAATCCTCCCCAACTGTTTTACCACCTAATGCCTCTAGTTGAGCTTTAATAATGGTGTTAGCAGTGCGGGGAAAAACATAATCGGAACCAACTAAAAAGAATTCTTTGCCTTTATTTTTTAACATCCAGTCAACAGATGGTTCAATTTGTTGATTTGGCGCCGCACCAGTATAGAAAATGTTTTTAGAACATTCTTGACCTTCATACTGTACTGGATACCAGAGCATATGATCTTTGCTCTCAAATACTGGCTTCACATTCTTGCGACTAGCAGAAGTCCAACAACCAAAAATGACAGCAGTCTGATCTTGATCAATTAACTTGGTAGCTTTTTCTCTAAAGGTATCCCAGTTAGAAGCGCCATCTTCAGTAATCGCTTCAATTTGTTTACCTAAGACACCACCAGCCGTGTTAATTTCTTTAATTGCTAATCTTTCAGCATCAACAACACTTCTTTCACTAATGGCCATTGTGCCGCTGAGGGAGTGCAAAATGCCTACTTTGATAGTGTCACCAGCTGTGGCGGTTGTAGAAGCACCCCCTGGACTGTTTATGGCGGTTGGGGTGTCATTTGTACAAGCCTTTAACAAAATGCTGCTACCGATAGTTGCAGAACTGTAAATTAAAAACTTGCGTCTGTTAATTTTTCTACTCATATCTTGATAAATTTGTGTTTGTATGAATCAGCCAAATCATCAAAGGCTGACAAGATTAATCTTTAAGTTGTGATATTAGTGCGATATTTTACTATTAAAAAGTTATCTGTTATACAAAATTTGGTATTGCATCATAAAAAGTTAATCTTTACTTAATGCTGAGATGGTATGACAGTCAAAAAAGACCTATAAAAATACAAGGGTGCGTTATGTATACTAGTTCTACCGCACCAAAAATCTGGGATAGTGCGTTAGTCTAAAGCATAAAACACCCTAAAAAAGTAAGTTTCTTAGATTATGTAGAGCCTTGTGGGTATAGCTGGGTTAGTGCGTAACAAGCCTTGGGCGGCTACTACGAATTACTGACAGCTAGTGGTGGGGCGATATTCGCCATAGGATTTTGATCGAGAATTGGCTGGCGGGTTTTGAGATCGAATTTATAGCCGTGGGGTAATATATGCAGTTTCGCTCCAAAAATCGCCAATGGCTCATCTTTCAAAATCTCATCCATATTGTTATGTGTAGATTCTGATTCATCGACAATTGTGACTGAACCTTCTCCAATGATTTCTACTTGGTGGTCAGTCACTACCATAGCGGTATTCTCATCAATGCCAAATCCTAACACAGCAGGTTCTTGGATTAATGCTGCCATTAAGCGTCCTATGCGTCCACGCTGAGAAAAATGCTGATCGATAACTACTCCTGGAAGAAACCCCAAACCTGGCCCCATTTCTACGACTTCAATTCTGGCGTTGGTCTGGGAATCACCTTCTACAATCATTTTATCTGGCATTACCGCAGCACCTGCACTAGTCCCGGCAATAACTACCCCTTCAGAGAAGCGTTTGTGAATAGCTGTATCTATTTCTGTATCTTTGAGAATACTGGTGATTCTAGATTGGTCTCCTCCAGTAAAAAATATCCCTGTAGCTTGAGCGATCGCCTGTAAAGCTGTAGATGATGATGCATCCTCACGGGTTTCTGTGTCAATGATGCGAGCTTCTTCGGCTCCTAGTCCTTCGAATACTCTAATGTAGTTCTCTCCGACATCTCTTGGTAGCTCTGTAGCCGCAGTCATAATTACAATCTTCGACTTGATACCTCCTGAGCGCCGTACAAAATCCCGCAAAATCACGCAATCTTTTTCTTTATCTTCAGCTCCCCCAATAATTACTAGCTGTCTTTTGCTTGTATCGTCCATGATTTTGACTCCTGATATCAGTTAATTAATATAACTAAAGCATGACAATTAGATCCGTAAAATCATCCATTTGGCAGATACAATCGAGTCTGTAAGATGGAAAGATTTATTAAGTAGTTTTTGTTGATAAATAAACTACTTTTTGTTAGCCAAAATTCGATAAATAAAGAATAAAATTCCTGAAAATGAAGATGGTGCATTGTCTAGCAATACACCCTGTCATTATCGGTCAATTTATTTTTGTCCTTACCTTAAGGACTGGCTTGAATGCATAAAGTTATGACTTATTTAAGGGAAGTTTAACTAATACCTTTTCTGTACAGCAAGTTCATTAAGAAAAAACGTGCTTGCTCTAGTGAGATATGTCTAGGTTTACCCTGATAGACAATTTGGTATTCATCAATATTTGGCCCATCTCCATGACCAGAAATTAGCTTAAGGTGGAAGGCTTCCTCAGCTAGTTGACGAACTTCATCCCTAAGAGTGGCCTGTGTGCTATTCATGACTGAATTTTTTTTTATAAACCTAATTTTCAATAGTTTATTTATTTAGTCAGCAGATTTCACCCTCCAAAGGATATATTTTTTAGTGATTTATGACTATTGCCAGATAGATATTTATAAATTTATGAGTTAGAGTAGCTCTTGGTAAATTGGGTAGCGGTTGAAACCGCGTAGCCATAAAGTGTATGCTAGGTGAGTTATAGCTAAACTTTTAAATAAATTAATCGTTTGCATTAAATTAACTAACAATTTACAAGCCTAAAAAAATTGAGATTAAATTCTATAATCAGGGTGTTTAGCTAAAGGTTTATCATCAATGACGCAAGGAACAAGTAGTGTTTTAGTACGCGTTAATGCTAGAAAAAGTGATGTATTCGATATTTTCAATTTCAAGCATTACGTCGGGCCTAACCCTTATTTAGATACAGGGGCGCTGGTATTTGATTGGGCGCTAATTGAGAATAGAAAAACCCTACCCATTGAAGATTATATTTCCAGCATAGGCGATCGCTACCCGCATCTGAGCAAACAAACATACGCATCCCATGCCCATCTATTTGCTCAAGTAGTGTCAGAAGTGAGTAAGTTGGACATGAATTTACACTCTCACCGCTGGAGTATCAAGCCAGGTGCAAATTACTGGCGCATCAGTGTTCAATCGTTGCATGAACGCACCACTAGAGCAGTGGTTTACTTTGTCTGGGATTGGTTTGAAGCCATAACTCAAGATAAAGACTTTTTCTTTGATGAAGAATTATTGCGTCTTCAAAGGCAATTCCGCCAATCTGTTTACGGTGGCCCCACAGTTTACGCCTTATTGCGAACAGCCTACGAAAAAGGTATTCCCACTTTTTATCTGTGGGAAGAAGGACTAATGCAATATGGCTATGGTAAGAAACAAGTTCGTGGTGTAGCAACGACCTTTGAGTGTGATAGTCATTTAGATTCAGATTTCACCACCCGCAAAGATGATTGCAAAACCTTCTTGAAAACTTTGGGTTTACCAATCCCCAAAGGAGATATTGTCTGGTCAGAAAAGGAAGCCTTAGCAGTAGCCAGAGAAATTCGTTACCCAGTAGCAGTCAAGCCTGTAGTTGGTCACAAAGGAATTGGTGTAACGGCTGGTGTGCAAGATTCCAAAGAACTAGAATCAGCTTATGGTAGAGCATTAGCAGCAATTCCTGAAGACCAGCCAGCGCGGATAATCGTCGAAAAAAGCATTTCCGGCCAGGATTTTCGGTTGTTGTGTGTCAACGGTAGATTTGTAGCCGCCACCGAACGTCGTCCCGCATCAGTGGTTGGAGATGGTTACTTAACCATTCAAGAGTTAATCCGCGAAGAAAATCGCACATCAGCACGCTTAGATACACCCACTTCGCCCATGTCTAAAATACAGTGCGATGAGGCAATGGAACTGTACTTAGAAGAACAAGGTTTGTCATTAGACAGTGTAATTAAGAAAGGACGAACTGTTTATCTTCGCAAAGTTGCCAATCTTTCGGCGGGAGGAATTAGCATTGATGCTACTTCGATAATTCATGATGACAATATTATCTTGGCTCAAGATATTGCCCAACACTTCCGATTGACTTGTCTTGGCATTGATGTCATTGCTGAAAATCTGGCGGAATCTTGGAAATCTGGGAACTTTGCCATTATAGAAATCAACGCCGCACCGGGAATTTTGATGCATCTGAACCCTTGTGTGGGTGATAGTGTTGATGTGCCTTCCCATATTTTAGAAACCTTTTTTACATCGGGTATCAATACCAAAATTCCCATTATCACCTTTAACAAAATTTCAGTCGGAGAACTCCAAGAAACCATAGACCATATTCTGTCCCACCATCCTGACTGGACAATAGGCGCTGTTTGCCACGATGCAGTTTTCGTCAATCGGTCGCAAAAATCATTCCGCCAAGACTACAACAGCAATGTGCAAAATTTGCTACGTAATCCCCAGGTTGATTTGTTGATTGTGGAATACGATGACACCACTTTAGAAGAGCAGGGGATGTTTTACCAGAATAGCAACATGGTAGTTTTAGATAATCCCACAGAAACAGAAATGATGTTAATGCGGAATATGATTGATGGGTCTACAGTTGTGATTAAGAAAGATCACAACATTTCTATCCGTCGTCAGGGGTTGATTGAAGATTACACCTTAGGAGTAGACGAACCATTCACTCGAGTTTATCTCAAAGAAGTTGGGACGATTGAGTAAACACAGATTTTTGTGAGATATTAGAATTTACCCACTCGCTACGAAAATCAAGGCTTTGAGATTGCTTCCCTAGGGTCGCAATGATGAAAATACGTGGTTGGTTACGTAAGTCCTGGATATATTTAGTTGCATCAAAACCCTCTCTCAAATGTAGAAAGGGTTTGGTGCAAAATTATTCATGGGTAATCAATACTAAAAATTATTGTTTCTTCTCTCCACCTGCTAAACTACCAGGATTAATATTAATCAATGGGATTGAACTATTACCACCCATAACTGTGGGAAAACGTCCATCCCATTTTTCTATGGCTTGCTTTTGCAATAAATCTGGCGTTAAAGTTAGCCTCTGTAATCTTTGCGCTTCCGCTTGACCTTTAGCACGATTAACTTCTGCTTGAGCTTCTTGAGTTGCTTTTTGAGCAATAAATTCTGCCTGTTTAGCTTCTTGTTCAGCTATTTGTTTAGATTCAATGGCTCTACTAAACTCTGGCGAAAAAGCAAAATTTACTAAAGAAACATCATCTATAATAATGCCATAATTTGCTAAACGATTTTTCAGATGATTATCAATTTCTTGTTTTAATTCCGTCCTTTTAGTAATGACTTCTTCGGCTGTATTTTTAGCAGTAGCCGCTTTAAGAACTTCTGATACCGCAGGAGTAATAATACCATCAATAATTAATTTTTCATCTCCAACTTGTTGAAATATTTTATTTACCTTTAGCGGGTCAAGATGCCAATTTACTGCCAATTCTGTAGTTATTGTCTGGAGGTCTTTAGAAGCTGCATCAGATTTAAAAGTATTTTGCTGAACACGAACATTGAGTCTTTTAACTGATGTGACAATTGGCATAATAGGATGTAGTCCTTCATCTAATATCTTATCTTGAACCTTGCCAAACTGCATCACTACACCCCGTTCACCAGCATTAACAATGGCAAAAGGACGAATCATAAATGCCAGAATTAAGATAAATATGCCTCCAGCAATATAAAATCCATACTGAAGATTATTCTCAGTAGTACTGCTAATGTTACGCATATATTTTGCACCTAAATAAAATGATATTTTCGTTAATTATGGATACACAAACGAATCGCTATTTTCTAAAAGCTACAAAAATTTAAAAATTAATGTCATCGGTAGATACACAGTTACCAATCAAGATTGCGGAAAAATACAGCTTTTAATTCCCAGTTTAAATATGAAAATTCATCAACATCATACTTGGCCTCTCAACCTAGAGGAAGCTATAGCCATCCAAGAAAATTTGCGATATCAGGTAATTCCATTAGATCAACTTCCACAACCAGTTCAGTATGTTGCTGGTGTGGATATGGGTTTTGAGTCCAATGGCACTATTAGCCGTGCAGCAGTGGCGGTGCTGAGTTTTCCTGATTTGCAAGTCGTAGAGACGACGTTAGCGTACCGTCCGACTTCGTTTCCCTATATTCCCGGTTTCCTTTCATTTCGGGAAATCCCGGCAGTCCTCGATGCACTAGAAAAGATTAAAATCACACCAGATATTATTTTGTGTGATGGTCAAGGAATCGCCCATCCCCGCAGACTTGGCATCGCTAGCCATTTAGGGGTGATCTTAGATATGCCGACAATCGGTGTCGCAAAATCATTGTTAATTGGCAAGCATGAAGAATTGCCAGACATTAAAGGTAATTGGCAACCTCTGAAACATAGAGGTGAAATTATTGGCGCAGTTTTAAGAACACGTCAAGGAGTCAAGCCTGTATATGTCTCCATAGGGCATAAAATCAGTTTACCTACAGCAATTGACTATGTATTACGTTGCACACCAAAATATCGCCTACCAGAAACCACACGTGTTGCTGATAAATTGGCATCTGCGAGATCAAGCAAATAGTTTCCATATCATTTTGTTGAAGTTTGTCCTAAATACTTGCTTGCTCCTACTCAATCGTGTTAGGAATCGCACAGATAAAAATTGAAGTAATTAAATAAATACGAGTTACCCAAGTTAGAACAATGAATGCACTAACTTTACAGTGGCATGATGCAGGCCAAGATAAAATTCAAAACATTTATGAACAACAACCCAGTAAAAATCCTAGCACTGTCCGCATCGGTCGTGATCCACTGCGGTGTGACATTGTTCTGAGTAACCCGACTGTATCTGGTTTACATGTGGAAATATTTTTTCACCACCAGCAACAACGCTTTTATATCAGAAATTTGCGATCGCCTAATCCCCCCCTTGTGGATGGACAGCAATTAGTCCAGGGTGAAATGCCTTTACACGAAGGCAGTATTATCTATTTAGGTCAAGCGCAACTCCAAGTTACCAAAGTTGCTATCTCCCATATTCCGGCAACAATTTTGATACCGCCACAACCACAAGTAACCCACTCCCACCCCCAGCAATTACCCGTACAACCAAGACATCATCACCATCAACTAGTTCCCCCCCAAGGTGTTTATGGGCTAGAGTGTCCCAAATGTCACAAAGTTTCCCCAGCAGAGAATCTGCAAATTGGCTGTCCTTGGTGTGGGACATCTTTAGCTGCCGCAGCTAGTGTGTTGGTAGCACCTAATCATTAGAAAGATGGAGAAGATGACTAATCCACAAATTCAATTAAGTTGGGAAGATCCAGCTACAGGGGAAAGGCGAGAACCAAGGTTGAGTGTGCCTATAGCTTTTGGTCGTGAATTTGCCCGGTTACCTGTTGAATTTCAGGGACAGCGTGTGGCTAGGATGCTGCTTAATAGTAATGAAGTATCTCGCTATCATGCCCTAATTGATTGGGAACAAAATCAGCTAGTAGTCATTGACCAAGGCAGTGTTAATGGGGTGTTTGTCAATGGCCATAAACAAACGCGTAGTGTTTTAACTAATGGCGATACATTGCAAATTGGCCCCTACATGATGACGGTGATGGTTAATGTCAACGCCACCACCCAAGTTACCAGTCCGCCGTCAACGATTCAATTTAACCCTAATACCAATGTCCCTGACCCTGGCTTGCCACTTGTACAGCCGCTAACGCCCTTGGGAAGTAATTTTCCGCCACCTGCGTTTCAAGCAGAATATGTTGCGGTGCAAGCACTCCACGCGACCGGTTTACCAGTGGATGAATGCGATTATCTGGCCGTGGGGGCTGGGCTGGGGAGTTTCATTTGGGTCGATTTACTGAGGATTAGTGGTGTAGATGCCAGCAAAATTGTCGCGTTGGGATTAGAAGCAGAACCATATGCACGTTATAAGCGTCTATGTCTGAATTCGCAAATTCCCTTATATGAAAGATTGAGATCTAATTCCGATTCTTGTCCTGATAATATTTGGGGTTGGCCTAGTTATGCTTTGCGGGAAGCATGGCGTGACGTGACTCAAAGCAAGTTAAAATCAGCATTCCAGTATTTATGGCAAGTGTTCGCTGAACCAACTTTCGCAGAAACTTATACACCCCGCGCGGCTAATGTCTTTGATTCTATAGATAGGGAAGTGAAGCGCATTGGCTGGAATCAAATTTATCGTTATGGGCGAGTCAGGGCAATTCGTAAAACAGATGATGGCAGATATTGTGTAGCCTATTCTCGCGGGCCGGGAAATTATGCTTTTTTAGTTAGTCGTTATTTACATTTAGCTACTGGGTATCCAGCAATTCAGTTTCTCCCAGATTTGCAAGCTTATAGAGAAAAATATCAAGATTTTAAGTCAGTGGTGAATGCTTATGAAGCACACGACCACGTTTATCAGCAACTGGAACGACAAGGTGGAACAGTATTAATTCGAGGAAGGGGAATTGTGGCTTCGCGCATTGTCCAGCGAATTTATGAAGCGAGAAAACAAAATCGTCAAATTACAGTTTTGCATTTGATGCGATCGCCTAAACCCCAAGGCAACAAATTTCAAAAATCCCAGCGTTCCGTCAAAAATCATTACGAATTGCAGCCGTTTAACTGGCCGAAAGCTTGTTGGGGCGGGGAACTCCGCGTTATGTTAGAACAAGCGAATCCTGATGAACGCCAGCGTTTGCTAGCTGATTGGGGCGGTACTACTACTGCGGACCGTCACGATTGGCAGCGCATTACGGAACAAGGTTTAAGTGAAGGTTGGTATCAAATTACTTTCGGTGAAGTGATGGGTGTGGAACGGGATACTCAAAACCGCACTATCACCCATATCCAAGAAAAAGGCTTGGGAGAAATGAAATTAGCATCTGACTTCATTGTTGATGCTACCGGGCTTGATGCCAAGGTGGAAGCCAGCCCTTTACTTGAGGATCTTGTTAAACATTACAACTTGCCTCTGAATTATTTGGGACGCTTGGTTGTGGCTAATAATTTTGAATTACCAGAAATGCGGAATGGCAAAGGTCAAATGTATGCGGCTGGGGCAATTACTTTGGGTGGCCCTTATGCTGCTGTTGATAGTTTCCTTGGTTTGCAGTACTCCGCATTGGTTGCTGTTGATGGACTCGCCGCCGCCCATGCGCCTGGTGTTCGTCGTTTAAATACTGTCAGTTCTTTTGGGCAGTGGTGGAAGTGGGTATTAAATCACTCACCTAGTAAATAATTAGTTATGGCAGCCCACCATATACGCCACTGTAATGAGGAAAATTATGTAACTTCAGTCACAATCCCATATATAAATTATACTTTCACATTTTGGATATCCCCTATCGGTTGTTTTGTGGATTGATTATTATTAGTTAATTCTGATACTAATTAACAATAAAAATGTACTTAATATTGAGAAGGTAACCGCAAAGTACGTTCAGGAATAAAGGAATGCTTTTATATTTATGACACCTGATAATTTAGATCATCCATTCCGCAAGCTCAAGGTTCGTAATTTGTTCTTGCAGGGTTTACTTATATCGTTCATTCTCGGTATAGCATTAGGTTTTGGAATGGCGGCTAGTGGTATAACCTTGAACAATCAAGTTATGCCCCTAATTCTCTATATTTTAATTTTTGTGTTGCTTTGTTTGTGGATACTATCAGACTTTAATCGCTTAGGAATTAATCTTCAGTATGTTGTGGGCACTGTCCCTAAAAATTACAGATGGTTGCCTATTATCGGATTAGTTTTTTTATTAATTTTGTTTTCACTCAGTGCCTATTTAGTATCATTTTCTCTTTTATCATGGGTTGCCCCGAATTTCGTTGAAGAATTGATGCGTCAAGTTGCTAGTAATCCTACTCCGCAAAGTTCGGCACCTTTATTGAACAACGTACTTGCGGCGATCGCAACTGTCGTGGTCGCACCTATTGCTGAGGAATTTATTTTTCGGGGGGTAATATTACAGCGCTGGGCGGCTAAATGGGGTATACGCACCGCTTTGATTTCTTCATCTCTACTGTTTGGAATTTTACACGCCAATATCGTGGGATTATCTATGTTTGGCATCATGATGGGGGTGCTATACATCAAAACCCGCACGCTGATTGTGCCTATTGTCTGCCATGCGGTGAATAATTTACTAGCCGTGAGCATGGGCTTTTTTGCTAGTGAATCGCAAACTACCTCAGCCGTAAATAATTTAGAACAATTGCGTTCTAGTTGGTGGGTTGGGGTTGTGCTGATGCTGATATCCTTACCTTTGCTGATGCGTTTCCTCTCCCGGAATTGGCCCCGCAAGAATACAGCAATACCTTACTTAGTCAACGCTTCCCCAGCAAATATGTAAAGCTTGCATAATTTTAGAAAAGAAAGATACTCTTGAATGATGTAGAAATGTATAGAATCTTGTAAAGATATAAAATATATTCTGGAAAATGCAAACATTCGAGCTTTCTTCCTCAATGCAGTTATCTGTAGCACCAACCCAATGTCAGCCTTTAAAGATTATTGCACTGGGAGATAGCTTAGTTTACGGATTTGGAGACCCAGAAAGAGGCGGTTGGGTTGAACAACTGCGGCGGTGGTGGATGTTACCGGATAGCTCTGGACATGTACTATATAATCTGGGAGTCAGAGGCGATCGCACTCAACAAGTAGCACAAAGGCTAGAAGTAGAATTTCGCCATCGGGGTGAACTCCGCAATCGTGTCCCTGATTTAATTATTCTCTCCGTGGGCGTGAATGATTCAGCCCGATTAGCACGTCCCAACGGCAAAAATTATACAGATTTTTCGGTTTTTGAATCAGAAATTGCTGCTTTACTAGACCAAGCACAGCAACTATGTCCGGTGTTATTTGTGGGCATGGTACCAGTGGATCAGGCAAAAATGCCGTTTCTCGATTGTTTTTACTACAATCACAGCGACCAGTACCATTATAAGGAAGCGACTAAATTAGCTTGCCGTCAACACCAAATTCCCTATCTGGATATTTTCGATCAATGGATGGCACGTGGTGAAAGTTGGTGGACAAAACGCTTGAGTACAGATGGTTTGCATCCTAATACACTGGGCTATCAGGCTTTGTTAGAGGATGTCATCAGTTGGGAACCATTGAAAGCGTATCATGCTAAATTTGATGGACAGCTAAGAACATTCTCAAATCAGTAATCTTTTTTACATATCTACTTTTCTAATCTCAGATGACACCAACTTTATTTGGTCGCTGGCAAACGCGCTTATTACTATTGGTAACTGTGGGCGTTGTAGTATCTTTGCCCTTTGCAATGGGTATCATTGGCCCTGGTGCTAACTCAATTTATTTCTGGATACTTGCCTATGTTGCCATCTTTGGCTTAGGTTGGGATGTGCTGTATGACTATCTGCAAAAAGTTCGCTGGGATAGAGACTGGCCCGCAGCTTATCAAGTTTTAGCTGGCATTTGGGAATTATTGTTTATCTTTTGTGGGGTAAAACTTGTTGGATTCTTGCCCATACCCATACCAAAAGCAGAACTACCAATAGGAGCCTTTTTAGTACACTACAGCTGTGTTTGGTTAGCGGTTTTTATTTCTTCTCAAAGCCTGATGCGAATTATTTTTCCTCGTTGGCGTTTCCGAGGCGGAGAGTGGTTGAAATCTTAAAAAGAAGCGTGTAAACAAGCCCTTGGGGAATATGACCCCAATAAAAGCCCAGTCATCCCGGTTGAGTTTTTGAGTCTTGAGCGAACTGACAAAAGCCCTCCGGGCATCCAAAAAACAGCGCTTGCGCTATCGCCACCAAAGAGTAGAGCCAAAAATACTTTAAAAACCACCTAGTAAGAAACGTCTTCACTGAATTTCTTACTGTAATTGTCCCAACCCAGCGATATCAAAGCTTTTAGTAGGTGCGACCGCGCACTGTTCTTGCCCGGTCGGGGCTTCAACTTCCCATTAATTATAAAGCAGGTAGCTTGTAGCACATTAACCTAAGTAACTTTGATTAGCGATCACTCTTTCAGAAAAACTTTTTGGTTTACTGATGATTGACGAATAGGTATTTGCAGCACAAATTCAGTGCCTTGATTGGGGATGGAAACACACTTTAATTTGCCACCGTGTTTTTCTGTGATAATTTGATAACTAATCGACATGCCCATTCCCGTCCCTTTACCAACGGATTTAGTGGTAAAAAATGGGTTAAATATTTTTTGTTGCACCTCCGAAGTTATACCTATACCATTGTCAATGATCGCAATTTCGATCCAGTTAGTATCGATAACTGAAGTCCGAATTTTTATTTGCTGCGGATTCGCTTCTATTTCCTCAAAATTCTGTTGAAGATTTTTCTCTTCGATTGCATCAATTGCATTTGTCAAAATATTCATAAATACTTGATTTAATTGTCCGGCATAACATTCGATTACAGGTAATTTGCCATAATCTTTAATAATCTCAATTGCCGGACACTCTGCTTTCTCTTTGAGGCGATGTTGCAATATCATCAGTGTACTATCGATACCTGCGTGGATATCAACCTGTTTAAATTCAGCTTCGTCCATGCGAGAAAAAGTTCGCAGCGATAAAACAATTTCGCGGATGCGCTCAGTCCCCACTTGCATCGATTTGAGCGTTTTGGGTAAGTCTTTCTGAAGAAAATCTAAATCTATTTCATCTAATAATTCTGGAATTTCCACCTGGTTGATATTGGACTGTTGATAGAGATTGACCAACTTTAATAAATCTTGTGTATATTGTTTCACATGGCTAATATTCCCGTGAATAAAATTGACAGGGTTATTAATTTCGTGAGCGATTCCAGCCACCAATTGTCCCAAACTCGACATTTTTTCTGATTGAAGTAGTTGGGTTTGAGTGCGTTGTAATTCTTGCAAGATTGATTCTAGCTGAGTTGCTTTTTCGGTGAGTTCTTGGGTGCGTTCGGATACTTTTTGCTCCAAAGTATGGGAATATTTCTCTAATTGGCAATACAACTGGGCATTTTCCAGGGAGATAGCTGCTTGGGCAGTAAGGAGTTGAATGACTTGCAGGCGATCGCTCGTAAATGCGCCCACGGTTAAGTTATTTTCTAAGTACAGGATGCCAATTAATTTTCCTTGCTGGCTAATGGGAGTACATAATACGGATTTGGGTTGGTGGGTAATAACATAGCGATCACCTGCAAATTGTGCTGAATAGCTCAAGTTTTCAAACACAGTCGTCTGTTGTGTCCGCGCTACCGCATAAATCACACTTTGGGGAATTTCCTGACATTGTTCGAGGAGAATTTCTAACCTGTGTGTTTGCATTGAATCGGCTTGAGCAACTACTAACCATTGTTCGTCTTGGCGGACAATTAAACGACCGATTTGCGCTCCCGCCAAAGTGATCGCCATCTGTATCAAGGTTGCTAACAGTTTCTCTAACTCAATTTCTTGTGAGATAGCTTGTGCTGCTTTCATTACCGCCGGAAAATCTAACCATAAATTCTGGCTGCTGTTGACGTTAGTGAAACTTCTCATCAAGGTTGGGGCGATGGTTCCCTCATGGGTGATAGGAAGGGTAGGAGCTTGGAGAATAGCTGCTAGTAATTGGGGATATTTTTGTTCTAAATGAGTGATTTTGGCTTTTGCTCCCCAGCGAGCATAACAGTAGTAAGCATCTGCGATGTGAATTTGAGCAAATTGCTTTTTACCCCAATCTAGGTAAAACTTAGATGCCAGTTCGTTAGCTAGGGCTTCTTCTTGGATGTAGCCGTTTTCTTTGGCGAGAGCGATAGCACGATCATACATCTCCATTGCCTCAATTTTTTCCCCTAAAATCCGATGTCGCTCTGCTTCCACCAAATAAAATTTGTGTAAATGATTCATCGGGGCATGGTCTGCCCATGCCTTTAGTTTCTGTTGATTGACTGCTATTTTGTCAAGATACCGAGCCTGCTCAGTTTCATTTATTGATGAATACAACTTCAGATAAATCAGAGAACTGTAAAAACAGAACAGTGCGATGGCAAACATCCCCACCATACTGTCGGCATAGGACTCGACTAAAGCAGCGTAATTTGCTGCCTGCTGGTATTGCCCGAACAAGCAGGAGAGAACTGTTTTGTTGTAGTACAAGTAATAGAGGGCAGTACGATGATTTGATTGTTGGAGCGTTGGCAATGTCTGTGTTTCAGTATAGACTTCCCCATCTAAGCGGCAGGGATCGTCAGACTGTCCCAGCAAGTTCAAAACGGTTTGATGATAGATTGCTTGATAATTGAGCGCTGTTTCCTGTTTCAGCTGTAAGAGTCCCTGCCGATAGGTTTCCATCTCTGCTGCCAAAGTTGGCAGTTCATGACCCGCAAAGTAGGCGTTGGCACAATACATTTGGGCATTTAAGGCACTACTCTCTAAGTCCCCGGTTTCTAAACCCACTTGATATGCCTCGCGGAAGAAAGGTAATCGGCTACTGAGGGATTCTTTCCAATGGCTAATATAGCTATGCACAATAAAATAGGTGCGACATTTGCAAGCCTTTTCTTGGAAGCGATCAAGGATATTTAACGCTAGTTGCCCAAACTGATAGCCCGCATCCAAATCGCCGACGATGCCGCAAAGCACCAACCCATAATCGGCGTAGGAAAAGGCAGAAACTTCACAGTTACCCTCCGCAATACATAAATTGATTTGTTCAAAGATCAGTAATGGCATCAAGATTGGAAACGATTGATAGGCAGGGGCAATCATTTGGGTTAAGATTCGCATTGCCGCTAGCTTACTAGGATCGGTCATCACTGCTAAATCCAATAAACTAGGAATGGAAAGGTCTTTCCACTTTAATAAAGTTTGCTCCAAGGCTTGCCCAATATCCGCAGACGTTGGCTGTTCTGGAAACTCTACCCCCAGTAGTTTGAGCAATTGCAGCCCAATCTGAATCGATTCTCGTAATTGCCCTTGAGCTTTTGCTCCCAACATCTTGATTTCATAAACCCGAATCTTCTCGATGAAGCTATCTGTATGAGATAGAAATATTGCTGCGAGTTGCTCCATTTGCTCGTAATTTGTATTCAAATAAGCAACTTCTGTGGCTAACTCATAGATCGTCCTAGTTAAGTCAGTCTGAGACTGCCAACTATCTTCTGGCAAAAGTTCAATGCAGATTTCTAAATACTGAGTCGCCGCACCATAAGCAGTTGATGTTTTAGCCTTTTGAACTGCCATCAAATTCAAGTGCAAGAGTTGATCTCGCTCTGCTGCTTGAATAATTAAGCCTCGTCCCATATTCAATTGGTTGACAATGGCAAATATCTGCTCTTCTCGTTCTGCTGCTGAGGTATTTCTGAGCAGAAGCCAACCAATTTTTAAGTGTGTAGACTGTTTTTGGTTTTCTGGAATTATCAAATAAGCAGCTTGTTGGACGCGATCATGCAGAAACTTGTAATGGGCAACCTGGGCATTTAGATCAACATTCTGCACTGCTTCCCCGATGTAAAACTTGTAGATTTCACTCTGGGACAGAATTAGTCCTTCTTGCAGGGCTGTCCATAATGCCGTTGCAATTTCGATTGTGGATTGTTCCGCAATGATCGCCAATGTATTTAAATCAAAAGAGTTGCCAATACAAGCCGCCAACTTGAGAATGTTTTGGGTGATTTCTGGTAACTTTTGCAACTGGGTAGCCATCAATTCCACCACATCATCTGTCAGTGCTGCTTCCCGCACCCGCACAATATCACATTGCCAATGTCTAGCTTGGGTATCAAAAGTAATCAGTTGGTCTTGATGCAGCGCCTTGAGAAACTGGGTGGTAAAAAAGGGATTACCCTGGGTTTTTTGATACACCAATTCTGTTAAGGGTTGAGCTAAGGCGATAGCTTCGCTTGCACCTGCGGTGGCACAGTTGAGGGTATCGGCTACCAAGTGATTGAGACTGTCGTGGCTTAAGGGTTTCAAGGTGATGGTATTTACCTTTGTCCCGGTTTTGGTGATCGCATCTAAAGTCAGCATCAATGGATGTGCGGCAAAAACTTCATTATCTCGGTAAGCACCAATCATCAGCAGATAGCCTGTTCCCGACTCCGCCATTAGCAGTTGGATTAAATTCAATGAAGCAGAATCCGCCCACTGCAAGTCATCCAAAAACATGACTAATGGATGTTCCGGCTGGGTAAAAACTTGAATAAACTTTTGAAATAGTAAATTAAACCGATTTTGGGCGGCGATCCCCGATAGTTCTGGTGCAGATGGTTGCACTCCAATGATGCGTTCTAATTCAGGAATCACATCAATGATGACTTGTCCATTCTCCCCTACAGCTTGTAAAATTTTATTTTTCCAACTTGACAATTGAGCATCACTTTCACTCAACAATTGCCCCATTAAATCACGGAACGTTTGCACAAATGCCGAAAAAGGAATGTTGCGATTGAATTGATCAAATTTGCCTTTAATAAAATAGCCCCGTCGCTGGACAATGGGCTTGTGAACTTCGTTGACGATCGCAGTTTTGCCAATACCAGAAAAACCAGCAACCAGCATCACTTCACTGTTCCCTTGAGAAACTTGCTCAAATGCAGCCAATAATTGCTCAACCTCGATTTCTCGACCATAGAGTTTTTCGGGAATCAGGAAGCGATCGCAAATATCCCTCTGACCAATTTCAAAATAGTTAATTTTGCCAGTTTCTTTGCGTTGATACAAACAAGTTTCTAAATCGTGCTTTAATCCCAAAGCACTCTGATATCTATCTTCGGCGTTTTTCGCCATTAATTTGAAAATAATATCAACAATAACCTGGGGAATATTCATTCCCTCTCGCTCCCTGGAGTTTATCAGGATCAGGTTAGGGTGAGGTATATTTATGTTGGGCGGTTGTTTGGCAATATGACAATGCACCAACTCCATCGGGTCATCAGAGATAAATGGTAACTCTCCCGTTAGTAATTCATAAAAAGTCACACCCAAAGAATAAAAATCACTACGGTAGTCTATCCCTCGGTTCATCCTTCCAGTTTGTTCGGGAGAAATATAAGCAAGTGTACCTTCTAAGACATTGGGACTTTTAATTTCTTGGTTTTCTTTGGCAAGTAATGAAGCGATACTAAAGTCGATGAGTTTAACTTGCTTGGTATCGGGATTAATCAGAATATTGGCAGGTTTGATATCTTTATGAATAATGCGATCGCGGTAGAGTCTGTCTAAGGTGTCACACACAGCGATCGCAATTTGTAAAAATTCATCTAGAGATGGGACATGATTATTGTTGGCGAAATAACTCTTGAGGGAAATTCCCCCAAAGTCTTCCATCACTAATATATGGCCATTTTTGAACCGTTCTAGGCTGTAGGTTTGGACGATTCCCGGATAGTTGAGATTTTTGGCGATGGTGTATTGATTGCGAAATTGTACTAGTTCGCTAAAGCTGGGATAAGGATTTTTCAGCAGTTTGATGACTATAGATAATGAATCGGTCTCTCGATTCCCTCGATAAACCAGGGTTCTCGAACCATCATAAAGTTTTTCACTAAGGCAATATCCAGGAATGCTAATCATACTACCAAATTCTTAAGCACTAGATTTAGTATTCCCATACACACCAAATATTTTATGGGGTCAAATGAGCAGTGATTCCATAGTGATAGTCTTTCCGGCAGTGGATACCGCACTTTCAAGGAGTTCTGTTCTATACATTGCACGTGTTACCCGGTTGGCGTGGAGCTTTCCCGAACCTGGTTAGCTATGGGATTCGTTTAATTAACGCCAGTGGCTACAAGTCGGGCGTTACCTGCCCAACGGACTGCTTCACCACAGTGATTTCTCCCCAATGCACTGGCTCTTTTTGACTTCACGGCGGCACTAGTTGCGGTTAACGGGCTGAATCGTGATGCGTACAAACAGGTTACTCAATTCTGGTTTGGAGCCATCGTTATTTTGGGCTGGCAAAAAGTTATCGTTTTTGAAAATATCGTTGGCGACTTCCTCATACAACCTTTTTTCACTTTGTAGACTTACTGGTTCTATTTCTAAAACTGTAGCCTGTTGAAAGTTGCCATTTTGATCGATTACCAAGCTAACGAGGAACTGTGCAGGCTGAAGCACAGAAGCACCAGGTTGAAAGGTGGCGTCTAGTTGTTTGGTGTTACTTCCCTTGTATATAGCTAGAACATCGGGTAGACCGTCTGGTCTTAATCTCCCCTCTTGTATTAACTGGCGTACTTCCGTTTCAAGCAAAGGCGCAACAGTGGCGATCGCTCCTCCCTCTGAGCTAGTGTTTGCAGTTTCCTCAGGAGGTGTAGGTGCTGTTGCGGCTTCTGGTGTATTTGCAGTTTCCCCAGGAGGTGTCGGTGTTGCGGCTTCTGGTGTATTTGCAGTTTCCCCAGGAGGTGTCGGTGTTGCGGCTTCTGGTGTATTTGCAGTTTCCTCAGGAGGTGTCGGTGCTGTTGCGGCTTCTGGTGTATTTGCAGTTTCCCCAGGTTCAGTATCAGAAACTTGTGGCTGTTCTGATGGAATAGATGGAATATCTGTCGGTAGTGGTGTGCCTTTTCCTAGTTCTACTTCCTGACGACGGTTCCAAGGAAGATCACCAACTGGAATTGTCGGTGTGGGTATGGGTGTAGGCGTCAGTGTCGGTGTCGCAGTGGGTGTCGGTGTTGGTGTCGGTGTGGGTATGGGTGTCGGTGTGAACCCTGGCATTGCAGCTATTCTGTCAGAAAAGATTTCCGTATCAGGTTGAGGAGCATCAGCAGTACTCTCTTCTTGGACACTAGAATCAGAATCTATCACCTCAGTTTCCTGAGTATTTGGTGTGACTGGGGTAGTTTTTGGTAGTTGTTCTGGTACAGACTGTTGAGTTGAAACTGGTGGTTTGGGAGAGATTTTTTGAGCTTGTAAGTTAGGTGTTTCGGGAGTTATTTCGGGAGGTGTTTCGGGAGGTGTTTCCTGGGGAGAAATGTCAATCAATTCAATGGGAACAAAGGCTTGGCTTTGCTGGGGAAACCACGGTTTAAAACCCTCAGATGAGCGCATGAACCAGAAAACTAACAAATGCAAGGAAAGTGAACCTATAGTTACAGCAATCCACAAACTTGGTGGATCAGTGTGTCTCCTCCAGTTTTTGGGGGAAATAGGAGTTTTGTCTGTAACCGATGGTGTCATATTTGAACCCAGATATGATTCGGTGTTCTTGCTCATTGCTCATGCCATGAAATCCAGCTTTCATCTTAACGATTAGCCATCAGCTCTGGTGTCACAGCAAAGGTCAAAACTGTTTCATCTACTCCTTTGAGCTTTAACGGACTACCTTTAATAATTTCTTCGTCCTGTAAATAATCTGCCACGGCGGCAGAAACAAGAATTGTGCCGGGAACAGCGGCAGCCTGTAATCTAGCTGCTATGTTAACGCTCGGCCCAATAGCTGTATAATCAGCACGTTCAGCACTACCAAACATCCCCACAACTGCCGTACCTTGGTGAATACCGCAGCGAAACTGTACGCCTTTATGGGTGTGACTTTCAAAAAGTCCTTGGTCTTGCCAGCGCTGGTTTAATCGAGTAAGTGAGCTTTGCATTGCTCTGGCTGTACTGATGGCACGGCGCACCTGTTCATTGGGGGTGAGTTCCTCTGGTGCGCCGTATAAAGATAAAATAGCGTCTCCCATAAATTTATCGACAGTGCCGCCATTTTCAAAGACGACTTTGGTCATGGCTTCTAAATATTCATTAAGCAATTCTGCTACTCGTCGGGATCTCAGGGTATTTGCTAACTGAGTAAAACCTACAATGTCACTAAATAAAACTGTGATTAAGCGCGGTTCTGGTCGCAAATCTAGTGTTAAAGTGCCGGCTGCGGCTTTTTGCACCAATGCAGTCGGTAAAAAGCGTTTTAATACTGATTCTGTGAGGTAAGTATTTAACTCCACAACCCGCCGTTCATTGGCCTTCAAAGCTAAAAGATTCCTCACTTCTGCCAGAAGTTCCCGGTCATTAAATGGTTTAGCTAAATAAGCATCTGCACCATGTTCTGTGCTTTCGATGCGGGTTTCTTCATCAACTTTCGCTGTGAGGAGAATAATCGGTGTTCCTCGCAAATTCTCCTCTTTACGGATCATCTGAATCATTTCTAGTCCTGTCACCAAGGGCATCATCAAGTCAGTGACGATCAAGCTGGGTGTATTTTCCTGGGCTTTACCGAATCCTTCATATCCGTTACGAGCTGTGATCACTTGATAACCGTGGCGACGGAGTATATCAGATACATAAATTCGTAAGTCTGGATTGTCGTCTACAACTAAGATAGAGTGCTGTGTGCTGTGTATTCCTTGCGGTGTGTCAGAATTAGATGATATTTCTTTTGTAATAATTTCAATAGTGTCTGTAGTTGATTCTACTAGTTCTAAATCAGCTAATTCCACACTAGCGCGACTGGTGTTGAGTTCAACAGGAGTTTCTAGTATTTGCTCTGGCGGTAAATGAGAATTGCCAATGACTAGCCATAAGGTAAAGGTTGTGCCTTCTCCATAGGCTGAGTTTACTGTGACTTTGCCGCCGTGTAGTTCTACTAATTCTTTAACTAAGGCTAAACCCAAACCACTGCCTTCATAGGAACGATTTGCTGAACCTTCGGCTTGACGGAAGCGCTCAAATAGTTGGGGAATTTGTTCTTGAATAATGCCAATTCCTGTGTCTTGGACTTGTAATTGACAATGGTTTTCTGTCGATTGCAGTTTGACGCTGATAGTGCCACCATCAGGTGTGAACTTCATGGCATTTGACAGCAGGTTATAAACCACTTTGTCAAATTTTTCCATGTCTAGGTAAACCGTAGGACATGCACTCATTTGAGTAACTAAAATTAGTCCCTTTTTTTCGCAGTAGGGACGGAATGATTCGACAATTTGGCTGACAAATTCGACTAAATCACAAGGACGGAATTTTGGCTGCATTCGTCCAGCGTCTAGGCGTTGCAAATCTAGTAATTGGTTTACCAGTCGTAAGAGGCGGCGGGAGTTACGTAGAGCGATCGCACTTTGTTCATGAGATAATCCTTCACCAGTACTGACTGCTGATTCTAAAGGCCCTTGAATTAAGGTAATGGGAGTGCGAAATTCATGGGAAATATTCTGGAAAAATTCGGTTTTTTGTTTGTCTAGTTGTAACAAGCGCTCGGCTTGCTCACGAGTTTTTTGGTATAAACGTGATTGTTGCACGGCGATCGCGGCTTGGGCTGCGACTACTTTCGCTAGTTCAATATCAGATGACAACCACTTACGTATTTTATGACTTTCACTTAGAGTAATACTACCGATACATTTACCATCAGCCAGTAGAGGAACAAGCATGAGCGATCGCCCAGGCATTTTTAAAGGCAAATCATGACCTTGGATTGCTAGAGAACAATCGCTCATATCAGTAATTACCACTGGCTCTTGTGTCCGCAAAATTTCTTGAAAAATGGGATTGTTTTGAAAGGTGCGGGAGTCTGGTGATTCCTGATTGATCTGGTGATGATGATTATTTAAAATATTGTTTGCGGCTAGGCAAGAATTACCAGCATGTCGAGAACTATCATACAAGCCTACACAATGGACAAATTCATCTTCCTCAGTCCACAAAGACAACACACAGCCATCAACTTGTAAGGCTTGTCCCAATTGTTGTGTGATGGCTGCGAAAATATCTTCAGGATCTAAGCTAGAACGAATTGCCGTTGTAATTGTATTAATTAAAGCTTCTCGCTTGGCCAGGGCCCGCACCTGCTCGTAGGCATAAGCTTGAGACAGTGCTAAAGCGGCTTGATCTACTACCATCAATATCAGCTGTACTTCATCCTGCTCCCAAAAGCGGGGCTGGGCACACTGATGCAGTGCCAGTACGGCCATCAACTCTTGTTGGCAAATTAAAGGTAGTATTAAACTAGAGCAAATATTTGCTGTAGCAAAAGCCTCAGTTCTTTGCTGTAGTTCGGGCGTTTCTCCTTGGATGCGCGCATCATTGGCGACATCATAGATTACCTGAACTTCATGGGTTTCCCAAACAGTTTGAGCTAAAAGGGATGAGGTAGCAAAATTTCCCTCAACTTTTTCCTGGGGAGTGTTTTGGTAAATGAATTCTTCATCTACTAACTGTCCATCTTGAAAGGGACGTAATAGGCAAACATCCACCTCCAACATATGACCAACGGTATCGACAATTGCTTGTAAAATTTGCCGATAGTCTAAAGCACTGCGGATTGTATTGGTGACTGTGTTCAGCAGTGATTCTTGACGGAGGGTACGTGTTAGTTCACGGGTGCGGGCTTTGAGGACATTATGAGTGTCTAGGGCTTGGCGGACAACTGCTTTAAGTTCTTCCGCTTCCCAGGGTTTAGTAACATATTTAAAGACCTTACCAGCGTTAATGGCTTCTACTAGGTCTTCGACATCAGTGTAACCAGTTAAAATAATTCGGATAATATCTGGATATTGAGTTGCTGTCAGGCTCAGGAATTCTGTACCGCTCATGATCGGCATCCGTTGGTCGGATATGATCACTGAGACTTCTCCCTCTTGCGCTAGCAGATCCAATGCCGCTGGGCCGGAGGTGGCCCTCAACACCTTATAGTCGCGATAGAAGGTGCGGTAAAGCAAGTCAAGGTTGTCTGGTTCGTCATCAACAACCAAAATTTTGGGCTTACTGTTTGCTTGAGATTTCATGCACCGCTTTCCTGCTGCAACGGCAGTGGAATAAAGAATAATCTGATCAGATGGGAATATTTACGAGTCATCAAAGATGAAAGGAAGCAGGGGATAAGTAGCATGGGACGCTATTTTGTCAGTATATTTACATAACTCTAAACCAAGGACGTATTATTTCTCGTGCAATCATCTCGTTCGCGCAGCGTGCCGTAGGCATAATAAAACCTTTTTTCCTTTTCCATAAACAAATTTAGGCATCCTGAAACCGCTATGGTAGGGATAATTTTTACCCCTTGCCCCTAATATCTTTTATCCTGACTCTTTCGGTAATATCAGAGCCAAGAATTTTGACCAATGAGGCTGTTGGACTAAGTGACGGCTGAGTGTCAGAATATTTACTCACCGTAATTTGTTTCAATAGCTTGTACAGATTGCTAATTGCTCTAAGTAGAACAGGGTAAATAATTAAAGGTTTGTAGTGAGAACTAAAGTTCTCAAATCAGGACTAAAGTCCTAACTACGAACTGATTTTAGGTGAATTTACATTAGTTTACATAGTTTGGTTTTCTCAAGTCGTTCTACTTAATGGAGTGGAATTTACATACTGAGTTTTGGTGTCATAGAGTTGTTCCTTATTTGCCAACCTTTTCTGTACCTCCTTTTACGAGAAATTTCTCATACTATATACACAGACTCAGGCTGGCGGCAAAAACCATCTGAGGCTGCATATTAAGTTTTCCCGTTGCAGCAGTTTCACTAACACTTGCAGGTAAATTTTATTTACATCAACCATGGTAGAGTCAGCAACATGACAACAAATATGGTTTAGATGACAAAAATATAGTATCTCGTTCTACTTTAGCAATCAGAACCATTAACTAGAGTTGTCAGGTTCTTTTGTAGAGTGGCAATTGCCTAGCTAGTACTGAGGTTTGGGCACGCGATCGCCAGATGTCAGCAATGATTTAAACTGGGATGATGGGGAATTTATTGGGGTTGACACTTGCCAGCCCTGATCAATCCTACGCGATGAGCGATCGCTTCTTCCGCAGAAGTAAATGGCCCCCACTGTTCGAGAATTTCCGCATTATCTGCTTTAATTTGGTCGCTAGAGACGATTTGACAATGTCCAGTATTATTTTTAACAATAAACCACATAATTCTTTTAAATTAGACTGACTTTGGCTCGATAAAGTAGTTTGTCGCCTTGCAGGTAGCCGATGTAGCGCACCTTGACTGAATCACCTGGTTGTGCTGTACCTTCTATTAATTGGTGCAGTTGTGGATTATATGATACTTCTGATCCTACGGGGGCGATCGCTTCTATTCCCCAGGCTTGTAATAATTTTTCTAAAGGCTTCTGTACCAAAGGCACAATTTTAACTGCTGCTAGCTGAGGATTTTCCGTAGCTTTCTGGGCTGCTGTGGGCCATTGTAATAATAATGATTCCAGTAGTTGCAAACTCGACTGCTGAAATTCTTGCTGTAATACTTCTCGCTGCTGTTGCAGTTGTAAGAGCGATCGCTGGTATTCTGTGGTTAAATCTGCAATTTCTTGATGGGTAGATACTGGAGCCTGAGGATCAGGAGCAATAGGGACTGGGGAAAAGGTTTCGACTAATTCACTCAAGGAAACTTGTAACACTGGCGCTAACTTAAGTAGCACTTCCAGTCGCATCTGTTCTAATTTGCCTTGTCGCAACCGCAAAATTTGGCGTTCTGAAACACCAGCATGACGACTCAGCGCTTTAAAACTAGAAACATTCACACGTTGCATTAAATTTTGCAACTTTTCGGTGTAATTAGTCATTCTTGATTAGTCCCTATCTCCCTAGCCCCTAGCCTCTATTCTTCCAACAAACTTCTTAACATCCAAGCGGTTTTTTCATGAACTTGCATCCGTTGAGTCAATAAATCGGCGGTGGGTTCGTCGTTGACTTCTTCTAAAACTGGAAAAATTGACCGTGCAGTCCTCACTACAGCTTCTTGTCCTTCCACCAGTAAGCTAATCATGTCTTTAGCTTTGGGAACTCCAGGAGTTTCGGGAATTGAACTTAGTTTGACGTATTCGCTGTAAGTTCCGGGGGCGGGATAGCCTAGCGCTCTGATTCTTTCGGCAATTAAATCAACGGCTAAGGCTAGTTCTGTATACTGAGTCTCAAACATTAAGTGCAAGGTTTGGAACATCGGCCCTGTGACATTCCAATGAAAATTATGAGTTTTTAGATAGAGTGTATAGGTATCGGCTAACACGCGAGACAGCCCTTCGGCAATTTTGGCTCTGCTTTCTTCATCAATGCCGATATTGATGCTTTTAACTGTTGCTTGAGATGACATATTTTTTTCCCAGTTGATTATATGTTTTAGTGGAGTAACTTAACTATTGGCGGCTAACTTTGAATTTTCCGGATCTGCGATGCCAAATCACAAAGCTAAAATCCATTAACTCATGCTAAGTGCATCTTCAGAACGCTACGTGGCGCTTTCCGAACTCTGGCGAGAATGGTTTCTTTGCCTAAGCGTTGGCAAGCTTCATAACGATGGCAACCCGAAAAGCCATAATACTGTCCTTCTACTTCTAGGACATCTATTGGTTCTTGCTGCCCAATGGCGGCTATCGATTCCATTAAGGCTTGGACTTTATGGGCATCGTTGGCACGGGGTAATGGGCGTTTGATTTGATTCAAGGGAATTTCTTGAACTCTCATGATCACATTTGTTTTGTGTCTTTAAATAAATCATAGTCGTTATGACTTCGTTTTGCAAGTGATATTTGAGTAAAAATAGGTAACGGTATCATTGGAGCATTCATGCGACAACAGCACCGCATTACAAAGCAAGGGAAAAATCAGCCCCAAGGTACAAAGGGTAAGAATCAGATAATGATGAAATTTACATTCTGGCGTTTTTCTTACACAGTACTGACGACATTTTGTGTATTGGGGCTAACAGGTGCCTCAGCCATTGAGAGCAAAAATCAGGATTTAGAACTGAGAGTGGGGGTTGTGCAGCGACTGGGCGAGAATCCCCAATACCAGATGCAACTAGAACCCACCACAGGCGATCGCTTAACGCTAAAATTTACAGCAGGCAACCAGCAAAAGACTTTAGTCACCCAAAACCCCATCAAGCTGGAAACTGTCATGCAACCTTTAGCTAAACCTGAGGTGGAGGAGGTTGTGGTTTTAGGTACATACCGTACCTTTGAAACCGCAGAAAACAGTGCCGAAAAGTGGCGTTCTCAGGGAATCCAGGTAGAAATAGCCCAGCCAGAACGTTGGCAAGTTTGGGCTAAACGGGATGTTTACAATACGCCTTTACTACGACGCTTGTTATTCCAGAGTGTACAAGCTGGGGGTAAGGAAATGGCATATATCGACACCAAGATTGTGTCACAAGTGCCGCGAGTCAGTTGGGAAATCAACGGTAACCGCTACAGCCCCAATGATTTACAAATTAGTACAGACAAAAACTTGATTCAGGTAAAGAAGGGCGAAAAGCTAGAAACTTCTCGTCTTTATCCAGGCCGTTTGACTTTGCAGCCAAATGCCTATGGTACATATACTTTAGTCAATGAAGTCCCTTTAGAAAGCTATTTACGTGGGGTAGTTCCTCACGAAATTGGCACCAATGCGCCAGCAGCAGCCGTAGAAGCCCAAGCAGTTATCGCTCGGACTTATGCTTTGAGAAATTTACGTCGGTTTGCCATAGATAACTATCAGTTGTGTGCGGATACACATTGCCAAGTTTATTACGGGCTGAGTGGAACAAGTCCTAATACCGACAAGGCGATCGCTGCCACCAAGGGCATGGTATTAACTTATAATAATCAGCTAGTAGATGCTCTGTATTCTTCCACTACTGGGGGCGTTACCGCTTACTTTAGCGATGTCTGGAATGGTGAAGATCGTCCTTATTTACGCCCAGTAGTAGACTCTGCTACTAATTTGTGGAACTTATCTCAGCAGAGTTTAGCGGATGAAACCAATTTTCGCAAATTTATTAATCGCAAAGAAGGATTTAATGAAAGTGCCTGGAAAACCTTTCGTTGGCATAGGGAAACTCCTATAGAGGATATTACCAAGCTCTTACAAAAATTCTTGACTATCAAAAATAGCCCCTATGCCAAATTTAACACCCTAGAGGCTATGTCTATAGTGAAGCGTAGTAAAAGTGGACGTATTTTGGAAATGGCGGTGAAGACTGATCTCGGCATTTTTACTCTAGAGAAAGACGAAATTCGTAGCGCCTTTGCAGCTCCTATTAGTACACTTTTTTACATAGAACCCCTCAACAAAGGCAAACCTGATATCTGGGGATATGCGTTTATTGGTGGTGGGTTCGGGCATGGAGTCGGCTTAAGTCAAACTGGCGCCCAAAATTTAGCCAAGCTAGGTTGGTCAAATCCGAAAATTTTGCAATTTTATTATCCCGATACTGAAATTCAAAATCTCAGCAACAATGTCAAGTTTTAAAACTATCAGAGAGTTCAATCGATATTGGATTAATCTGAGAAACAGGGTTTTTGCTACTTGGGCATAAAGGAACATCAGCAAATAAATTATCCCATCTTGTGGTATGGGCATTTTGCCAGACTTTACTGATTACCGGGCAAGATACCTGCACCACAAGAAATTTGTGGATATTTTTATTTGACAGTCCTTCAAGGAAATTTAATGATCCCTGGGACAAAAACCCGGTTTTTTAAACAGAGGGGTGCAAGGCCTTACACCCCCACTAAATCGCTAGTAACTCTTGCAAGCAAGAGATGGTTAATTCACACACCTAACTCCTAGTAGAGTTCTTCTTCTTTGTGGGTTTCAATTGTACAGTCAGAAGTTGGATAAGCGACACAGGTCAACACATATCCAGCTTCAATTTGATCATCGTCTAAGAAAGATTGGTCAGACTGGTCAACGGTACCGCCTTTGATTTTACCTGCACAAGTTGAGCAAGCACCCGCACGACAAGAGTAGGGTAGGTCCAGACCCGCTTCTTCAGCAGCATCTAGAATATACACATCATCGTCGCATTCGATGGTTTGGTTTAATCCTTCAGATTCGTTGATCAGTGTGACTTTAAAAGTAGCCATTCAGTAATCCTCTCTTTTGCAAACGGCAGTATAAGTTATCCTGAAGCAATCTCAACAGCTTCCCTTATGGATTAGCCGTTAAATTAAACTTGCTTCAATTCTGATACTACGAGAAAAATTCCAGGTTATAACTTTAAATCGTCCGCGATTAGTAATGAAGTTTAGTTAGTAAATAACAATAAGTTTTTTTTATACATCTAACAGCCTCACCATGCTTTGATGTGTAAAAACGATGAGTTAAAAATAGAACCTAGATGCAGCCAAAAAATTACAGAGGATATTGAGGGAGTTGATAGTTCTTTGTAGCTGCTTTATTTATCAGAGTAAAGACTGGGAAAAGCAACACCGAGAATATTTTCAGATGCATTACAGGGGAGTGTATCAGGAAAATGTTTAGTACCACCATGAATTTCCTGAGTGTAAATATTCAAGAACATCAAACCTGTACCCGGACTTCATGAACTGCAACAGGTGTTAGGAGTTGTAGAACAAGCTAGCATGGCATAGTTACCACAGGCACACAGTAAGGGACTGGCAAAGGGACTTCCAATTAAAAAAATAATCAATCGGTAGGGGAGCAGGGAGCAGGGAGAAAATAAATTTGACAGTCGTATTGGATGCAGGAATTGAGTAATTTAATTTTTGGAAGTCTCTAAACTGAAAGTGGCTTACCCATGAACAAAGTATTTCCCATATTCTAGACGTGTGATGGTCAAAAATAGAACCATTGAGGATCATGTATAATTCAGAGGCAGCTTTGGAAACAGCAAAAGTGCGCGTGGGTTTGATTGGTACTGGATATGCGGCAAAACTCCGAGCAGAAGCACTAGTTTGTGATGAGCGATCGCAGCTAGTAGCCATCGCCGGACATCGACCAGAAATCACGGCAGCATTGGCGAAAGAATATCACACGGAAGCATTGAGTTCTTGGCAGGAATTAATAGAGCGCGAAGATGTAGATTTGGTGGTCATTTCCACAATTAATCGTGATCATGGGGCGATCGCCAAAGCAGCGTTGTTACAGGATAAACACGTAGTCGTTGAGTATCCTTTAGCTATAGATTTCACAGTAGCTGAAGAAATTCTCGCCTTAGCCAAAGCACAAAAAAAATTCTTGCACGTTGAACATATCGAACTCTTAGGCGGATTACATCAAGCCTTAAAACAAAACATAGAAAAAATAGGCGATGTCTTCTATGTTTCCTACAGCACCATCAATCCTCAGCATCCTGCACCGCGTAAGTGGACTTATAATCATGAACTTTTTGGTTTTCCTTTAATTGGTGCGCTTTCCCGATTGCATCGACTCACCGATTTGTTTGGTAAAGTTTTTACAGTTAACTGTCACCAAAGATATTGGGAAACAGAAGATGAATACTACCAAACCTGTTTTTGTAATAGTCAACTATGCTTTGACAGTGGACTGTTAGCAGAAGTCGTTTATGGCAAAGGCGAAACTATTTGGCAACCAGAACGCAAATTTGAGGTTCACGGCGAAAAGGGGGGTTTAATTTTTGAAGGCAACAGCGGATTTTTAATTCAGGCAGAGGAAAAAACACCCATAGAGGTTGGTACTCGTCGGGGTTTGTTTGCTAAAGATACAAGTATGGTGTTAGATCATCTCTTGCATGGCTCTGATTTGTACGTTACCCCAGAGGAGAGCCTGTATACCCTCAAAGTTGCTGATGCTGCTCAAAGAGCTGCACAGACAGGTTTCACTATATTTATGACAGATACGTTAGCCGAAAGTTAATGAAAACCGAACCAATTGTTATTTTATCCACAAGAGAACTTAATAAAATGCGTCAAGCAGGACGCTTGGCAGCTCAACTATTACAGCATCTCGAACCAATGGTGAAGCCAGGGGTGACGACTCTCCAGCTCAACGATGAAGCCGAACGTTGGACGCAAGCTCATGGAGCAAAAAGCGCACCTCTAGGTTATAAAGGCTATCCCAAGTCTATTTGTACCAGTGTGAATGAGGTCGTATGTCACGGTATTCCTAATAACAGGCAAATACTCAAAGATGGTGACATCATCAATATCGACGTGACGCTGATTGTGGAAGGCTACCACGGCGACACATCCAAAACATTTTTTGTCGGTACACCTTCCCCCATAGCGAAAAAGTTGGTTGAAGTCACCGAAGAATGTCGTCGCTTAGGTATTGCCGAAGTCAAACCAGGGGCCAAAATTGGCGACATTGGGGCAGCAATCCAAGAATATGCCGAATCTCAGGGCTTTTCTGTGGTGCGAGATTTTGTCGGACACGGCATTAGTAATATTTTTCATACTGCGCCGGATATTCCCCATTATGGGACACGTGGTAAAGGCAAACGTTTAAGACCAGGGATGGTTTTTACCATTGAACCCATGATTAACGAAGGTACTTGGGAAGTCGAAGTACTGGATGATAATTGGACTGCTGTCACAGGCGATCGCAAACTATCCGCCCAATGTGAGCATACCTTAGCCGTGACAGAAGATGGTGTAGAAATCCTGACTCTTGCCGATTAATGAATCTGCACATTGAGCCGGTAAGTTTTCAGAGGAGGAATATTGCTTTCCCAGGGGCGTAAATAGTGGAGTTCTACAGAAGTAAAACCTGTATCTTGTGCTAAGAAGCGGAAAACCTGATTTTCCGTTGCTCCTGGTGCTTCCTCTTCTAATGGTTCTAATACCGAATCTCCTACAGGTTGAAGTTTGTCTGCATCGTTTTTGATAATTTGCCAACCGTAGCCTATACCTGGATTTGATAACAGTTGGATAATCAAAGTATTACCTTTTTCCAGAGTAATTTGCTGATCATGATTGGTGTCATCAACAGTTATTTCAGAAACAGCCATTTCAGAGTTTGATATAGAAGTATTAGAAGTAACTTGTACTTGTAAAGCGAGACTCAAGAGAGTTAGCAGACAAATAATTATAAAAAATCTGGGTAAAACTCGCTTAATCGAATTCATAGTATGGAGTGTGGAAATGAAAGATTGAGACTTGACAGCAGCTTCCCGTAGGATGGGGGATTAGGGAAAATCAATGATTGTGGCACTCACCTAAAGTGTTTTTCTCAGTCCCCAGCCCCCAAATTTAACCATTAACGAGGAATAATGTGCGGGTTAAGTCTAATTAAATCTGGACTTAATTTTTTAAACAACTCAGGAGATATTTTGTAAAAAGTGCTTCTGGTCTGTGTCCATGCAGCGCCATAACCGATTCTATTGCTGTTATAAGAAATCCACATATAACCATTGTCACCCCAGCCTGTACCCCAAGAATTTTTGATTAACCAGGCTCCTTTATTATCATCCCAACCGATGAGAGTAACACCATGATTGATCGCACCAGTGGATTGTTCGTTAAATACACCACCAGTGTAAGCCTGAAAAGCAGGAGTAACACGTACAGCAACGGTTAAAGGGCCATGCTTACACATAGCTTGTTTCATCGCTGCAACTGTGGGAATCCCGCCATCGGGCTTGACATAACCCCACGCTATAGAACGGTAAGGAGTCGATACATTGGAGTTGTAAGCATTATTACTTGCCGTATAAGGTACAGCGCTTTCGGTGGCCGTACCATTATTGATCAAGAAATCAAACGCTTTCGCCCACCAGCCTCCACTACAACTACCTGCATTACCCCAGTTAACAATATGCTGTTCGGAAGCATCAGCTTGAGCGTTGTTACGAATTAAGTTATTACCTTCATAAGCGCCCAGGGCTGCAAACGCCCAACAGCTACCGCAACCACCTTGATTCCGAACAGGTGTAACTTTATTTAAATTACGCCAATCAAAAGATTTAGCTGAGGCAAAACATCCACGATTTTGAATTAATTGTAACTCAGGTATTTTTCCTGGATTCAGTCTTTCAAATGTATCGCGTTCAGCTAAGTCAATATTTAAAATTTGTGTAGCTAAAGCATTTTGTTTTTGAGCTTGTGCTGGTAAATCATCTGGGGCTTTTGTGCCAGCAAGTTGCTGTAATTTATAATCTAAAGCAGTGGTGTAACCCACTTGGAAACTCAGATTTTTGGCTTGGATGTCGCGCCGTAGATCTACAATTTGATTTTTAATTGCTAAAGGAGCTTTTTGTTCTCGCTCAAGATAAAAGGGACTAAGTTTTATTTGAGTTAAATTGCGCTCTAAAACTGGAGATGAAGGGATTTGTAGTTGTGCATTAATGGGTCTAACTTGTTGAGCTAAAGATGTACTTTGCAAGCTCACCAAACTCAACAATGCAGCAGCAGATAATGGCAAAAATGTAGACGGTTTCATCCTGTTTACCTTGGAAATGCCTAATTAACACTCACAAAGTCCGTTCTAGGCTGTAAATAAAATTGATACCAATTCGTAAATTAGGATAAGTCGATTCCCAATCTAAAATGCAAAATGGTGTCATTTCTCACCTACAGCTAGCTGCGGTTACTCTAATGAGATATAGGATTGGTTCCCAAAATTCATGCAGGACTACAAGGGTTTTTCTTCCCCATCTCGCCAATTTGTTATGGATACCTTCCTTAACAACCACAAAACACTAGCGGTAAAGAAATAATGACACAGGTAAAAGCAATCACAGAAGCAATTACCAGCTTGAATGAAGTACATACCCGCTTTGGCTTAGTTCGCATTGAGTCAGAGCAATTTTTCCCAGAGTGGTCTAGTGAATTGCGCCAAATTACCGAAACAGAAACAGCCTCCCTAGATGTACTACGCCGGAGATATTTGTACCATCGTGGCGAAGGTAATTTGTTAGAGGGAACAGTCATGTTGCTTGTTGTGTCGCCTTTACTTGCACTGTCTGGATTTTACGATCCTCCTTTTAAAATGAAAGCCGAATCATCAGTAGAGTTGGTACTGGATGATGGTGAAGAAGTGCTGCGTGGTCGAATTGACGTTTTGGTACTACAAAATCAGTTGTGGGTAATGGTATTAGAGTGCAAAAAAACTACACTTTCGGTTTGGTCAGCTCTACCGCAAGCCTTAGCTTATCTTATGGCTAACCCTCAACCCGATAAACCTGTGTTTGGGATGTTAACAAATGGGGACGATGTTTTATTTATCAAAGTCAAGCGAGAAGTAGGCACACTACAATATGACTTGTCACGGGTCTTTGCTCTATTTACATCTGCCAAAGAACTGTACAACGTTTTGCAAATCCTCAAGCGTATCGGTCAAACAATCTGTGATGATTTGCCGTAACACAATCTTTATCCTTCATCTCCCCAATTTGTTAGGGACATCTTCACAACCGCCGGGAATAGTGGCTCTGGTTTTTTCGCCACCCCAAGCACAGCAATAGCAACGGGTAATATCAGGTAGGCGTTGTACTTGGGTGAAATTGGCATTTTCTATAACAGCACCTGTGTGTTCGCCAGTTTGATAATTTGGTGGTTCAGTGCGACTCCGGGGTGATGCTGTGGCGACTGAACCATAGAAAAAACGTGTCCCTTGCAGATCAGCACCACTGAGGTCAGCATCATATAGAATGGTGCGGGAGAGGTTGGCTTTGACTAAATCACAATTTCTCAGATTCGCGCGGACAAGATTAGCTTCACTCAAGTCAGTCCAACGCAAATCGTTATCAGAAAGGTCGGCGGCGGCTAACATGACACCTAAATCGATGACACGCACACCTTCTAAACGGTCTTCGGCATAACCACCCACACCATTGAGAATAGCTCGACCTAAGCGGCGATCGCGCTTTAAGGGTGTTAGCAATTTAGAACGAGAGAGAAAGCGGAGAATTTTGGCTTTACCACTACCATCAACACTACTAAAAATGGCGGAGGTGCGTCCTTCGGCGATGGCTCTTTCTTGGGGCCAGTCTTCTAATAATCCTTCTTCATCTAATACTAAATCTGAGACGCCCTGGAAATAAGAGTCTATTGTTTGCTGCTGGGTAATAATATTTTGCTGAACTGTGAGTAAGTTTTGCTGAATTGTCAAGTCTTTGGAAATTATATATTGTCGCCAAGCCACATACACAGCAATGATGGCGATGAGAATTTGCCCCAATGCGCCAAACCATTCTGCTAAGGAACCCGAAGCCTCCCAACTAATTTGGCGTCCCCAAACCAGCAAGCGATCGCCTACGTTGGTAAACTTTAATATACCGATAATGCCTACCAATAATCCCACAAAAGCCACAAACAGGGTTCTATCTTGAGCAGTAAACCACCTTTGCAACACAGATTGCCACCAAGGTAATAACATCGCCAGAGATAACACCAAAGTTGCCACTGTGCCCAAAAAACCCACAATCCAGTTATTCAGGGCAAAGCCTAACAAAGTCAAGGCGATGGCCATTACAGTTAACAGTAATGCTCTAGGCTTAACTGCAAATTGATTGACACTATGTTGGTTGATGCTAGAACGCGCTTTTTTCAAGGCATCTGCATGTTGCGGAGATTGCAAAGATGCTATTGCCGCTAAGGATTGTTGGGTAGCCAGTGCCTCTGGGGTTAAGTGATTTTCAGTTGTACCACTGTCAAAGTCATCGGACTGCAAGTCAGGTTCGGGTATAGGTTCTGGCGTGGGTAGATTAGAGGAGTTAGATTCGGTTGTCATGCTTACTATTTTGGGCCAGCAGATCCAGTTCAACACTGTTTGATATAACTGTCACCAAAATAGCTTAAATTACCAACAACAAAACAAATTCAACTGTTGTTTCTTGGTGTCCTGGCCGACTTGGTGGGATATACGTCCCGCACGATCACTTTCCTGCTTCTAATAATATTGCCATAATATTTTTCCCAAATTTTCGCAAATCCCCTAGGATAGTTAAAATTTTGTAGCAACCTTATATTGTTTATAATTAATATGTATGTTTTAATATTTTTACTTAACAAATGCATCAATTCATCACCAGAAAAATATTAGCAGAGTTAATTATCAAAATATGATGAAATTAATTTTCAAACAGAGCAATTACTGATACCATTACAAAATACAAACAAATTTTAATATTATCTGATAACTTTTGTAGGTACAGAATGGTCGTTCGGCGTTGCTTAGTTGCTTCAAGTTTGAGCCTTTTTTTCACACTTGGTTGCGATAATGGAGGAAATTCATCAACTAAATATACCAAGCAAGCAGTACAAGAAATTAATGTTGCCCAATTCCTGACAGAAGCAGAGTCTATCCAAAAAGCACAAACGTTATTTGATGAAGGCAATAATTTACTAGATACACAACGCTACCAAGATGCGATCGCAGTGTACAATCAAGCCATAGCTATCAAAGCAGACAATCCAGATACTTGGATTAACCGGGGTAATGCCTTGTTTTCATTGTCAAGTTACAATACAGCACTAAAATCATACGATCACGCCATTGCACTCAACCCCAACAAAGATGAAGCTTGGTATAACCGCGGTAATGTCCTCACATCGTTAAAACAATACCCACAAGCACTAGCATCATACGATCAAGCGATCGCACTCCAGCCCAACAAGCCTGAAGCATTGATTAACCGGGGTATTGTCCTCACAAAATTGCAACGATATCAAGAAGCATTATCATCTTATGATCAGGCGATCGCCATTAAGCCAGAGAAGCACCAAGCTTATTACAATAAAGCTTGTACTTATGCTTTAGAAAAAAATGTAGATTTAGCAATTGAAAACCTCCAAAAAGCTATTCAGCTTTCTCCTCATCAATACCAACAATTGGCAAAAATAGATTCAGATTTTGACCATGTCCGTGAACATCCAAAATTTAAAGCATTAATTAAATAGTTTTTTTGAGAAATGAAAAAATTATTAATTACTGGCAGTAGTGGTTTTTTAGGATGGCATATTTGCCAACTAGCAAAAACAAATTGGGAAGTTTATGGTACTTGTTACTCCCATTCTATAGATATTCCTGGTGTAAAAATTATCCCAGTTGACTTAACAGACTTTGCCGAATTAAAGCAGTTATTTAGGGAAATTAAGCCAGCAGCAGTTATTCATACTGTGGCACAATCGCAACCTAATTTTTGTCAAACCCATCCCCAAGAATCTTATAAAATTAACGTTACAGCATCCTGTGATGTTGCCGGACTGTGTGCAGATGATGCTATTCCTTGTGCTTTTACATCAACAGATTTAGTTTTTGATGGCTTAAATGCACCCTATGAAGAAACAGATCCAGTATGCCCTGTAAACCTTTATGGTGAGCAAAAAGTTGCGGCAGAAATCGGTATGTTAGAGCGCTATCCAATGACAGCCGTATGTCGAATGCCGTTAATGTTCGGTGGAGAAACACCCACCGCTAAAAGCTTTATTCAGCCATTTATGCAAACATTAAAAGATGGCAAAGAATTAAGTTTATTTACAGATGAATTTCGGACCCCAGCCAGTGCAACCACAGCCGCCAAAGGAATTTTATTAGCCTTAGAAAAAATCAACGGTTATCTTCATTTAGGAGGAAAAGAGCGAATTTCGCGTTATGATTTTGGTCGCCTATTAGTAGAAGTATTTCAATTACCTACCACTGGACTAAAAGGTTGTCGCCAAAAAGATGTGAAAATGGCAGCACCTAGACCAGCAGACGTTTCCTTAAATAGTTCTCAAGCCTTTGCCTTAGGTTATCAACCTTTATCTGTAAAATCAGAATTAGAGCAACTATTACTTTGAGCAAAATTCCTAAATTTTTTGTCCCACCACAATCAAAGAGTAAGAACCATCTACATCCTCAACTGTTGGGTAAGCAATAAGGTAAGAGAAGTAACGAATTATTTCTGGGGAATGTAAACCAGAATATTCTCCTAGACGTTGTTTAATTGCGCGATGTCTTAAAAGCTGAGACTCACGTTTAAATAAAATATTTGACCAGGCTTGACCAACTCGATAATTTACCTTAAACCCATTGGTTTCGAGTAACTGAGCTAGCGATTGATAGTTAAACAACTGTTTATGACATGAATTTGTGGGCAATCTGGCTACGTCATGGGGTTCATATAAAACATTAGGAACAGAACAAATAAGCAATCCACCTAATGGCAAAATTTGGGAAAATTGCTTTAAAATACTAGTAGGATTAATTAGATGTTCTAAGGTTTCAAAACTCACAATTGCCTCAACAATTGGGTATTTTTTATCTGCCAACAATCCTGGTTTTTCTAAGTTATGTTGAATCAATTGGGTCTGGGAATGATGACATTGCTGTGCTGCCTGTTGTAAAACTTCAGCATTACCATCTACACCAATGACTAAATTAGCAGCTTTTTCTAGTTCAGGTATGCCATAGCCTAAGCCACAAGCAATATCAGCAATACAGTTAAGCTTAAATTGTCGCAGGTAATCAGCTGCAAATAAATAACGCCCTAAATGCTCGATTTTAATCCATAAATTCTGATTATTTTGATCAAATGGATTAATACAATCTTCTGAAAAATCTAAATCAATGTTGATTTTTTTTGGCAAAATCTTCTCCTTGTGAAGCAGAAGTCCAGATAGGGAGTTCTTTAACCTACTTCAATGTTAGTTCGATATAGGTTTTGCCATCATCTTGGGCAACTTCTTTACCAAAATAGCCTTCATCTCCCTCATGTTCATGAAGCCCACTACTGTACACTGTATAACTCTCTTGACGACGAGCGCGATTATAAGGAGAACCGATAGTCTCCAGAGATAGCATGAGAACTCTCATCTCCACCATGCACTCGCTTGGATAACTCCCTGGTTCTTGTTTCCAGTTTTGTCGCTCCTTGTTGAGTATCGTTGAGACTTGTCGTTTGAGAAAAGTTGACCCAGTTATCTTGCTCACGTTCTCACTCAAGCTCATCGGGACATAACACATCCTCCTATTCCTGTTGCTTCTTAATACTTTCTTGGTGGGGGAGTGTGAACAGTTACTTGAATCCTGCTAACTCCTTTGTTTGATATCTTGGTAAAAAGCCTGAGGAATAAGTCCTATGGTAATAACTGCACCCTCAAATTCCCAACGCGCCATACTACCTAACATCAGTTGGCAAACTTTTGAAACCATTCTCACAGAAATGGGGAATAATCGAGCAACGCGACTGGCTTATGACCACGGAACGCTGGAAATTATGACTCCTTTAATGCCCCATGAGCATAATAAAAGACTGATAGAAAAATTGATAGATAATTTAGCTGAGGAACTTAACCTTAATCTGAAAAGCACTGGTTCTGTGACTTGTAAGCGCCAAGACTTACTGCGGGGTGTGGAACCAGATTCGAGTTTTTATATCCAGAATGAACCTGTGATGCGACATAAGCAAAATCTCGATTTAAGTCAAGATCCACCACCTGATTTGGTAGTTGAGGTGGACTACACCAGCGCTTCTATTGACCGCCTTTCTATATATCTGGCTTTGGGTATTCCAGAAGTGTGGCGTTATGACGAACCTGTAATGCAAATTTACCAATTACAAGAGAGTGTATACATCCCTTGTGATGTTTCACCGACTTTTAAAAATTTACCACTAACCACTGAAATTCCCCGTTTTTTGCAAGAAAGTCTCATAATTGGGGAAATACCTATGATTCGTTCGTTCCGTGATTGGGTAAAACAGCAAAGAGAAAATTGACACACCATTGGCAAAACGCTATACCATATCAAGGTGCATCCTATGTAAGCTTTTATCTTATGCCTAGTGTTGAACGTGACGAGCAACGAGAGCATCGCATTGAAACAGAGATAATTGTCGATGCTGAAGACAAAGAAGACCGAGCGATGGGTTGGTACTATTACCTTGACGATACTCTAAATGTGCCTTTTATGGCTAATTGGTCGAAAAAGTCACGCAAAACTTCTACAGTCGAGGAAAAAAAAGTCGAGGTGTTAGGAATGGCGCCAGAAGACGAATGCTTGAAAGATATGTATGTGGAAGTGGTTTATCCCAATGGCAATGATGAAGATGTATTTGTGGCTAAGTTGTCAGATTTAGTTGCACTTGATACAGATAATGATACGTTAGAGGCGATCGCTGATTGGCATTATTGGCTTGCCAGAGGATACAAGTTTTAAGATAAGTGCCGAATTATCCGACAAGGATTGCCCGCAGCGACAACGTTTGCGGGTATATTTTTGACAACTACGCTACCAGCACCAATAGTAGTGTTATCGCCAATGGTGACTCCTGGACAAATAATTGCACTACCCCCAATCCAAACATTATTGCCAATTTTCACAGGGGCAGCAAGTTCTCTTCCAGATAGTCGGATTTCTGGTTCTGTAGGATGATAGGCAGCATAAATCTGGACATAGGGGCCGCACAAAACATTTTCCCCAATTTCCACGACATTACAGTCTAAAATGACACAGCCATAATTCATATATAAGCCGTTACCAGCATAAATATGGCTGCCATAATCACAATGAAAGGGTGGCACAATGGTTAATTTTTGTCCTACTTGTCCCAATAATTCTTGCAGAATTTGTTGGCGTTGGGGTTTTTCTTCTTCTGTTGTAGCATTGTATCTTTGCAAAAGATGACTGGCTTGCTTACTTTGAGCAACTAATTCAGGATCATCTGCTAGATATAACTCACCTGCTAACATTTTTTGTCTTTCGGTTTTTTCCATAAAAAATTTTAGCTGCATCAATTAAATAAAATTCATAGATATTGGGAAACTTAAAATAAATTCATTAAGTTAATAACGGTATTTACACTGGTTTGAAAATACATGAAACCTAATAAGCTATAGTAACAATACTAAATATTGTCTATTATTTAGGGTACTTTTTTTAAAATGTAATTACCAAAAATATAATTTTAATAACTTTACGCAAATAATTAATATTTTTGAAATTGAGTTAAGAAAAATTGCAGGAGATGTAGTTAAATATGGTTTTTCGGATTTTAAGTTTGGACGGAGGAGGCATTCGGGGCGTAGTTGCCGCAGCTATGTTGGCAGAAGTCGAAAGACAAATTAATCAACCTTTAAATCAGTACTTTGATTTGATTGCCGGTACCTCTACAGGATCGATTTTAGCAGCTGCGATCGCCACAGGACGTAGTAGCCAAGAAATCATTGATATATATAGACAACAAGGCTCAATTATCTTTCCTTACAGAAGTCGTTTTTCATGGCGGAGAATTCCTCTAATACTGAAATATGGTTTATCTGCGCCTAAGTTTTCTGACAGTGGGTTAACACAAGTTTTGCAATCTGCTTTAGGTGATATCAAGCTATTAGATATTTCTGCACCTATGCTGTTAATAGTTGCTTACGATACTATTGGCAGAAAACCAGTTATTTTTAAAAGCTGGCACCAAGATGCTAGTTATGGTAATCTTCCTTTATGGAAAGCCTGTTTATGTTCAGCATCGGCTCCTACATATTTCCCCGCACAGAAACTTGATAAAAGAATTAATGGCATAGCTAAAGATGGCAATAATAACACCATAACTTTTGAGGAAAAGGAGTCTTTAATAGAGAATATATATCAAGGCGGGCAAATTAGAATTATTGATGGTAAAGGAAAAGGTCAAACTCGCACTATTAAAAAGTATGTTGGTGAAAAACAACGCGCTTTAATAAATTTACCTTGGGAACAAATTCCCGATAACACTTCTGAATATTCAATTAAAACCATTTACTCTGTTATTGATGGTGGCGTTGCTGCTAATAATCCTTCTAGCTGTGCCCTTGCTGAAGCAGTCAGGTTAGGCCATAACATTGAAGAAATTAGCATTCTTTCTATAGGTACTGGGGATCTCACGCGAGTAATTCCATTTGAAAAAGCCCAAGGTTGGGGTCTGGTACAGTGGGCACAACCACTTATTGGTGTATTATTAGATGCTTCATCTAATGTTCCTGAATATATTACTAATCAACTTCTGCATGAGCGAGTTTTACGTTTACAGTTTAAGCTAGATAGAGCGTTAACAGGTAAACGCTTGAGTGATGATATTGATGATGTGAGTCAGGAGAATATTGATAATTTAGTCGAAGCAGCTCAAAAGTATGTTCAACAATCAAATATACAAGCTGAAATACAGAATTTTCTGCAAATTAATTGAATAAAGAGACAAAAATAAAAATATCCCCGATTGTTCAATAATTCGGGGACGTATACCTCTTTTTAGTTTTAAATAACATAAAAATGTTAGAAAATATAAAAAAAATATTTAGTGAAAAATTAGGTAAATGCGCCTGAAAAAATGAATGTGTTGTGATGGAAAAACAGCTAAGAATTAGCTGCTGCATCAAATACACTATAACGAGCTTTTCCCTGTTGTTTAGCGCGATACATCGCAATATCAGCATCCCGTACCAAAGTTTCCGGTTCATCATCATCACCGCTATTCAAGGCAATACCAATACTAACTGTGGTGCAAATTTGATGTCCATTGAGGTTAATTGGCAATCCTAAAGTATCTTGAATGCGTTTGGCCACATTTGTCGTGTCGGTGACATCTTTAATTTCTTCTAACAGTACAGCAAATTCATCACCACCAAATCTGCCGACAGTATCACCACCACGTACACATGATTCTAACCGACGAGCGATCGCTACTAAAAAATCATCTCCCATACCATGCCCAAAGCGATCGTTAATTTCCTTAAAGCCATCTAAATCTAAAAACAAAACCGCAAACCGATATTCATGTCGTCTTTTTCGGCGCTGTATTGCGTGCTTCAGCCGATCTAAAAATAATACTCGATTTGGTAATGCAGTTAACCCATCATAAAAAGCATTCCGCAACAGTTGCGCTTCCATTTGCTTGCGTTGAGATATGTCATGGAACACTAACACTGCGCCGGTAATCTGACCATTGCGATCGCGGATAGGTGCGATATTATCGCCAATGGCTATTTCTCTCCCATCTTTGGCAATCAACATACAGTTTTCTGGTAAGTTCAATATCTCACCTACTTCCATTACCTGTGTTACTAAATTATTGATTGCTTCATCCATATCTTTGTCCACTAGCTTGACAACTTCTGATAAATCTCTGCCAAATGCTTCATCTTGTTTCCAACCAGTGAGTGCTTCCGCCATTGGATTCATCATTTGGACACGTCCACTGGTATATGTCACCACTACAGCACAGGGCATACTGTCAATAATCGACCCCATTCTTTGTTTTTCTGACTGCATTTTCTGATTCACTTGGTGCTTATAAATGGCCATTTCCACAGCGAGATGCAGGTCTATTTCAGTGAATGGTTTTAAGATGTAACTCAAAGACTCACTTAATCTATTATTAGGTGACTTGATATATTCTAAACATTCAGCTAAATACAAAACCAGAGTATAAAAATCGTTTTTAGTGTTAACTCAATCTGAAAGTTAATAATTCTATGATAATCAATCTCTCTAATATAGGTGTATTTTTATGACTAAAATACTGATTAATTATCAAATACTATTTTCATGCTAGACCTCATACTGTATGTTTATCAAGTCTTCCTAACTTAGCTTATTTAACTGACATATTTTAGATCAAATTTTTCAAAAAAAGCGTAAAAACCGTAAGAATGCTACAGGGAAATATCATATTTTACATGTAGAAAAATATATAAATAATCAATACAATTAATTACGGCATTTACGTAAAAACAAGTCCTATATATACATTATTAAATCCAAAAATTACCCAATTTGCTTACTAGCCAACAACTTCAAATAAGTTCATTTTTGGCAGGCGATGAATTTAATTTCAAGTATTTTCTATTTTTGATACAATTTTCATTGATTCAGCTAGAAAATTATCCAGATAAATGCTGATTTTACGAAGCAATAATTCATACAAAATACTTTATATAAATCAAATTTTTGTGAAATATTACATTAGAAGGACGGGCATCCCAGTTTTTACATTAAAATAAGCAGGCAACGTGTTGGTGAAGCCTGCTCGAAGCGTATAGAACCTGCCAAGAGAGTGGCGCGGTGCGTAATTCAATTTCACGATTTGGTCGCCTATGTTCGAGAAGCCTATAGATTTGAGGATTAAGATTTTAGTGAAAAATCACTGTCTCGCCAAGTCTATTAAACGTCAGTTCGGGTTCAGAACTAAATATCTATCCAGTAGAAAAATTGTTGTCATTACGACCGTTCGCACAGCGTCTCCCTTAGGAGAAGGGAAGCAATCCCAAAACCCCTGTAATTGAGTTGTTCCACTCGCGGCGGACATATCGTAGGTATTCAGCCAGAATAACGACAGAATCGAGTTTTCAGATTATCCCGAACTCAGGTTATTAATGATGCAGATAGGTATTTATTCAGAAAATGGCTGGAATATTTTGGCGTTAAGTTTGGCTGTTGCAGTTAACCCACCATTAACTTCCTAGGAATGTTTTAGTTGCGGCACACTCATTAAGAAGTCTCTATAGCTTGTGGAATATCATCGTTTTATGGATCTAGTTAAAGCCATGCGTCGGTGTCGGTTACTTGACATCTGGGCATCGGACTTAACTTGAGACATGGGGATAATCTACGGTGTACACACAAATTATCTAATCACCCCAAATCCTTTGCAAGTAGGGTGTGTTGTCGCGCAACGCACCATTAATGTTTGTTTGCCGGTGCTTTAGGACTAAAGTCCACTACTACCAGTTAAAAACAAACGAGGGTGAGGTTTTCCCACTTGTGTGTACACGCTAGCTGGGTATCAGGGGTAATGGGGACTGGAAATAAAATGCTCCCTCATCACCCCATCACCCCATCATCTACTCCTGAGTTGGTTTTGTCCGTTTAATGGGCTTAGGCGCAGGCGTTTTAGGTACGGGTTTAGAAACTGCGGAGGGGTCGCCACCTGTTTTCTTGATAGGTTTTGGGGTTTCTCCATTGCGTCTGGGGGGAAAGGGTTTCCTTCCACCACCACCACCACGAGGGCCACCTCTGAACGGTGGTTTGCGTTTTTTGGGCAAATCAGCGATCGCTTCGGCTTTTTCTACTACTAATCCGTCGGCTTCTCGTTTGGCTTGGAAGTCCCAAAACTTACCAACGGCTTTGGTGGTCAACACACCCCGCAATTTCAACTTAAAATATTTGGGTTTGTCAGTTGGCTTGCGAGGAGCTTGTTTAATTTTGACTACTAAGCTTTTGGCGTCAAAAGACTGATAGACTACCTCGCCTCGAACGGAAAAACTACCATCAGGAAGTTCGGATGAGGATACGAGGTCACTGGGAGATTCTGCTGGGTTTTCTAGTTCATCATCGGTTTTCTGTGACTGTTGATCACCCGCAGTTGACTCCTCTGCTTCTGTTGTTGGTTGTTTTGCCAGATTTTCTGGTTCCCAAACTCCCACAACTTGGAGGTGCAAGGTATCGTTTTCTTGGCGTGTGCGCGGATAAACCACCCATAAATGATCTTTTTCTAAATCTAGGTGATTTTTGACTAAGCTCATAATCCTGCCAAGTAGGACGGCGTTAAGTTCTACACCATCTGGAGTTAGCAGTGTTCCTTGAGTAAATTGTTCGCTGCTGGCATGATAGCGACCTCGGACTAACCCGATGGCTCGATACTGCATTGGTTCACTGGGAGGCGGAATCGGTTGTTGCCGATTGGCTAAGTTCCCATTGGCAGCAGTCTCGCTACTATTGACAGAGGAATTTTCAAGTTTAGAGGTCTGGGCTGCCACTGTACGAACATTAGCGGCTATCTCTTTCTTGATTTGAGGTTGATGGTTGGCAGAAGAGTTGGAAGGTTCAGGCGAAGGCATCAGGTCGGAATTCATAAAAACTCCTTGCGGCGGAGACACATCCCATAGTGGGATTTTACGAAGGCATCTTGAAAAAGCGTTTGTGTGGCTAATGGAAAGTGTATTTGCTTTCTACAAACCTACACCAGAGCGCCCAATACAATAGTAGAGACGCTACATTTACATTTATACGCTAATGTAATTTAGCGCCTTTACACTAGTTTCGGAAGCATATCATAAGTACAATTCTGATGGCTCCTCCTAAAGTCAACACTTACTTTAGCAGTGTGAATAGTTATTTGTTATAAAATTCACAGGCAATTGGCGGTATTCCGCAAAGTTTTGGAAATTTTTCGCTTGCCGATTTTATGTCAATGATCATGTCGTTTGAATTCTGGAGTAAGACAAAACTGTGTCTCAACCGCGCAATCGTTGGATAGTTAGGATCATTTTAGCGCTGGCAGTTCTTGCTTTTGTAGGCGTTTCGGTGATTCCTATCATTAGCGCATTGAATAATACCTCATCCCCAAACCAGGAGGCTACTGGCACGAGAACCAGTGTATCTTCCTCTGACCCAACATCAAAGTTGGCAGACGAAGTACGAGGTTATGAACTGGTGTTGCAACGGGAGCCAGAAAATCAAACTGCGCTCAAAGGCTTGTTACAGGCTAGGCTACAACTCTTAAGTTTAAATCAAGGTGATGTTCAAGGAGTTATTGAACCTCTAGAAAAATTAGCTAAACTCAATCCTGAGCAGTCGGAATATGGAGTATTACTAGCCCAAGCCAAGCAGCAAATGGGCGATAAAGAAGGAGCCGCTCAAGCTTATCGCGGGATTTTGTCCACTAGACCTGGTGATTTGAAAGCTTTGCAGGGGATGGTGGCGCTGTTGTTAGATCAGCAACGTCCTGAAGCCGCTGTAGGTTTACTACAAGAAACCCTCTCTAACGCTGCTCAGGTGAATACAATTCAACCGGGAAGCGTGGATACTGTGGCTGTACAAGTGCTATTGGGTACGGTTCACGCTTCCCAAAAACGCTATCCTCAAGCTAGCTCTACCTACGATCAGGCAATTAAAAACGACCCCAAAGATTTTCGTCCAGTTTTAGCAAAAGCAATGCTACTCAAAGAACAAGGCAAAGTCGAAGAAGCAAAACCTTTATTCGATAGCGCCTTGGCTTTAGCACCTGCTCAATACAAAGACGAAATCAACAAAGCCGCCGCTCCGCCGCCGTCTCCGCCTGCTGCTGCACCGGAAGCAGGGAGTGAGGAGTAGGGAGTAGAGAGTGGGGAGATGGGGGAGATGGGGTATACGTTTGGAATACCAACCGAAAGTCTTCCCCCCTGCACCCTGCACCCTTCCCCCTTGCCTTTTTTCCCAATCCCTCACACTCCTTCCACCGCAGCGAGGATACCAAAGAGCAGAAACAAGCATCCGCCGGCAAAGGTGAGTTGACGTTCGGAAATGCGCCCGGCGATGATTCTACCGCCGATGACGGCGATCGCAGTACAAATGGCATGTCCTAATACGGCTCCTGCTGCGACTCCAATGGGGTTGTGGCTGGCTGCTAGGGCAATTGTGGCAATTTGTGTGCGATCGCCCCATTCTGCTACAAATGTGAGGGCAAAGGCTTCTAGAAAAATTGTTAATGGGGTTTGTCTCTTTGATAGTTGGGAATCGGCCTTTTCTACGGCTGCTTTGGCTTCGTCTACAACTTCTGTGTCACATGTGGAGGCGGGCATTTTACTTGCTGCGTATAACAACTTAATCCCAAAGATTATAAATAAAGCGATCGCTGCGTAATGAATATAAAATTTTGGTAATAAAGATACTACTTGCCCGAATAGCACTGACAGAATTGTCATCGCCGCTAAAGCCGATGCTACACCCATGAACACCAGTCTGCGTGAGTGTTTCATCGCTAATATGACAGCAATGAAAAATGTTTTATCTCCTAGTTCTGAAACTGTAATTAGTAATAAACCTGCGGTAAATGCTGTTAACACTCTCTAAAACTCCCAAGGATTTTTTACCTGTATGGAGCTTCAATGAGAGCAAAAACACTTCACAGAAGCTCACACACTTTTTTGTGCAAACTTTAGTGAAGGTCTCGCTGCCAAATATTTGTTATTTGTCATCTGAACCAGGCTCATCACCAGCATGTTGATTCAGATGTACTGGCACGGAAATTTCTTTAATGCCAGCAGCTACTCCCCTTCGAGTGCTTGGATTGTACATCTTTACGCGGTAGCAGTCAAGCTAGTTTCAGCGTCGCTTGACCAACTTTGTATTTTGCTGGGTTAGCAGATTATTTATGAGCGCTAACACCAATTACTTCTGGCATAGCTGAAGAGTGATGCTCGACTATTACCCAGTTATCATCTATTTTTTGATACACAAATGTATATCTTGCTTGGACTTGTGCGGCTTGATTATCTTGAGTCACATTAAATGTATAAATGCCTGAATTGATGGCAAGACCACAAAAAACACGAATGTTTTGCTGATTAATTTTACCTTCGGGTTTCAGTGCCAAGAACTTGACAAAATAATCTTTGATTTCATCATGATTTGTTCGCACTTGATTAGAAACTGTCGGTAATAAAACACCATCTTGGGCATAGTTTTGGACAACTGCATCTGGATCACCCGTTTGTAAAGACGCATTCCAGCGGTCGAAGAGTTGGGCAATATCGCCTTCTTCGACTGTAGGACAGTTAGTTTGAGCTTGGACAGGTATGGGCACGATGCTAGAAAAAGCTAGTGCAGCTCCAAAAACTGATGACAGGGTAGATTGAGCAATCATTGTTCTCATGACTTTTTTGTTTTTACTAGAAAGTGAACTTTGAATTACTCCAACTTAACTATTAAAACCAAAGGGTTTAGAGGTAGTCTTATCGCTTTTCATAGGGGTTTATTGGCAATTTTTAATATTTTCGCTCCTTTGGTTCAAACATGGTAATTGCCACTGGCCGATATTGAATATCGATACCTGCTGGTGAATAATAAGCCATAGTGTGTTGGAGAAAATTAGTATCGTCTCTTTGGGGATAGTCTTCACGGAAATGGGCGCCACGGCTTTCTTGACGATTTATGGCTGAGGCTAAAATTGTTTGTCCTACTACCATTAAACTTTTTAGTTCTAAGGCTTCTACTAATTCTGTATTCCAACAACTACCTTTATCATCTAAATAAATATCAGAATATTTCTGTTGCAAATGATCTATTTTCTGCCATCCTTGGCGCATCAATTCTTCAGTGCGAAAAACGCCACAATGCTCAGTCATGCAATCTTGGAAAGATTGACGCACTTGGTTAATACGATATTTTCCTGATTGTTCGAGTAAGGCTTGGATTTGTTGCTGGGCTTCGTTAACGTAAAGTTGCTCGTCGATGTCTGGTAGCTTTCGATTTTGTACATATTGAGCGATCGCCGCCCCAGTGCGCTTACCATAAACTACACATTCTAATAGCGAATTACTACCGAGGCGATTGGCACCATGTACAGACACGCAAGCTGTTTCCCCAGCAGCAAAGAAGCCCTCAACTAAATTATCGCCACTGCTGCGGACTTGACCGTCTGTGTTTACAGGTATACCACCCATACAATAGTGATTGGTGGGGCGAATGGGCATTGGTTGAGTTACAGCATCTACACCGACTAAACGATGGGCTTCTTCCCAACAAAAAGGAACGCGACTCATGATTTTTTCTTTGCCCATGTGCCGCAAATCAAGATAGACAAAGGGTCCACCTGCACTACCATCAGGATGAATCCCCCGACCGGCACGAATTTCATAGGCGATCGCCCGTGAGGTAATATCACGAGGAGCTAGTTCCATGCGACTGGGTGCATAGTTTTTCATGAAGCGATCGCCTTCACTGTTAATTAAATACGCTCCTTCCCCGCGCACTGCTTCGGAAATCAGTACCCCCACCGGATACAAGCCAGTAGGATGAAATTGCACAAATTCCATATCTTCTAAAGGTAAACCTGCGATGGCTGTCATAGCCAAGCCATCACCTGTAGAGGCATAATCATTAGACGTGGTGTTATAAACGCGACCATACCCGCCAGTGGCAAACATCACCGCCTTGGCCCTCAGCACTTCTATATGTCCGTCTAGCAGGTGAAACATTACCACACCCTTGACCTGATTTGATTCTAAAATCAGGCGCATGACGTACCATTCTTGATAAATTTGCACCCCATAACGCCGCAGGTTGTTCACTAATTCGTGTAGAATCGCGTGACCAGTCTTGTCAGCGGCGTAGCAAGTACGGTTATGGGAATGTCCCCCAAAAGCTCTTTGGGCAATCTTACCGTCCGGCAAACGCGAGAATAAAACACCCATGTGTTCCAAATCAATCACCACATCTGGGGCTTCTTGGGCAAGAATAGCTACGGCATCTTGGTCTGCTAAATAGTCAGAACCCTTGACAGTATCAAACGCATGTGCTTCCCAACTATCTTCTGAATCAACATTTTTCAGCGACGCCGCCATACCACCTTGAGCCGCCACCGAGTGCGAACGAATTGGGTGAGTTTTAGCTACCACAGCAATATTTAAACTGGGGTCAGTGCGTGCAATTTCCACAGCAGCGCGACATCCCGCCAATCCACCCCCGACAATTATCACATCATGTTCCAGCATAACTAGCCCCTGACTGCAAAAAGCTGCTGTTCTATTGTAGAGATGTAATTCATCCAGCAGTGAGTTAAATGCATTTTGAAAAAAAATCCCTACCAACAAAGATTAGTTGATAGGGTACATGACATTTTCAAACGTGAGTATGGATACACTTCCATGACACGACATTTCGGATAAAAATGGTGCTTTGCGCTACGCGACAATGCACCCTACTGACTGGATATTTTTTTTAGAGGAAAATTTGATGATTAATAGTCAGCTAGTTGCCTGTACTGGTTGTTGCTGAGAAATATTGCCAGGGATAGGTTCGGTCTTAGTTGTTGATTCCATCGGCATGACTTCAATATGATTTAACAATGTCGTGACGAATGCAAACAATAAAAATGGCAGCGATAGCAGAACGATAAGACCTACGGTTACTAAGGCATACACAGGCCGTTTCGCACCCATCAATGCTAAGGCTGATGCCAAACTCAGAGTAATTGTGATTAACCAAATCATGATCTGACCGTAGATATCACCAAAGGTCAGGGTACAAACAAACCGATATTTTTGAATATTGCTCTTATTCATCATATTTACCTCAAGTCTCTCTTATAGGTTCTACGTTAGAACCATGTTTGAATAGCAGGTAATTTCTCAATATTTTTGCAAGCTTTGTAATATCACTTAACAAAAATTTCTTTTTGTTACCCATCTCAACACTATTTTAAAACGCCATATTGCCTAGAACTAACCTTGCCCCCCAAAATAACGTTAAGATTGCGATCGCTAGCCAATCTCGTGCTTTGAGTCGTAGTTCGTGCCATTTGACTTGATGTTCGTTGGGGCTAGTAAAGCCGCGTACCATCATGGCGCTAGCCATTTGTTCTGCCCGTAATAAGAGATTTTCTAATAGTCTTTCGGCTACTATCATCCAAACCTTGACTGCTCCCTTCAACCCCAGTTTTTTCCAGTTTATGGCCCTGGTCATGATAGAGCGAATTAAGTTTTGCACTTCTTCAAGAACTAAGGGAATAAATCGTAAGGACAAAGTTAAAGTTAAAGTAATTTCAGTTACAGGTATTTTCAACCGTCGCAAGGGCTGCATTAAGCTTTCTATGGCTGTAGTAATTTCTTCAGGCGCTGTGGTGAGGAGATATAAGTTACTGCTGTAAATTACGGTAAAGATAATTGTACTCAGGCGCACTGCCAAATCAAACGAACGGCGTGTAACTTTAACTGGCCCTTGGTGAAACAGGACATAGCTATAGCCTTGATTACTAGTTGTGGCTGGAACAGTGTTGGCATCATTAGCATTTATTGGCTGAGTTAAGACTTGCTCGTTTACTGGTAATCGTGGTTGATAATTTATACCCAAACCATCAGGACTGATAGATGCAATCACTAACACAAAAAAACAGAGCATTAATAGCCAGCCCATTTGCTTTTGCCAGACTCGGCGGGGAATGCGAGCAATTAAAGTAAAAAGAATTAATAGTGCTACCAACAGTATGCGCCATTGGTTATTGGCAAAACTGTAACTAGTGAGAAAGCTCATTAACCAAGCAATTTTCACCCGTGGGTCGAGCTTGTGTAGCCAAGTTTGTGGCTGTTCTAAGTATAATCCGAGCGGTAGCGATCGCAATAAATCCATGTTGGAGTGCTGGGTAGTAGAAACTCAATGGTAATGTTTTAATTTTATGCTTCGATGCCTAACAGAGCCATGTCTACCACAGGCTACACCTGTGGTCAGGGAGATTAACCCCTGGGGTATTGTTATAATTTGAGTTGAAATAATCAGCAAAATTTGAGAATAATACAATTATGTTTCAATCAATTGAAGGGATTTACAAAAACGGCAAAGTAGAACTTAGAGAATTACCAGGTGAAATTTCAGAAAGTCGTGTTAGTGTGACTTTTTTAGACTTTAAAACACATCAACAAAAGCAAATAATGCAGTTTGGTATGTTTTCTGGAAATCAACAGTCAACGGAAGCAAATTTTAAAATTGCTGAATTTAATGGAGATAGCGGTGATAACTTATTAAATTAGGATAACAACAAGATAAACAAAAATATATGTCTAATTATCAAGATGTGCTTGAGCAAGCTAAAAGCCTGACTCCTGAAGAACAACTCAAGCTAGTTGAAGATTTATCAAGTTCAATCCGTCAACTGGTAACGATGATACCTAAGCCAAAACGCAGCATTCTAGAATTACGTGGTTTAGGTAAAGACATCTGGAATGAAATTGACGCTCAAGGATATGTTAATCAAGAACGTGATTCATGGAATGGTTAATTGGTTTACAGGGAAAAGTAATAGGTTTAGATACTGCACCAGTGATTTATTTTATTGAGGAAAATCCTCATTATTTGGAACTTATAAATGCTTCCTTTGAAGAGATTTTGAGGGGTGAGTTTAGTGTAGTGACATCGGTGATAACGATATCTGAAGTATTAGTTTATCCGTTACGACAAGGAAATATAATATTATCTCAACAATATCGTGATATTCTTTTTAATTCTCAAGGTTTGACAACCATCGAAGTTTCTCCAATTATTGCTGAAAATGCTGCCAAACTAAGAGCAGATTATAATTTGAGAACACCTGACGCTATTCAGATGGCTACTGCTATTTATGGAGGGGCATCTTTCTTCTTAACAAATGATGCACGTTTACCTTCTTTACCAGGGTTAAAAGTGTTGGTTTTAAATCAATTTATAGGTTGAGTATTTTTAATGTTGCGATCGCACTCCGCATATTTTCAAAGAGCGATCAACTTCGGTAAGCTTGGCGTTACCCAGATTTCTCATAAATATTCAAATAGTGATCGCTCATCCCAAACACCCTCTAAAAGCGATCGTATTTCCTCACATTCCCCAAACAGCCATCGTATTCTATCTAGCTTAATTAAAAAACTTGCTTGTTATAATTTTGCGTAATTATACCGTTGTTAAATACTGAGATTATTTTTAACATTGCTATGTTTAGATATTTTAAAATTCGTTTATGAACTTTTTTGAACTACATACTGCTTACGATTTATTTAAAAAACTGGAACAAGATTTACAAGACCTTGAGCGTTCTTATCAAGACGCAAGAGTTGCGTATAACCTATTTGTTACAGCAGAACACCTACCAGATTGGCTTGGTAAGCGAGATTTAGTTAGCAAACACGCCATTTTGCGAATTACATCTCATCTTGCAAATGGTGCAAAGCACTTCCATCTTAAGGATCACCGCCATAATTCCATTATAGAAACTGAAAGATACCGAGTTTTTGAGGAAGATGTCTTTGAGCCGGGGGTATTTTATGAGCCTCTTATAATCTATTTAAGTGATAAAGAAGCAGAAGAGTTGGAAAGGGAAACAATAGATGCATTAACCTTAGCTAAAAAGCTAATAGAGTTTTGGAAACCATATGTTCAAAAACCAGTAACAGAATTATAAATTAATCGCACTCATCACATTTAAAAACAACAATTACTGTATTAAGCTTACTTTAAGGAGAGCTTAATTTGGTATCGTAAGTATTCAGGTTAACAATTAACTAAATATTCAATAGAGTCGAGTCAAATGAACAGTAAGTTTTACTATGAAGCGGCCATAGCAGCATCTACTCGTGGAAACTTGAACACAGCAATCAGTAACTTCGATACAGCAATAGAATTAGAACCAGAAAACCCTTTATATTACTTTGAACGTGGTAATGTATATTTGGGTACAAGAAATTATAGGACAGCAATTCAAGATTATCTTTGTGCAATAAATATTAATCCTAATTATAGGGATGTTTATTTTAATTTGGGTTATGCTTATACGGATTTGCATGAACATGAAAAATCAATAGAGTGCTTTACTAAAGCACTTGCTATTATACCGGATCATGCTGATACTTATATAAGTAGAGCGATTAATTACCATGTCTTGGCAAATTACCAAGCAGCCCTTGATGACGTAAATATGGCAGAAAAGATTGCTATTGCACAAGGTAATTTTTCAATTATAAATAATGCACATGATTTAAAACAAAAAATAATAGATGCTATGGATCGTACAAATCGGCTACTAACATCATTAAAAAAATTGGCCGATGAGTACAAGTAATTACCGCAGATAATTGTAGTGGCGTGACAAAGTAAAAATGTTGCATTCATCAGATTGAAAAAACAAAATTAAATCATGATCATTGATTATTTAACCCAACAAATTAGACTAGACGCGCTAGTAGGTTGGGTTGAGTAAAGTTAAGCCCACCACATAAACAATGATTTATCAAATGTTTAATTTGAAACTAACAATACAGTTATTTTAGTGTATTGAATATTTTTACAAGATTACCAAATCATCCCCAAATTCAAAACAAAATTATTTAACACATCTTCTCCTGATACCGTAGCAGGAGACTCCAAAACCTTAACATCTTTTCCTTGTCTATAAATCTCAACTTGCCGAGATTTACGATTAATTAATAAACCTAAACGTACACCATTATCCATATATTCCCTCATCTTTTCCTGTGCAACCTTCAAACTATCACTTGGGGAAAGTAATTCAACGACAAAATCAGGACAAATCGGGGGAAACTTTTCTTTTTGCTCCTCAGTTAAAGCATTCCATCTTTCCAACTTTATCCAAGAAGCATCAGGAGAACGATCTGCACCATTAGGCAATTTAAAACAAGTGGAAGAATCAAAAACTATACCCTGTTTATTTTGCTCATTCCAAATCCAAAGTTGAGCAGTTATACCCGCATTCCGATTTCCCGTTTCTCCTCCCGTTGGTGGCATGATAATTAATTCTCCCGTAGCAGTGCGTTCAAATTTCAAGTCGCGGTTTGCCTGACATATCTGAAAAAATTGCTCATCTGTCAATTCCACTGCTGGTTTGAGATTGATGGTTAAAGCATTCATGGTGATATTCCAGATTAAAAAATGAAGGCAAGCAAGATGCCTGTCCTAGAAAATATTAAGTCAGCTTGAAGATATTCAAAACATCTCCTAACTGACAGCATATTCTGTAAATTGCCTCATAAAAGGAGACTGAAAACCTAAGACAATATCTTCCTTGGGAACCCCAACCGCTACCAAATTAGCACCAATGTCATCCTCTGTACCATTCCATTGAAGCCAAATTTTGCCGCCTTTAATATCAATATGAATGATACAACTATGTACCCAATTTTCTCCTTCCCAGCCGACATGAACTATTTGATAATGGTCACGTTCGGTATCAAAAATTCTCTCTACTTCTATATTTCCGTAAGCTGGTCTTTGCTCACTATATTCCTGTAATATTTGTTGTACAAGCTGACGATATCGAGTTAATTTATCCATTGGAAAATCACCTCTCTTTCTACATCATAAATAAGCATTTTGACATGATTTTCTGATACCATATCTTTAGGAAAATCTAGTTGAAAAAATGTTTTGTAAGTTGTTAAAGGTACTGCTAAATATAAAACACGATCCGGTTGTAACCTTCTCAATGCACCTCGATAATTAATAAACTGTCCTAATGCTGTATGAAATTCTGAAATAGCAGACGATTGTTGTAAAAAACTTTTCACTTCTACTGCAATTTTTTGTCCTTCTCGTTCTGCGGCAATCAGCTTTTCTGCACCTAAGTCAATAGAAAGACTAACTCCTCCCACACTAATTGTCAGTGGGTCATTTGTAATTTGCCAACCATCTTTATGTAAAGCTGTTTTAACAACTTGATGAAAAACATCTTTAGCAGGCATACATATCCATAATTATATTGCTTATTTAGATTTACTGCATTCTTGATAATCTGTAAAAACGGGTAAAAAAATAGAGGCGTTCTTTAGAACGCCTCTACATCGAAGGTTATTCTATCCCTTCAATCCGGTCTTCGACTTCTTGGTACAACTCGCGCAGACGATCTAAATTATCATCGCTAGTCTCCCAATAACCGCGACCATTCATTTCCAATAAAGTGGAAACAATCTTGCGGAACGAATGGGGGTTGAGATTCATCAACCGTTTTTGCATTTCTTCATCTTTGATGAAGGTTTCGTTGGTGTCCTCATAAATCCAGTTATCTACAGCGCCGGCTGTCGCACTCCAACCAGTGGTGTTTACCAATCGCTTGGAAAGTTCACGCACGCCTTCGTAACCGTGAGATAACATTCCCTCGTACCATTTGGGGTTTAATAATTTGGTACGCGCATCTAAACGCACGGTTTCGGATAATGACCGTACCTGTGCATTGGCTGTGGTGGTGTCTGCAATGTAAGATGCTGGCTTTTTGCCATCGCCACGCAGACTTGCCACTAACTTGGTAGGATCTGAGTCGAAGTAGTGAGAAACATCTGTCAAGCTAATTTCCGAAGAATCAAGATTTTGGAAAGTTGCATCAGCAGTTTTCAAAGAAGTTTCAAAAATCTGCCGTGACTCATCCATGACACCAGGGTTATCGGAATTGAAGGAGAATGATTTGCGTTTGAGGTACATTTCCTGTAACTCGGCTTCGCTATCCCAAGTGCTGTTTTCAACCGCCAAGTTGATGTTTGACGAGTAGGAACCAGAAGCATTGGAGAAGACGCGAGTCGCTGCTTGACGCAGATTAATTCCCATTTCCTCGGCTTGTTGCAAAGCGTGTTTACGAACAAAGTTCATTTCTAAAGGTTCGTCGGCTTCAGCAGCCATTTTCACGCCTTGGTCTAGCAGATTCATTTGGTTGATGAACAAGTCGCGGAATACACCGGAACAGTTGATGACTACATCAATTCTGGGTCTTCCCAATTCTTCTAGAGGTATCAACTCTAACTTGTTCACCCGTCCCAAGGCATCGGGAACTGGACGCACACCAATCATCCACATGATTTGCGCTAGGGATTCACCGTAAGTTTTGATGTTATCGGTTCCCCAGAGGACACAGGCGATGGTTTCTGGCCATTTATCCTCATTTTCAGCCTTGTTACGTGCCAATAGCCGATCTACAACGATTTTGGCTGATTGAACTGCGGCTGATGTCGGGATTGATTGGGGGTCAAGGGCATGGATATTCTTACCTGTGGGTAATACATCCGGGTTGCGGATGGGGTCACCACCAGGGCCAGGGAGAACATATTCACCTTCTAAGCCTTGGAGTAATGCGCCGAGTTCGTTATCTGCACAAACTTGTTTCAGGCAAAATTCCAAATACTCAAACAGTGGTTTGAGGGGTTCTAGGTCAACTTTGGGATAACCTGCTTGATGCAATGCTTCTACCCAAGGTTCTTTTTTGCCCATGTTGAAGAAGTTCAACCGAGAAACTAAAGAAACACGTCCTTCAGCGTCGGTTTGGGCTTTGACTAGTGCGCCCACTGCTTCACGGGTGGCTAGGGTGATATCTTGCAGTAGTTGGACATCTTCTAAAACACCGAGGTCGCTGTTTTTGTAAATGTCGTCTATGTCACGCCCGATGCTGTTGGCAATGATGCGGGGTAAGCTGAGAATTTCTTCTTCTTGGCGGTCTAAACTACCAATGTTTACTAGGGTAGCTACTGCTTCTTCGGCTGTTGGTGGTTTACCAATGATGTGCAATCCACAAGGTAACAACCTAGATTCAATTTCCATTAACTTACGGTAGACGCTACCAACAATGCGATCGCGCTCATCGGCGGTCATATCTTTGGCATCGGTTTCCGGTAAATTAATGTCTTTATCCAGGTTGACAATGCGGCATTTATCCATAATGGTATTGACAATGGGAATACCGCGCCCACTATCTTTTAATGTTTGGTAAGAAGCAATTAACTCGCTGAGTTCTTTCAAACCTTTGTATAAACCTGCATTTTCTGCGGGCGGTGTTAGGTAAGAAATTGTCTCGGCGTAACTGCGGCGTTTGGCAATGGTCGCTTCACTGGGGTTATTGGCTGCGTAATAATACAGGTTGGGAATTGAGCCAATTAAGTTGTCTGGGTAACAGTCTCCCGACATCCCCATCTGCTTACCTGGCATGAATTCCAAGGAACCATGTGTGCCAAAGTGCAACACTGCATCTGCGCCCCAAATTTGCTCTAAGTAGGTGTAGTAAGCAGCAAAACCGTGGTGAGGACTAGCAGAACGGGAGAACAATAGCCGCATGGGGTCACCTTCGTAACCGAATGTGGGTTGCACTCCAATGAAGACATTACCGAATTGTTTACCGTAAATCAGCAGATTTTGTCCATCGCTGTTGAGATGTCCTGGCGGTGGCCCCCAGTTTTCCTCTAGGCGTTGAGAATATGGGGTGAGTGCCTCATATTCTGGTACGGACATCCGATAAGCAATGTTGAGTTCTGGGCTAGCATACTGGGCTTGGGCATCATGAATGACTTCTTCCATCAAAGCTTGGGCGCTTTCGGGAACGTCTTGGACGTCGTAGCCGTTATTTCGCAGCCCTTTTAATACTTCATAGATGGAACCGAATACATCTAAGTAAGCGGCTGTGCCTACATTACCTTTATCTGGGGGGAAGCTGAAAACGGTAATGGCAACTTTTTTGTCTAGTTTGGGTTTACGGCGCAGGTTAGCCCATTTTAATGCTCTTTGGGCTACTGCTTCTACGCGATCTTGGAGAGCGATCGCCTTACCTGTTGTCCCATCTCTACCTGATAAAATTATCGGCTCAATGGCTCCATCCAATTCGGGAATGGCAATTTGTAAAGCCACTTGAATTGGATGTAACCCCAAGTCACTATCTAACCATTCTTCGGTGGTTTGGAAAACTAAGGGTAACGCCACCATATAAGGACGATTTAGGCGTTTGAGTGATTCAATAGCCTTGGGATGGTCTTGTCTTGCTGGGCCTCCCACCAAAGCAAAACCAGTCAAAGAAACCACTGCATCTATGAGCGTTGTGTTAGTCGCCGGTTCATAGAAGTAAGCATCCACGGGTTTGGAGAAATCCAACCCACCAGCAAATACAGGAATTACCTTGGCACCGAGTGATTCCAATTCCTGGACGATGGCTACATAATGAGCATCATCACCTGTAACTAGGTGGGTGCGTTGTAATACTAACCCTACACAAGGCGCCAAGGGATCTTTAAGATCGCTCGAAATATCCTTGCGGGCTGTATACCAGTTCAGGTACTCTTTCACATCCTCAAACATAGTCGTCGCCAAAGGATGCCAAATCCCCATATCGGGATAGACAACTGGCGCTTGATATGTAGGAGATGCAAATCTTTGTTTGTCTACATCTTTTAATACATATTTATCAGCCAGCATCAACAAGAAGTTTTCCAGATTTTCTGGTGAACCTCCCAGCCAATACTGGAAACTGAGCATGAAATGTCGAGCGTCCTGTGCCTTTTCCATTGGCAAGAACTTTAATACTTGGGGTAGGGTTCGTAGCAGCTTTAGCATTCCATCTTGGAATCCTGCGCCTGATTTCTCCTTGCGTTTCCGCATGAATTGAGCGATCGCACCCTTCGATTGACCCAATTGTGCCAAAGAAAAGCTACCCATTTTATTCAGGCGCATGACTTCTGGCATTGATGGGAACACCACAGAAACATCCAGGCGATCGCGGTGTGGTTCTACAGCAGTAACTACTTTTTGTGCTAAGTCTTCTATAAAAATAAGTGAGGCGATAAAGATATTAGCCGTCTCCATCTCCCTTTTGAACTCTTGATAGTTCTCAGGATCTCGGAGTTCCTCAATCAAATACCCACTGATTTCAATGGCCAGGTTGGGATTGTTCGAGTTAATCGTGCTAACAGCTTGCGACAATGCACTTTGGTACTGGGACTCAAGCACGACATAGACCACCTTGATTAAATTACGTCCGCGTAAGTTATCAGGCGCAATATGTCTAATGGTGGACTTGACGTGTGTGAACATGCAGATAGGCTCCTTTGATGCGTGTTCTCTAACTGAAGTTCTGAGCGACATCCGCCGTCAGATTTACTTCTTGTTTTTTCGGCAATATGAATTTTTTATCAGAAAAACCTTACCAATTGAGCATTTTGTGGTCTATATGACACAAATCGATATAAAAAAATAAATATTTATTTATAAAACTTGACAAAATAAAAAAGTGTTTACTCACATTTGTGTAACATTTTCTTAATAATTAGGGAGTGGGGAATGGGGAGTAGGGAGTGGGGGAGAAAATAAAATAACTAATGAATTATTGACCAATGACTGAAGCAGTTGATATTTTGATTCTCTCCAATGGCCCTGGGGAGATAACCACATGGGTGCGTCCAGTTGTCAAGGCTTTGCGGCAAGAACTCGGTGATGATCGTTCTCAGATGAGGATTTCTGTGGTGTTGTCACCTTGTCCTAATGCTAGTGGAAAAGAAGGTGCGATCGCTCTGAGTTATCCAGAAGTGGATCGAGTACAAGCAGCAGAGCATTTTTGGCAGTTTTTGCTGTGGGGTAAAACATGGGAAAATTGGGATTGGCGCGATCGCGGTGTAGTTGTTTTCCTGGGTGGTGATCAAATTTTCCCGGTAGTCATTGGCAAAAAACTGGGATATCGCACAGTAGTTTACGCCGAATGGGATGCCCGTTGGCATAACTGGATTGACCGTTTTGGCGTGATGCAGGCAAAAGTGTCTGAACGAGTTTCCCCAAAGTATGCCCACAAGTTTACGGTTGTGGGAGATTTGATGGTAGAAGCACAAACAAACATTACTCAAAACACAACCTTAAATACTGAAATAATTGGTTTACTACCAGGGTCAAAAGCAGCAAAATTATCTCAAGGAGTGCCATTATGCTTGGCTGTTGCCGAATGTATCCATGCAAAAAGACCCCAAACTAAGTTTGTGATTCCGGTAGCACCCACTTTGGATTTACCAACGTTAGCTAGTTTTGCTGACCCTGGAAAAAACCCTTTTGTCAAAGTTTTTGGTAGTTCCTCTGCTGTCTTAGTAGAGTCAGACAATCCTATTCTGAAAACAGAAACAGGTTTGTGTGTAGAGTTGTGCAGAGAAAATCCCGCCCATGAATTATTATCTCACTGTAGTATCTGTTTAACTACAGTAGGTGCGAACACAGCTGAACTCGGTGCTTTAGCTGTGCCGATGATTGTTGTCATCCCAACTCAGCAACTTGATGCTATGCGTTCTTGGGATGGTTTACCAGGGTTATTAGCTAATTTGCCTGTTGTGGGTTCTACTTTTGCAAAAGCAATTAACTGGCTAGTGTTAAGTCGCAAAGGTTTATTAGCTTGGCCTAATATTTGGGCCAAAGCGGAGATAGTACCAGAACTGGTAGGTAAACTCCAACCCCAAGATGTAGCAGAAATGTTTTTAGACTTTTTGACTCATCCAGAAAAGTTGGATGATATGCGAAATAAGCTACGCAGCGCCCGTGGCGAAAGTGGCGCAGCGCAGAAGTTAGCAACTTTGGTGCGTGAGGAAATAAGCTAATGAGCATTGAAGTTGCATAAAACCAGGACTGTACTGCTTCGCAGAACCCGTAGGGTAGCTCTTACTACAAGCGAATCAGTCTGGAAAATTGATTTACAGGTTTGGATTTTGAATTATTTTCAAATCCAAAATCCAAAGTTGGGTCATTTAATGACAAATTCAAACTTATCTGGTGTTGTTGTTCAAGATATGGATAACTGCACCCGCAGCCGCACCATCCACAGCATTGCCTAGAGGATCTTTACAATTGCCAATAACTGCACCAGTTACAGTACTAGCAACTGCGCCAACTCCCGCATTTCTAGCTATGTTGGGGTTTCTGCGGTTTTGTCTGTTGCCATTAGCCGCATTGACAGCAGCGCCAGCAGCAGCACCTTTCACTGCATTATTGAGTAAAGAGCCACATCCTCTAATAGCTCCCGATGCTGCACTAGTAGCGGCTCCAGTACCGATATCTCTGAGCATTGTGTTAGCCGCAGCCTGTTGAGCAGGAACTAAAGTAATACCAGTTAAACTTGCAGCCATGAGGCTGGGTAAAAGTGTACGTTTTAAGATTTGATTCATGGTAGTGCCTTGTTGAAAAATTTAATGTTTTGCAGTTGTTAAACAACTGATTTTTTAGGTTATACAACAACTGATAACCTTCTGATATTTACATTAGCGAAATTTTAACCGCATCTACTAAAAGCGGGAAATTATCATGTGATTTTCGAGATGTTCTTTGCTAATTTAGTGGACAGTAATTAAACTGACACATTGACAGAAAGCGTTAAAGATGGTTCATAAATTGTGAGGTATTTAAAAAGCTTGAATCCACTCTTTCACAAAATATTCAGTCCAGATGCCATTTTTCCAATAGGGGTCATTTTCAATCAACTGGCGCACTGTGGCTTCGTCTTCGGTTTCGTAAATGCCAAACACTTTGGTGACATCCTTGGTAGGGCCAATAGTAATCAGTACACCGGATTCTTTCTGTTTTGCTAATCCGTCTAAGTGTGCTTGACGGTAAGGGTCACGTTTTTCGAGAACGTTTTCACAGTAAGTTCCCCACATGATGTATTTAGGCACAATTATTAATTACTCCTAGTAAATTCAACTCTGATTTTTAATTGAAAACTATACCATACCAGCTGGGAAAATCTGGTTTGCTGTAAAATCTAATTCGGGAAAAGTTGGGGACACAATGCCATCGCTGTCTCGAAACTTACTTATCTGATATTCTCCATCCACCAAATGACATAAGTAAGTCGGCGAGAAAAAATCAATCTATGTTAAGCAATGTAAAATAATTAAAATTCATTTCCTAGTCAGCGGCTCTAGCGCTTATTTGAGGACTAAAGTCCTCACCGAACTCGCTCACGTTTAATTATTTACGGTGTCCTACTTACACAGATTGTTGGTTGTTGAGGATTGCCAATAAAATTACGTCCATCCAATGCTGCATAGTCTATAATCATAATCCAATATTCAGGGATGCCCTCCAAAGGGAAAAGGGAAAATAGATAATTTCTTGAAATAATCTCAGGAAAATTGTGTATATTAAATGTGATACATTTTACTTTATATGAAAAAATATAAATTAATTTATCGTAATGGCTCGTTTTCAGTGGGATGAAAATAAGAATAAAATTAATATAGAGAAACATGGAATTGATTTTAATGAAGCATCACAGGTCTTCGATGATGAAAGTAGGCGGAATTTCCTAGATAATAGAAAGGATTATGGAGAAATAAGAGAAATTTCTATTGGTAAAATTAATCTGAGTTCAATTAACTCAATTATTATTGTAGTAGTTGTTCATACAGCAAGGGATGGTTTTATCAGAATAATTTCTGCAAGAAAAGCTAACAAAACTGAGCGTTTTCTTTATGAAAAACAATAAGTTTTCAATTAAAATGTCAATACAAGAAAGACATAAAAAATTACTTGAGATGTCTGATGAAGAAATAGACTATTCAGACGTTTTACCAATAGATGAACTATTGGAAGAAGGGTTTATAAGTGAAAAAAATAAAACAAAAAATAGCATTTCTTTAAAAATATCAAGCGTATTGTTTATTATTTCAATTCTGCCTTTATTGATTTTTGTTTCTGATGGAGTAGAAATAACTTTAAATAAAAATATTCTTATTAAAAAAAATAGTTCCTTTAGGAAAAAACTTAGCTCATAGAGTGCTTTTAAAATAAATGAGCTTGATAATTGAGATTTATTTAGGGGTGGGGCGGCTATTTATCCCGTAGCAGTAGTTTAGTTTAAATTAACCACAAAACTTTGCACTCAGAGTTTGAGATTTGGGATTTTAGATTCAATCCCAAACCCCAAATTTTTGTGAATTAACTTCTCAGGTTAACGCCGAATTTTTCTACTAAGGCTTCGCGGACTTTATTGTGTACAGGCTCCACTTCTGCTTCAGTAAGAGTGCGATCGCTTGACCGATAAATTAAGCGAAATGCTAAACTGCGTTGACCTTGAGGGACGTTTTCGCCGCGATATTCATCAAATAATTCCACAGATTCCAGCAAACCTTTGCCAGCTTTATTAATGGATTTTTCAATGTCAGCAACAGAGATATTCACTGGTGCAAAAAAGGCAATATCTCGATCGCTTGCTGGGTAGGTGGAATAAGGATGAAATTTAGGCACAAGCATATCATCTTGATCAAGTGCATCTAAAAGCACGTCTAAATCTAGCTGGAATACGTAAACTGCATCTGGTAAACCCTTGTCTTGACGTAGTTGGGGGTGAACTTGTCCAAAGATACCGAGTCTGTTTCCTCCCACCCACAGAGAAGCTGTGCGTCCTGGATGTAAACGTTCGTCACGGCGATCGGGTTGATATTCCACTGGCAAATTAAATTGCTGGAATACGCTTTCTAAAATTCCCTTAGCGTCAAACCAAGTCATGGGCTGTTCTTTATTGCCTTTTGACCATTTACCAACGGTGCAATCGCCTCCCATGATCCCGGCGATGGCGGCTGTTTCTTGCAAGCCGTCTTCCTCTTGCCAGAAAATTTGCCCCAGGTCAAAACCATTCAGTGATCCGTTACCTTGCTCTAAGTTATATTGAAAGGCATCAATCAACCCAGATATCAAGTCAGTTCGCAGTGCCGAATATTCTACAAATAACGGGTTACTCAACACTATCTGTCTGTCATCCCCTGGCTTGACTAAAGAATAGTGGATGACTTCTGTTAACCCTTCAGCCCGCAGACAAGCGCGCAATTTGCGGATCAATTCTTGATCTATGGATAAATAGCCCGCTTCCGACTTGTCTGGTAAAGTATCGCAAAAACGGTCATAGCCATAAAGACGGGCGATTTCTTCAATCAAGTCAATTTCCCGTTCTAAGTCGCGGTAACGATAAGGTGGTGCTGTCACCGTCCAAGTTTTTTCTCCGGCGGAAGTCACTCGACATCCTAGTGCTGTTAAGATGCGTTCTACATCAGCTTCGGTGATTTCGCCTGTATCTTCTCCCAAATCCACTGGCCCCAACACCTGATTTACTCGGTCTAAACGCAGAGCAATAGAACGACTCCAAGTAGATGGATCTGGGCGGGTATCGGCAATTTGCTGTTGGACAATGACTCCATCAGCTAGTTCGCTAATCAATGATAAAGCACGGTTACAGGCTACTTCCAATTCAGCCCGATTTACCCCCCGTTCGTATCTTCCAGAAGACTCGCTTCTTAACCCCACACCACGGGAGGAACGACGAATGGCAACAGAATCAAATAATGCGCCTTCTAAAACTAAGCTTTGAGTACCGTCATGGACTTCTGTTTCTTCTCCACCCATGACTCCCGCCAAAGCCACGGGTTTGTCGTTAGCGGTGATTAACAAATTTTGGGTTGACAGGTTGCGAGTTTGCCCATCCAAGGTTTTGAAAGATTCCCCAGACGTAGCAAAACGCACGCCTATTGTTAAATTTTCACTCCCCGCAACAGATTGTAAACGGTTTTTATCAAAGGCATGTAGTGGTTGCCCCCATTCCAACAAAACATAGTTGGTAATATCGACTACATTATTAATTGGTCGCACACCAGCAGCCCGTAAGCGTTGTTGTAACCATTCAGGAGATGAGGCAATTTTGATTTGTTCAACAACTGTACCAATGTAGGCAGGGCAAGCTACTTTTTCTGTAATTTTTAAAGCTAAATTACCTGTACCTTGGGGAACCGATATTTCACTTGATTCAGGAATACTTAACTTACCACCAGTCAAAGCCGCGACTTCCCGGGCTATCCCTACCATACTCAAGGCATCAGCCCGGTTAGCGGTAGTAGCCACATCTAAAATCACATCATCCAAACCCAACAACGGACGCACATCACCACCCAAGGGTAAATTTTCCTGGGAAAAAATATGGATTCCATCTATATCAGTGGGTAAACCGAGTTCTTTTAACGAACAAATCATGCCTTGGGATGGCACACCTCGGAGCTTTGCAGGTTTAATTTTTAAATCGATATTCGGTAAATAAGTGCCTGTAGTTGCCACTGGCACATATATATCTGCCCGGACATTGGCAGCACCACAGACAATATTTAAAGTCTCAGATGCACCAACATCCACTTGGCACACACTTAATTTATCAGCATTGGGGTGGGGTTGACGCTCCAGCACTTTCCCCACAACAACGCCATTGGCCCAAGTGCGGCGATCTTCTATATCTTCTACTTCAAACCCAGCCATTGTCAGGGTTTCGGCTAATTCTTCCGGGCTAAGTTTGATTTCTACTAGTTCCCGCAGCCAGTTAAGAGAAATACGCATGGAGTGTGCTTGCTTGTTTGAGGAATCTTCTTTTGCTCTAATTTTAGGGCGTTTACTAGCTAGTGATGGCTACTCACCTCGCAAGGTAAACCCTTCTACTTGAATAATCCTACTACGTTGTTTGGACAATAGAGGTGCTTAGGCTAGGGGCTAGAGGGTAACTCCAGAAAAATAAATATCAATATTTATGATCAGATTTCTGGAAAACAACTGTAAATTCTGGGATCTAACTTACAGCTTTTTTATATACCGAAAAATTGACCAGAAAAAACGGCTTAGGGAGGATTTTTACTGAGGCTGATAAAAATTCAAGTAAGTTAATATACAAATAATTTATTTTGTGAAAGCTGTATTATTTCATTGTCTTAGGTGGAGTGCAGACCAATGACATCTCAAGATGATCACCATCAAGAACTAGCGCAACGGGAACGCATACTGCGAGAACGAGAAGTGGAATTACGACTTCGAGAGATGGAATCTGACATCCATACACCCAATGCGCCTTTTCAGAAAACTGTGAAACATCAACCGCATAATTTCCAGAAACCGTGGGTCAAAAAACTGATTCTGGGTGGAAAATTATTTGCTTTCGGTGTCGTTGCATTGGTAGCTGTGAAAATAGCCTCAGCAGTAGCAGGAATTATGATTATTGCTGCGTTGGCGTGGATATCTTACAAGCTCTTTTTTGAATCAAAACAAAATCATCGTTAATCATGGGGCAATTTTCATGACTTATCAAGTCGGAACTGACAAATTTATCAACGACTTAGAACGGGTTGCTCAAGTACGCTCGGAAATTTCGGTATGTCTTAGCCGAATTGCTGATACTATCGGTGAGGCTGAATTGGCGGGTGAATCTTCGTCAGGAAAGCTCAGTTTAGAACGAGATATAGAAGATATTACAATAGCTAGTAAAAATCTCCAAAAAGGTGTATTTCGTCTGTTAGTTTTAGGTGATATGAAACGGGGTAAAAGTACGTTTTTGAATGCCTTAATTGGGGAAAATTTGCTCCCCAGTGATGTAAATCCTTGTACGGCAGTATTAACAATTTTACGTTATGGGCCAGAAAAAACGGTTACTATTCACTTCAATGATGGTAAAAGTCCCCAGAAACTAGATTTTCAAAGTTTTAAATATAAATATACGATTGACCCAGCAGAAGCCAAAAAATTAGAACAGGAGAAAAAATCAGCTTTTCCTGATGTTGATTATGCAGTTGTTGAGTATCCTTTACCCCTATTAGAAAAGGGAATTGAAATTGTTGATAGTCCAGGATTAAATGATACAGAATCACGCAATGAATTATCTTTGGGTTATGTCAATAATTGTCATGCAATTTTATTTGTGATGCGGGCTTCCCAACCTTGCACTTTGGGTGAACGGCGATATCTAGAAAATTACATCAAAGGTAGAGGTTTATCGGTTTTCTTCTTAGTCAATGCTTGGGATCAGGTGCGAGAATCTTTAATTGATCCTGATGATGTAGAAGAGTTACAAGCATCAGAAAATAGATTACGGCAAGTATTTAAGGCGAATTTAGCAGAATATTGCTCTTTGGATGGTCAGGATATTTACGAAGAACGCGTTTTTGAACTTTCTTCCATTCAAGCATTGCGACGTAGGTTGAAAAATCCCCAAGCTGATTTGACGGGAACTGGCTTTCCAGAGTTTATGGGTTCTCTCAATACTTTTCTTACCAGAGAACGGGCGATCGCAGAACTCCGACAAGTGAGAACTCTGGCTAGACAGGCCTGTAAGCATACCCAAGAGGCGATCGCTAGACGCTTACCTTTACTTGACCAAGATGTTGATGAATTGAAAAAACGCATTGATTCAGTGGAACCAGAATTTAATAAACTCACAGGTATTGGGGAGCAATTTCAAAAGGAAATTATCAATACCAGAGATAGTCAAGCGCGAAAAATTTCTGAATCTTTTCGGGGCTATGTATTAAATTTAGGTAATACTTTTGAAACTGATTTTTTACGTTATCAACCTGAGTTAAATGTTTTAGATTTCCTGAGTAGTGGTAAACGAGAAGCATTTAATCAGGCGTTGCAAAAGGCCTTTGAGCAATATATTGCTGATAAAGCTGCTGCGTGGACTTTAACAGCAGAAAAAGATATCAATGATGCTTTTCAAGTACTGTCTCGGAGTGCTTCTCAATATGGCGCTTCTTATAGTCAGGTAACAGACCAAATCACAGCTAAACTCACTGGACAGCAAGTTAAAGTTAATCCCACATCTACCCCAGAGGAAGACCAGTCTCCAGGGTGGGCTAAATGGGCTATGGGATTATTATCTCTGTCTAGGGGAAATTTGGCGGGTGTGGCTTTAGCTGGGGCTGGTTTTGATTGGAAAAATATTTTATTGAACTACTTTACTGTAATTGGTATTGGTGGGATACTGACAGCGGTGACTGGTATTTTTCTAGGCCCCATTGGATTTGCTTTGCTAGGTTTGGGAGTAGGTTTTTTACAAGCAGATCAAGCGCGCAAGGAGTTAGTGAAAACGGCAAAGAAGGAGTTGGTAAAATACTTACCACAAATCGCCCATGAGCAATCGCAGACTGTGTATGATGCGGTTAAAGAGTGTTTTGATGCTTATGAAAAAGAAGTGAGTCAGCGAATTAATGATGATATCGCCTCTCGCAAGTCTGAGTTAGATAATTTGGTGAAGCAAAAAGAAACGCGCGAAATTAATCGTGAAGGTGAGTTACATCGTTTGAAAAAATTGCAGGAAGATGTGATAGCTCAAATTCAAAAAATAGAGGCGGCTTATAGTAGTTTGTTGGCTTACTATAGTTAATTTTATAGTCATTCGAGTCAGCGGCTCTAGCCCTTTAAAAATTTATCAGAGAGCGATAAATCGCTGACTACGAACATGTTATTATCTGCATTTTCAACTGAGCCGGGAAACTGTAAAAGAATATGCCACCACAGAATGAAACTTACAGTAATTTAGCCAATTCTCTCAAATCTACATCTGCATTATTAAATTTAAATAGTCAATCACAACTGCATCAAGATATTGTGGCTGTGTGCAATTATCTGGCTCATCCTAATTTACGAATTGCTGTTTTTGGCCCCTTTAATCATGGTAAGTCTACTTTATTAAATGCCATGTTGGGGACTCGTACATTACCAATTGATTTAATCCCGACTACAGGTGCGGCTATTACTGTGAAGTATGGTTCTGATGTGCGGACTCGGATTATGTTAGCAGATGGAACAGAAATTTACCGCAGTGGGACAGAAGTATTACAGCAATTTGCTATTCTCGATGATAATAGACAGATGCGAAAAGATGTGGCATCTGTGGAAGTTTTTTGTCCTCATCCTTTTTTAGCAACAGGTGTAGAGTTTCTAGATTTACCTGGGACAAATGACAGAGAAGAACAAGATACTTTAGTTAAAGAACAACTATTAAGTGTAGATTTAGTAGTTCAGTTATTAGATGCACGCAAGTTAATGACTTTGGGGGAACGGGAAAACTTGCGGGATTGGTTATTGGATCGTGGTATTAAAACAGTTATATTTGTTGCTAATTTTTTAAATTTATTGGAACCAGAAGAACAAAAACAAGTACAAAATCGCTTACTGTTTGTAGCAGAGAGTTTTCGAGCAGATTTACCCCCAGGTTTTAGTAATTTATATCGGGTGGATGCTTTACCTGCTTTGAGGGCGAGATTAAAAGGTGATGTGGCTGCGGCTAGTAGTAGCGGGTTAGTGGCTTTTGAAGCAGCTTTGCAAAATACTGTCGGTATTTTACAACAAAATTGCGGTGATGTGCGGTTGCCCAGAGTGCAGGCGATCGCTTCTCAAATTCAAATATCTTTAAAAGCTAAAATTGATCCTCTTGTTCATGAAATAAAAGCCTTTGATGAGCAGCAAGCTGCTAAATTTGCCATTAAACAAAAAGCCGCTAATTTAATTAACCAAGGTTTTACTAAGAGTTTGCAATCTTTACATAATTGGCTAGATTTACCTAAATTGCTTGCTAAATATCAAGCTGATGCGGCTGTGGCTTTAGCAGAAAATAATTTTAAAAATTGGCAAACAACTACTCTCAAAAAAGATTTAACAGAGTTGCAAATTGAGGTAATGAGATGGCTTTATCAAGCTTATGAATTCTTTAAAGAAGAACGTCCAGAAGATTTATCCATTCCCTTACCTAGGGAACCACAAATCATTTTGCCACCAAAACCCGGTAATATCGATAATTTAAGTGAACCTGGTGCAGTAGCAGTTGGTGGTGGGATTGGTTGGTTATTGGGTGGCCCTGTAGGTGCTGCTGTGGTTGGCAGTATTTCTTATTTATTAAACAAGAATATTCAGCAAGAAGATGACAAATTAGCCAACGAATCTTATCATCAACAAGTAGCCAAAGTTTGTATAGGAGCTATTGAGGATTATTTTTCTGAATTTAGTAATCGGGGTTTAGCAATTTTGGCTGAATATGAGCAGAAATCAGAAAAAATTATTCGCTTTGAAGTTAGTAATGTAACGTCAGAAATGACTAATAAATATGCAGAGTTGCAGACATTACAAAATGCCTTTAATCAGTTGCTAACAGAGTTAGATAAAGCCAAAATATCTTTAAAATATCAAGCTTATCAAGAAATATCAAAAAATAAAAATACTCACCGAGTTTATGCACCCCCAAGAGAGAAAGTTGTAAATTATGCTGCTAAAAAGCCAGCACAGGAAACTACCAGTACACGGGTAGAATCTCCACGTCAGCAAGTTTCTTCACCTCCCCCACCTCTTAAAACTCCTCCCCGTACCCAAGAAGTAGAAGCAAAATTTCGTAATTGGGAACTTGATGAAGAAATAGCGCGCATGAAAGCAGAAATGCGATCGCCTGGTTCTCATAATCACAAGCAGCAACAAAATACCAATCACAGTAAAGCAGCAAACCCACCGCAAACTCAGGTAGAAAAAGATAACATTGCTCGCGCCTACAGTATTTTAGGATTACAACCTAGTGCTTCTTTTGCTGAAGTCAAACAAACTTATCGAAGTTTAGTGAAAAAATGGCATCCAGATTTATTTGTTAATCAGCCGCAGATGCAAAAAAAAGCCCATGAAAAAATGCGTCTATTTAACGAAGCTTATACAATATTGTCTGCTAGTAACGATTAATTAACCTCATCTTAGAACGAAATGTAAAATTCTTTCTTTTCTCCTTCTTCGTGTCCGTTGAGATCTTTGCGCTTCTAGAAAAAAACAATAAATAAAGGTGATAATATATCAAATCTTATCGCCAACTCACTTAATTTTTTGACTACCAAACTTTACTCATCTTCAAAGTAAACCCAGGTAAAACAGATTCACCGCTAAGAATATCAGGATTATCTAGACATTCTCTTGCTTGTCCAGGACGATAAATATAAACTTGATAATTTTGTCTATCAATTAACCAGCCTAATTGGATTCCTGGTTCTTGCATATATTCCTCCATTTTTTCTTGCAAAAGTTGGAGGCGGTCACTTGGTGATTTCAGTTCAATAATAAAATCTGGACATATGGGAGCAAATTTTTGTTTTTGTTCTGTTGAAAGACTATTCCACCGTTCTAGTTTCATCCAGGAAGCATCGGGAGAACGTTCCGCACCTGTTGATAGTTTAAATCCTGTGCTGGAGTCAAAACAAATACCCGTACCGTCTTGTTCTGACCAGACATATAACTGTCCAGCAACGTTAAAGTTCCTGTTGCCTGTTTCTGTACCTGTCGGTGGCATAATTGATATTTCTCCCGATTTATTCCGTTCAATGCGTAAGTCACGGTTAAATTGACAGAACTCAAAGAATTGTTCGTCTGTCATTTGGATTGAAGGTGGAAATTGCAGCACTAAAGGAGAAGAAAACATCATGCTGTCCCAACTAAGCTTTATGTTTATTTTCACGCAAAAACGCAAGGACGCCAAGATATAACTTCGCGCCTTTGCGTTTTCAACAAAAAATCATTTTGCAGATTTATTTGTTAGGCTGAGGAGTCATCCGCAAATAGGGTTTGATTTCCTGGTAGCCTTTGGGGAATTTTTCTTTGAGTACTTCTGGATCTTTGAGTGAGGGGACAATTACACAATCTTCCCCATCTTTCCAGTCAGCTGGTGTGGCTACGCTGTAATTATCGGTTAATTGCAGTGAATCAATTACCCGCAATAGTTCATCAAAGTTGCGTCCAGTGCTGGGAGGATAAGTGAAACTTAAACGTAGTTTTTTGCTGGGGTCAATTACGAAAACAGAACGGACTGTAACGCTAGCCGCAGCGTTGGGATGAATCATATCGTAAAGGTCAGACACTTTACGATCGCCATCTGCCAAAATTGGATAGTTGAGAGTGGTGCTTTGAGTTTCTTCGATGTCTCCTACCCATCCTTTGTGGGATTCAACATCATCAACGCTAAGTGCGATCGCTTTGACATTACGCTTGTCAAATTCTGGCTTGAGTTTAGCAACTGTGCCTAATTCGGTGGTGCAAACCGGCGTGAAATCAGCAGGGTGAGAAAACAGCACTACCCAGCTGTCACCTGCCCATTCGTAAAAATCTATGTCGCCATGTGTTGAGGCTTGCGTAAAGTTGGGTACTGTATCACCAAGACGGAGAGTCATGCGAGATTCCCTGTAATTTAGAAAGGCATATGTATTCTACTTTGCCATCATGACATAAATCACCGATTCTCCTATCGGCATTTCGTCGTTTTTAACAAAATTTTAATTTATGAGTGAACTATCAATACCGAAATTATTATACAGGCTTGTGGAGCAGTAATGTGATGATTCTTCAAAAGCCTTTATTCATCAAGTGCTTAACAACAGCCTTTTGTCTGTTGGCGCTAGTGGCTTGTAGGGGTAACTTCAATTTAGAAAGTAATTTGAATCAATTATCAGTCCAAGTTTTGGTGGGTAGTGCTTTGGCAGACTTTTGCCAACAAGCCGCACAAAATTTTCATGCTACACAACCGCGACTAGACAATGGTAGATCTGTGCAAGTGAGATGTGACGCTAGAGGTAGTGGTGATGTTGTTAACCAATTAGTTTCTTTAGCGACTCAGCTAAGAAATGGGACATTACAGGCTGATGCAGTTGATTTTCCTACAATTATTTCACTTGATGGCGATATTTATCACAGTCAGATGATTTACCACATCAACCAACTATTTCCTGGACAAAGGTATATTCCGACAGTTACCGAATCACCACTAATAGCGCATACACCAATGGTATTCATGGCCCAAAGCGATGTAGCTGAAAAACTACGTAAAAGTGGTGACATTTTAAGCTTTAACTATGTGCAAACTGCACCAACTCTTTCCAATTCGGGATTGCAAACTTTAGTCGCCCAATATGCCAGTGTATCGGGTAAATCTCCTGAAGATTTAACGCTGGCTGACGTACAACAATTACAGCCACAAATGCAAAAAATCTACAGCCAGATTCCCACTTACGGTGTGTCTACCAATTCTCTGGCCGAAGCAATTGCTCAAAACGGTCAATTTGGGTCTGTAATAGCTTCAGTGTATGAATCGAGTGTGATTGCGGTCAATTCTCGATTACCAGCACAGCTACGCTATGAAGCAGTTTATCCCTCAGCCACATTTACATCAAATATGCGGGCAATTGTGCCCAATGCACCTTGGGTAAGTGTAGACGAGAATGCAGCTGCTGACAAATTTATCACTTATTGGCGATCGCCTGCTGTACAGCAAATTGCTACTGATTTAGGCTTACGTCCGGGAACCCCTGGAGTGGCTTTAGGTGAAAAGTTTACCCCAGAATTTGGTGTTGACCCACAAGCCAAGTATGATTCATTACGTCCTCCATCCCCAGAAGTTGTAGAAGCTATGCTAAAAGCTTGGCAGGAAGAGACTCAGAACCCCTAAATATAATTGCTATATTACAAGGTGATACTATTTTAGATTTTGACTGAGAAATAGTATTCTTAGTAGAAGTTTGGTAAAAGTAGTCACGTTATTTTGGCAAATTTACGTAGATTTAACTGGAGTTTACGGATAATACTTTGTCGATCAATAATTACTAAGTGTTAAAATTATGAAATTGGCAAATCCATTGTATTATCCATTATCTGTCTTGATTGGCAGTATTGTTTTATTCATAGGAGTGCGTTTAGTTCAACTACCTAATCAAATTATTATTCCTTTGGCAATTGGTATATCTTTGTTTTTCGCTAACTTCTTTCAATATCGAGAACCTAAATATTTTGAATTAGATAATCCTGAGTTAGAACAAGAAATTACGGCAGTGCAAATTGCTGCGTTAACTTTAGCCAATCGAGCGAATGAACTACGTTTAGCAGCCAAAAATTTGTTAACTATAGCCGAACATGAGAAACTATTAGCCACCATAGAAAGAAGTTGCGATCGCGCCATTGAATTGCCAGGCAAAATTCGGACTATAGTTTGGTATTTATATGGTAGCAATTCTCTAGTTTCTATTGGTTCATTGCAACGGCAATTGACAGAAATACAACAAAAAATGCGGCTAAATTCTGGATATTTAGAAAAACAACACTTAAGTAAACTTGCAGAAAACATCAAACGCAACATTAAATTAGCTAAAAAAGGTGAAGATACTCGTCTATCAAGGATTTTTACTATTTATCATTTAATTGAAGATTATACTGTAATTTTAGAACGTTATGATGATAAATTGAGTGACGCTAACTTAATAAATTTAGAGGAACTTAAAGAGTTACAACTACTTGGTGATGAACTTAAAAGCCTAGAAGAAATTATTGATTTATTAGTTCGTAAATAAGCCAGAATACACAAATGATATATGGTGAAAACAAGTCAAAATTACTCAAAATTATTACCTCATGCACAATTATTTTAATAACATTAGTTATCACATATATTCCCGTTGCGATTCCTGGACTACAGCAAAAATTAGTAATTGTAAGTGGGACTGAACTACAAGCACCACTAAGAAATTTAGAAGCAAAATTTAGACAAAGCAATCCGCAAATTAAATTAGAACTAAAGTTTCAAGGTTCACAGGAATTGGTGAACAGATATATTAATAAAAGGGATGATTTTCAACCAGCAGTTTTTATTCCCGGAAATGGAGAAATCTTAAAAGAACTAAGCGATCGCCTACGTGCTATTTACAAAAGTGAACCTTTTTATGGCTCTCCTCAACCCATAGCAAAAACCATGTTAGTAGGTATTGCTTGGCCAGAAAGGGGAAAAATTCTCTTTCCCGACGGACGGTTTCAATGGTCAAAAATTGAACAAGCAATGCAAGCAATTAATTGGAAAGAAATAGGTGGTTCTAGTAGTTGGGGTAGCTTTGATTTTGTGATGACAGATCCCACCCGTTCCAATAGTGGTCAGTTAACTTTAGATTTATGGATAAAATCAAAATCAGGAGCAAGAATCAACAGTACAAGTTTCATCAATTTATCTGTGCGATCGCTATTGAGTTTAATTAAAAAATCAGTTTATCAACCACCCCGTTCTACAGATATTCTTCTACAAGAATTTATTGTCAAAGGTGCAAACGAAGCTGATATCGCTACAGTCTATGAAAGCATTGCCCTGTATCGTTGGCAACAATCAATTGCTAATCAAGGTCAACCTTACCAAATTTATTATTTAGATCCGTCAATGGAGACTACCGCCACAGCTGCAATTATCCGTCATCATGTCGATATTAATACAGCCAATGCTGCCAGAAAATTTTTAGATTTTCTCACCCAACCAGAACAACAAGCAGTATTTGTTCAATATGGTTTTCGCCCGGTGAATGATACTGTAGATGTCACAGACGTAGCCAATAGTCCCTGGAATCAGAATATTCCCGGTGCTGAAGTTCAGCCAAATATCACACTTTTACCAGCACCAACTTCCCAGGCGATCGCCGAAATTCAACGGTTGTGGGAAAGGGTTGATTAGGGACTGAGTGTTCGTTAGCTCATTTTGAAATTGATATAAAGGATGAGTTTATACTATTCATCTTAGGCTAGTAAAAGTAGGAAAAATTGCAAAATTTATTTATGAAATCTATCTATAGATATTTTATACAAACAAGCAATTACCACTAAACTAACAAAGTTATCTTCAGTTGATATATATATTTATATGGTAGATATTTACATTCTTGATCTACTAATTATTGGTCTACTTTTACTAGGAGTTACACTAGGCTCAGGCTGGATTAAGCGCTTACCACTTTCTTTCGCACTGATATATCTATTAATGGGTATATTTTTAGGCTCTGAAGGCTTAGAAATGATCCAACTGAGAGAAAATAATGTATTTAATGCCAAAGTACTCGAAAGATTAACAGAATTTGTCGTGATTATTTCTGTCTTTAGCTGTGGGTTGAAAATCATTAATCCTTTACGCTTGAGAGTGTGGAATATTACAGCACGACTGATTGGGTTTTTAATGCCAATTACTATCTTGGGATTGGCAATTGTCGGGAGATTATTTTTAGGAATGAACTGGGGAGAAGCGATTTTATTAGGAGCAATTCTTGCACCCACTGACCCAGTATTAGCTTCTGAAGTCCAAATAACAGATATTAATGATAGAGATGAGTTACGCTTTGGTTTAACCTCTGAAGGAGGTTTAAATGATGCTTTGGCTTTTCCCTTTGTTTATTTTGGGCTTTATGCAATTAAAGATAATGATTGGGACAACTGGTTTAGAGATTGGTTAATCGTTGATTTAATTTGGGCGATCGCATCTGCTATTATGATGGGTTTTCTGATAGCTAAATTAGTTGTTTGGATTGATGAAAAAATTCAACAAAAGCATTTTGTTGATGTAGTGATGGAAGATTTTATTGCAATTAGTGCCATTTTAATTACCTATTCTTTAACAGAAATCATCAATGGCTATGGGTTTTTGGCAGTATTTGTAGCGGGTTTAATTGTCCAAGACAGTTACAAGAATCCTGATAAACCAATGGCACAATTAGAATTTATTGAGCGGCTAGAAAAATTATTGGAAGTAGGGACAATTTTATTATTGGGAAGCATATTATTATGGCAACCAATCCTTAATTATGCCTCTCAATCTTTCGTAGTTATAGTTTGCTTATTCTTCATAATTCGGCCTGTAGGAGCATGGATTAGTACAATGTATCAACGTCCCTTAAACTCCCACCGCCGTAGTTTTCATCCTGAAACCCGTTTCTTATTTGGCTGGTTTGGTATTCGTGGTGTAGGCTCTTTATATTATCTTGCCTATGCGTTTAGTCATGGCTTAACAGGAGAAGTTAGTGAACAAATATCCTGGATAACTTACACCACTATTGTAGTTTCTGTAGTTTTACATGGCATTTCTGCTACGCCCTTAATGAACTGGTATGAGCATAAATTTGCGACAAAACAATCTCTTACTCACACTAACATCAGCGAATTAGAAGATAATTCTAAATATTAGACTTTAAATTAGTTGGTTAATATTTGTTGATAGGCTGAGACAATTTGACGAGCGATCGCACCCCAGCTAAAATTTTGCAAAGCATATTTTTGGGCATTTAATCCCCGGCGTTGGCGTTCTTGGGGATTTTGCAAAGCTGCTTGGAGTAATTCTACTAATGCTGACACATCAGTTACACCCACCCACCCCGATTCACTATCATGTACCTGCTGCCAAATATGCACCTGGTCAGAAATAACCACAGGTATTCCTGCTACCATCGCCTCAGCTACAGCGATACCAAAGTTTTCATAATAAGAAGGTAAAACAAATAAATCAGCAGCTTGCAGTAAACTAGCTTTTAAATCGCCACTGACAAAACCTGTAATTGTAGTGTGCGATCGCAGTGGTGAATTGACAATCTGAGATTTGATTTTTTCCTCATAATCTGGGTCTTGAGGATTTGTCCCAGCCAAGACAAAATGAAAATTACATCCTGCAACTAACAATTTCTCTAATGCAGGAATCAACAAGTCTAAGCCTTTTTTCGGGTCAATGCGCGACATAAACAACACCAAAGGCTGACCTTCCGGTATTCCCCACTGACTAAGTATTTCACTCCCTCCATCACCTTCATAGGGAACCACACCCAAAGGAATCACCCAATCTTGAGTAACCACACCAAAACGTTCTGATATTTTGGCTTCTTGATCACTGGTAAAATGAATTGCTGCTGCACCAGCTAAATTACGACGTTCTATAAATTGCACATAAAGCTGTTTTAATTGGCGTTTTTTGCGTAAATCAGCCGGGTCAAGAGTACCCAAAGGACGCAAAATATAAGGTAGCTTTTGCTGACGACAAACAGTCGCCGCCGCACTACTTACAGGAGAAAATAACGCATGAATATGCGCCACATCAAACTCCTGAGCGTGAACCTTTAACCAGCGCAATAAATCAATAGAAAACTTATAACGCCGAAATGGCGCACAACGAAAATAAATTATTTCATAACCATCTTGTTTCACCGGACAATTCAAAGGAACATCCAGAGGCGCTTGTCCAGAATCACCATTACTATCAGTAGTCAAAATTGTCACTTTTTCCCCCTCCCTAGCCAACGCCCCAGCCAACCCCATTACCATTTGACTAGGGCCACCATAAACCAGAGAAATCGAAGGAACAATTTGTAAAACTTTCATGCAATCTTCTTTGCGCTTTTGCGCCTTTGCGTGAACTTTCTTAAAACTTATTTCACACCGCCATCAACCAACTCTCGATAAAACGCCAACTGCTGCTTTGCCAAAGCCTTATTAGTATATTCAGCCATTGCTTTTTGATAACCCATTTCCCCAATACTCTGAGCAAAAGCTGGCTTTTCCATTAATTGCAATAAACAATTAGCCAATGCTTGGGAATCACCTTCAGGGAACACCAAACCAGCATCACCAATTACATGAGGAATTTCTCCAGAATCCGAACCAATTACGGGAACTTGACAAGCCATCGCCTCAATTATTACATGACCAAATTGTTCCTTCCAACCCACAGAAGTTAAGGTTTTGAACTCGTAAGTCGTTTCTGAAGGCAGTACCAACGTACTCATTAAATTAATATAACTAGCAACTTCATCATGAGGCACACTTTCTATAAAAATCAACTGTTCGTAAACATTATTTTCCCTAGCAATTTTGATTAATTCATCTTTTAGTTCTCCCCTACCTAAAAGTAATAATTTCCAGGATTTATTTTGTAAAATTATTAATGATTTTAGTAAAGTTAATAAACCCTTCTCTGGCACGAAACGCCCCACAAAACCCACAACAAAATCATCTAATTTTAGACCCAATTTAGCCGCCAACTCTGGTTGAGATTTGGGAGTAAACAGTGTTTCATCTATACCCAGTTGTGGCATAACTTTAATTGGCCCGTCATAACCTCTTTGTTGGAGAATCTCTGCCCCATCTTGATTACCAGTAATAATGCCGTGACTATGCTTAAGGTTATATTTTTCTAATAAAGCAACTGGTAATTTTAGTGTATATGGCAAATTCCACCAAGTAAAAAATATATTTTTCGCCTTCAATCCTAATAACTGATTGAGAAAAATCATCTGAGAATAAGACAATCCTCTAGATCCTTGTTCTACTTGGATGATATGGGGACGAAACCGATTTAATAAAGATATTAAATCAGTACCAAAAGTCAGCAATGCTTGATGATTTTGACTAAAATTAGTAACTGGAACGATTTTGAAGTTACCTTCATCCCGGTATTGAGTTGCAATAATTTTATTTTGTACCCCTCCAGGTTTCCAAGTTTTAGGTACTACAACTGTGACTTCAATATTGGGTTCTAATTGAGCTAAAGCACGTAATTTTTCACAGTTGAGATCCACAATATAGGAGTGACTAGCAACTAAGATTTTCATATTGGGTAATTATTTAGTTGTTCACTGTCAGTTATTCTTGATTAATGACTGATCCAAACGAGTATAAATTTGACCATCATTCCAGATTGATTGAATAATAGTACCTAAAGCTTTGACAAAACCCAAAGTATAGAAAATAGCACGAGTGGCAACTTTTATAGGTGAACCACTTTTATTACAAGGCGGCCGTCCGAGGACGTGACAATCAAATAAACGGGCATATAGCCGCAAAGCCTGAATAGGATTGAGGTTTTTTAGCGCCATTAAAAAATGATTGTGATAGAAGGTGAGTTGATACTTGAGCGATCGCATACTAATATCATGACAACCCCCAGTTTCTTCCCCTAAATGGATTAAATAAGCCTCTGGGTCATACCAAATCTTATATCCCGTCTGTCGTAGCCGTAAACAAAAGTCTGACTCTTCGCGCACCGCACTACCGCGAAACCTTTCATCAAACTTTAGTCCATATTTAGTAAAAATTTCCCGGCGAAACGACATATTGCAACCCCTGGCTGTGAGTACTTGCTGGGGTTTGATTGTGTGAACTAAATCAATATGATACCAAGCGATTCCTGGGTCCATTGCTTGGGGAGGCAAATATTCAATCTGTAAATCTCCGCCAGAATCACTTAACTTACCTCTGTCAAATACCCTTCCAGCCACCGCCCCCACCTCAGGATGTTGTTGATAGTTTTTGGCATGGGCTGCTAAAAATTCCGGAGTTAATTTGACATCATCATCTCATCATCAATAAATAAAATTATTTCACCAACTGAGCGCCGCACACCATAATTACGTGCGCCCGGTAAACTCGCCCACTCGAGGCGAAACCATTTAATTTTACCTGCTGCTGTGGTTTCTTCTAAATAAGCTTGAACTTCTGGTTGATGGTGGGGAGATTGATCTACTACCAAAACTTCAAAGTTGCCATAATCCTGATTCAGGACATCTATAATACTGTCTTTGAGTATTTCTTCTCTCCCGTAGGTGGGGATAATTACGGAAATCAAAGGCAAATCATTCATGTGTTTTTATATAAAAATAAATTTGCGGTTGATCATAAAATTATCGGCTGTTGTCATTTGTTTTCACCTGCTATAAAAATAAAATCCCTTAAACTTTGAAGTGTAAAGTTTTTTTCTTAGTTGGTTCTCCAGTTGCGGCATTTTGATTTTCTTGCTTCTCTAGTACTGGCAATTTAAACAGTACTCCAGCAAAGAACCAATAGTATACAGCTACCGGATCGACATCTAAAGGATAATAGTAAGTGTTGTAGCTAATAAACAGTATAAACACCCACATAGCTGCACCGTAAGTGCGGAAATTACGGTTTTTGATGGAACGATACGTTTTAAAGGCAGTAATTGTCAGGGTGGTCACCAAACCTAAAAATCCCAGTACTCCCAGAATACCGACTTCCCATAGCACCTTAGGGTAGTATGTTTCCACCAGTTTAGTTGAACCCAAAGCACGCGCAGAGTTAGTTGCTCTACCCAAACCACTACCTATGGGACTAGCGACATTTTTCCAGTTTTCCTCAAATTGCTGGACGATAAACTCTTCTGGTGGTGAAGCTTCCCAACGACTAATAAAACTATCTGTTCGCTCTTGTACAACTTCTGGGTTACTGACCATCGCAATTCCCAACATGAGAGCCAGTCCCACGCCCATGGGAATAAAGCGTTGCAGGTTACGAACTTGTCCAGTAAGCAGTAGCAAAATAACGAAGCAGACGGGGACTAAAGCTAAAGCAATTCTCTGCCCAGAGATCACTGAATTAATAAAGACTGATACTAAAGAACCTAAACCTAACAGTCGCCAAAGAAGGGAGGGGTCAGTGAACCCTGTTGCAAAGGCAAAAAAGGTACTAGAAATCAAAAACCATGCCCATTGCCAAGGCGCGACAAATGTCCCTGGTAGGCGAATTACTCCCTGGCTAGGGCTATAGAGTAGGGAACCACCAAAATAACACCTGGCTTCTAATGTGGCTCGAAATAAGTCATTGCCTGTGGCATTTCTCGTACCTTCACATACTCCCGTTAGTAGTAACAAGTATTGAATAAATCCCAGGACACAACAGGTGAGGATGAGGACAATTTGTAGACGGGATAAAAATAAAAAGTCTTTTTTATCACGAATTAAATAGTAAGCACAACCAATTAATGGTACATAACCTAAAAATACTTTCAGCCCCAGAATACCCATCCCTATAGGCATTTCATTGGGTGGTGTTTGAAAAGGTCTTAGAGGAGGAGGGTTAAACTGTTGTCCACCATTGATAAATATGAGTGTTAACAGGCACAGACCTAATAAAATAAATAGTGGTGTTCTAATCGCTTTGTTAGGTATTAAAGGTAAATTCTTTTGGCGACAAGATTGCCAAAAAGCAATCAAAGCCGGAATATAAAAAGCATCTTTAGCTAATTGCAGGACGGGACTATTACCGATGTAATAGGTGATGGTACCCCCAAAGGGCATATAAATGAGGAAAGCGAATAAGGCTTGGCGGGGATATTTGTAGGAAAATGACAATATTAGAATTGCCAACACACCAGGAACAGCTGTTTTAATTCCACCTACGAAAAAAAGGATAATGCCAAAGAAGATACTAGCAAAGCCAGATGCCGTCAGTAGGGTGGTAAATTCTTGACGTGCTTGGGCTGCTTTACGCTTTTGGGCTAACCGTTCTTTGAGACTAAGAGTAGGAACTTCCTGTTTCTTTTGTTTTTTGGCATTTTTCGATTTTGGCTTAGTTTTCGGCATATTCCAGGATGAAATGATAGATTTGGGATTTGAGACTGGTAATTAATCCCAAATCCGGTTCTCCCAAATCCAAAATACCTTATTGTGCTAAATGTTGCTGGACTTGAGAGACTAATTCATTTGTCCAGTGGTTAGCTAGTTCGGCATTAGCGGCTTCTACCATGACTCGAATCACTGGTTCTGTACCAGAAGCCCGGACTAAAATTCTCCCAGCATCACCCATTGCTGTTTCGGCTTGGGCGATCGCTTGTTGTAAGGGTTCACAATTTTGCCAATTCAAGCGGCGATCGCGATCTACCACTCGCACGTTCCGCAATAATTGGGGATAAGTCTCAAAGCTTTGCTCTACCATTTCGCCTAGAGAAACACCAGATGCTTTGACTAAAGCTGCAATATGTAAAGCCGTTAACAAGCCATCACCAGTAATTCCGTAATGACGGCAAAGGATATGACCAGATTGTTCACCACCCAGCATTCCCCCAGTCCGCAGCATTTCGGCTTGTACGTATTGGTCACCGACGGCTGTACGAATTAATTGACCACCCTGGGTTTGCCAAGCTCTTTCAAAGCCTAAGTTGGCCATGACGGTGGACACAATTAAGTTATCTGGTAGTTGTTGCTGTTGTTGTAACTGAAGTCCCCACAAATAAAGAATGTAATCGCCATCTACTGTCCGTCCAGTGTTATCTACAGCTAAAACGCGGTCAGCGTCGCCATCAAAGGCAAAACCCAAGTCGGCCTCATGTTCCCGGACTGTAGCTTGCAAAATATCTAAATGTGTAGAACCGCAGTCAACATTGATGCGATCGCCATCGGCTTGATTATGTAAACAAATGACCTCTGCTCCCATTTCTGTAAATACAGATGGCGCTAACCCAACTGCTGCACCCCAGGCTACATCCAAAACAATCTTCATTCCCTGAAGACTTACCTGATTTTGCAAAGATTGTTTTAACGCTTCACCATAATTACTGATTAATTCCCCACGGGAGTAATGTCGTCCACAGACATTGATACTACCAGAAATTGTCTGGCCGCGTAGTCCTGCTTCAATTTCTGCCTGCAATGCTGGCGATAATTTAGCACCATCCGCCCCAAAAATTTTAATTCCATTGTCTTCTGGTGGATTATGACTAGCAGAAATCATGACTCCACCTACAGCATCAGTGATGCTAGTCAGGTAGGCCACAGTAGGAGTAGGACATAACCCCAAATACCAAACCTCTAACCCGGCGGCTGTTAACCCTGCACTTAAAGCCATTGCCAGCATATCGCTAGAGTTTCTCGAATCCTGTCCCAGAATTACTGGCCCGATGTGACTAGCATGATTTCGTAAAACTATACCCGCCCAAAATCCCACTTGTAATGCTAAGGGCGCATTCAGTAATTCTCCTACACGTCCCCGAATGCCATCTGTGCCAAACAAGGGATTTGCCGGTAGTGATGCTAAGTTAAGCCCAAAATTGCTATCAAGACTTTTTCCCGATTTATAAGATTCGGATGCCGAATTGCCTCGAATTTCGTTTTGAGTCCGAATTAGAAATGAGACCATAAGTTTACACTCCCCACACAATCAAATTGGAAAATATTACTGTACACGTTAATTCAGCAATTGCATCTGAGATAACTGTTTTTCTGTAATATATACTTGTTTTCTCTTTTGACTATGAGTTTACTAGAACTGTTTTCAGTAATTTTACATAAAACAATCCTGGTGGGTGGTAAATATTTTAGGGGCGAGTAATTTTTGTTGATTTATATAAATTTCAATTTAATTCTTTCCGGCGATAGTTATCAGTGACAACATAGTAATTTAATTGCAGGTTGAAAACTGCAAATATCACCAATAGTAGGCAAGATGAACGAAAAAGCTCTGACTAAGCTCAGGATGAACAAAATTTAATTAAATCACTGACGTAGATCCGCCAATAATACTGAGCCTGGAGAACTTGTAACAAAAATACAAATTCAGCGTACTTAAAAAATTTTAATATAAGTTCTCATCAAATAGTTTTAATGTAACTTTTTAATGGCATTTTTTAGCCATTCGTAACTCAAGACTTCGGCAGTTAACCTTTTAAAGTTGAGAAATTTAGTATGAGCAGCAATTTAGCAACCAAATTACGTCTAGGCACGAAAAAAGCCCATACGATGGCAGAAAACGTAGGTTTTGTCAAGTGCTTTTTAAAAGGAGTTGTAGAGAAAAATTCTTACCGGAAGCTAGTTGCTAACTTTTACTTCATCTACTCCGCAATGGAAGAGGAGATGGAAAAACACCGTGAGCATCCAATTATTGGCAAAATTAACTTTACCCAGCTTAACCGCAAGCATACTCTAGAGCAAGACTTAAGTTACTATTTTGGTGCTAACTGGCGCGAACAAATCAAACTATCGCCAGCGGGTGAAGCTTATGTGCAACGCATCCGCGAAATCTCGCAAACCGAACCGGAATTATTGATTGCCCATTCTTATACTCGCTATTTGGGTGATTTATCTGGAGGACAAATCCTCAAAAACATTGCCGTCACAGCAATGAACCTTTCTGAAGGGCAAGGTACAGCCTTTTATGAATTTGCAGATATTACCGACGAGAAGGCATTCAAAGCCAAATACCGCCAGACTTTGGATGAACTACCCATTGATGAAGCCACGGGCGATCGCATTGTGGATGAAGCCAACTCGGCTTTTGGCATGAACATGAAAATGTTCCAGGAATTAGAAGGCAATTTAATCAAAGCCATCGGTGTGATGCTATTCAACAGCCTCACACGTCGTCGCGCCCGTGGTAGCACCGAACTAGCTACTGCTGAGTAAATTTTGGTCAATCAATTTTTGTAAATACTTGGGGCAACTGCCTTGGGGTCATCTGAAGTTAAACAGGCGATCGCGGGGAAGTTGCCCCTGATGCTGTTTTGGTATCCTGATTTCCCAGATCTGCCGCAATCAGTCAAAATGCAAAGAGATGTAAATTATGATCTCTAGGCAAAACTCTGATTAAACAATGGCTACAAAAATTCCTGTCACAGTAATTACAGGCTTCTTAGGCAGTGGTAAAACCAGCTTAATTCGCCACTTGCTACAAAACAACCAAGGACGGCGGATTGCTGTTTTAGTCAACGAATTTGGCGAACTCGGTATAGATGGGGAGTTATTGAAATCCTGTCAGATTTGCCCCGAAGATGGCGATGATACCAGTAACATTTTTGAATTAACCAACGGCTGCTTATGTTGCACCGTACAGGAAGAGTTTTATCCCACCATGCAAGAGTTAATCAAGCGTCGGGATAGTATTGACTGCATTTTAATTGAAACTTCTGGGTTGGCTTTACCAAAACCCCTAGTGAAAGCTTTTCGCTGGCAAGAAATTCGCGCCGCCGCCACAGTAGATGCGGTGATTACCGTAGTTGATTGTGCAGCCGTAGCCCAGGGAACATTCGCCAGCGATCCAGAGGCGATCGCCGCACAACGGCAGGCAGATGATAGCCTAGAACATGAAACACCATTGCAAGAACTATTTGCAGACCAACTTGCTTGTGCAGACTTGGTGGTATTGAATAAAACTGATTTAGTAGATGCGGCAACAAAAACGCAAGTCGAGGAATTAATTAAACAAGAGTTACCCAGAGTAGTGAAGATTGTGGAGAGCGATCGCGGTAAACTCGATGCATCTATTTTATTAGGATTTCAAGCCGCAGTTGAAGATGATTTAGATAGTCGCCCCAGTCATCATGATACTGAAGAAGACCACGAACACGATGAAGAAATTACCTCAACTCATGTAGTTTTAGATCGCGCCTTTGATCCAGAAAAACTGCAACAAACATTGCAAACACTGGCGAATCAACAAGAAATTTACCGCATTAAAGGCTTTGTAGCTGTGCCAAATAAACCTATGCGTTTAGTGATGCAAGGTGTAGGCACCCGATTTGATAAATTTTATGATCGTCCTTGGCAACCACAAGAAGCCAGAAAAACTAGCTTGGTTTTCATTGGCCGTGATTTGAAATCTTCAGAAATCGAATTACAACTAGTAGCTTTATAATTTGTTTTTTCTCCCCAAATCTATGACAATTACTCAACTATTTAACATTGCCAACATTTTTGTTGTACCCTTTTGGTTATTAATGATTTTCCTGCCTAATTGGAAAGTGACACGGCGGGTAATGGAATCATATTTGCCTTTTGTGATCTTGGCTGGCGCATATTTGTATTTATTTGTCAGCAGTATTACACCAGAAAATGCCCAAGCTTTATCTAATCCTCAATTAGCAGATATTGCCAGATTTTTTGCAGATGAAACAGCTGCTGCTACAGGTTGGATTCATTTTCTCGTGATGGATTTATTCGTTGGTCGTTGGATATATTGGGAAGGACAAAAAACAGGTATCTGGACAATTCATTCTATTGCCCTATGTTTGTTTGCTGGACCTTTAGGTTTACTATCTCACGTTATCACCTACTGGATTACCAAGGTATTTTTTCCCGGTTCACAAACAAGTGAAGCAGTGGCAAAAGAGTCCGTATCATCAAATTGATAATTATTAATACTCCCTGGTAATTAAGCATATTTAAGCCCCTTTCCGCGTCGGAGAGGGGTTGGGGAGAGGTTCTGAGTGAGTCCTAGATAAATCGAGATTTCCAGAAGCGATCGCCTCTAATTTGTCACTATCTAATATCATAATTTTGCCACCCCTACTATAGACGACTACTGACTTTAAAGTTTTAATTAACCGCACACATTCTTCATAAGTAATGCCAATACTCCGAGCCATGCGATAGTAAGATAATTTAACTTTTAAAGTCTTACCTTGGTCACTAATTTCGGTTCCTAATGTGGTAGCAAAATATTGGATTAATCTAGCCAGGCGCACAATTGCTCTTTCCGAAACTAATCCGTGTACTGTTTCATGTAATTGCTGAATCCGAGTGTTAAAAACTATCAACATCCGTAAAGCAATTTCTGGTTGATTTTGAATTGCTTGCAGTAAAGCGTCACGTTGGACGGTGAGAATTTCACAATCAAATTCAGCAGTCACGGTTGCAGGTGAAATACCATTGCCTAAAAGTGCAGGCGCAGCGAAAATTTCCCCAGCAGTTAGTCCCCGTAAAATGGTTTCTTTCCCTGTGGTGGCTATTTTGGTAACTTGAATTGAGCCACTAACAACAGCATATAACTTTGCTGGTAGGCGATCGCCTTCATGCAGGACAATCTCTCCTTTACTGTATTTTTGCACCTGGGCGTAAGGTTGCAATTTTACCTTGTCTGCTGTTTCTAAACCGGCAAAGACAATAATTTGTGAGAGCTGTTCTAAAGATGGTTGCATCAAAAATCCCACTCCGCAATTCCCCCAATCCCCACTCCCTGTGTCTTACAACGCCGGCCGATGTTGAATCCAAGGATTAGCTGCTTCGATTTGTGCTGCGAGGCTGATTAACGTGGCTTCGGCGGCGGGTTTGCCAATTAGTTGCACACTTATGGGTAAACCATTACTATCAAAGCCTACAGGAAGGGCGATCGCAGGTTGTCCAGTAGCGTTAGCACCAGGACAAGGTGCTACCCAACGCATAATTTTAGCGAATGTCTCTTCTGGACTTAAATTGGCCCATTCTCCCACACGGATGGGTGAATGCAGATAAACTGGCAATACCAGCACATCTACGGTATCGAAAAATGCCACAATTTGTCTAGCTACTATTTGCATTTGGGAAATTGCTTGTAAATACTCTCCCACGGAACCTGTACGTGCCAACAAGAAACGATTTACTGGCTGTAATGCTTCCGCCGGAATGCCTGATGCTGCTACCCCAGCTTGCCAAACGACTTGAAATGGTTCTACTAAACCGCTGAAATCTGGGCATTTCTCTTCAACTGTGTGCCCAAATTGTTCTAATAATTTGACTGTTTGTAATACGCCTTGCTGACAATTAGCGTCAGCTTCTCCTAAGGGAGGAATATTCGTACTAAAGGCAATTCGCAAATTACCGAGTTTTTCTTGAGTAGCAGCGAGAAATGATGGTTCTGGATCGGGTAACCAGTAAGGATCACCTGTAACGTAGCCAGACATAACATCTAATAAAGCCGCCGCATCTGCTACAGTCCGTCCGATGGGCCCATTAGTCGCAATCCCCGCCACGCGATCGCCTACCGGTGCATGAGTAACTCTACCTCTGGAGGGTTTGATCCCCACTAAACCACAGCAAGCCGCAGGCCCCCGCACTGAACCCCCACCATCAGAACCTTGAGCGATCGCACATAATCCAGCGGCTACAGATGATGCTGCACCACCACTAGAACCGCCTGGGGTGTATTCCAAATTCCAAGGATTTCTAGCTGGGGGAAATCCCGTAGGTTCAGAGTAAGGAAAGGAACCAATTTCTGAGGTGGCGGTTTTACCCAGAATAATAAATCCGGCTTGTTTAATTCTAGTTACTACCCCATCGTCATAGTTAGAGATATTTTGCATTAATGCTGGATTGCCGTAGGTACAGGGTACACCTGCTACAGCATTCAGGTCTTTAATGGAAATCGGTACACCAAAAAAGGGTGGTAATTCTGAGGTAGTGGAGAGTGTTTCGGTTTTGGCTTTAGCATCTGCGATCGCTAAGTCTGCTGTTACCGTAAAATAACTTCCCAATTGGGGATTCAGCAATTGAATTCGTTCTAAATATAATTCCACCAACTCTAGCGGCGACACTTCCCGATGACGAATTAGGCGCGCCAACTCTAATGCTGGGGTAAAAGCTAAATCAATTTTATTCATAGGTTAGTTGATGGTGATTGTGTCTGCTGCTGAAATTTTTAAACGGCAGTTGTTACTTTATTGAAATTTTCGGGCATTATGAACCTTAGTAGATCCTGAAAATTGTCAATCAATCAGGAAGTTGAGATTTAATAGGCGAGATTTAAACTTTTACTCAAGTTATCAACTCGCTGCATAGTCATTTTAATTGTTTCACATAAACTTTTGACAAATCCCCACGGGATATTTATGACTGATTTAGACAAAAATCTTCATGAACTGCCAAAACTCGTTTCTAGCCTCAAGCTGAATCTTGGTACTTCTCATGAAATCATGCAACAAGTTGTTTTAGTTAATAATATTCAAAATGAACTACATAATATTCAACAAATTATTGCTCAAGAACTTAAACTCATAAAACTTAAAAATAACTCTGTTGCGACCCTTCCACGTCTGGGTACAGTAGCCACTTTGTTTTTTTCTAATATTGATTTAGGAGATACAAAGATTAATGCCACGACAAGATATATTACAGCAAAATTTGGCAAGCCAGAAAAAGAAATATCAATTAGTGACTTACAAGCCAAAATTGATGGTTGGATTGAATGGGGTGATTTTATTCAGGTAATTTCCGCAGACATTTTAAGTGATACTCAGTTAGTAAATCAACTAAATGCGGATATTAATCATTTCAGCTTACCTACACAAATTAAAAATATTCACGAAAGCCTCAAAATTAACTTAGCTTTTACAAAGCCTAAAATATTACAGCAACAAATTCAACAAATCAGCAATATTCATCAAGAGATATTACAAGTACAGCAAAGAATAACTCATGTCATCACTACTATTAAAAATAGTCGTAGTTTATTAAATATACTTATAGGTATATCATCTTTTTGTGGTAATTCTGGCTTTACCTTAGAATGGTTAGATGATGACCAAGAATTGATTATCTCTAGTGATGGTAAATTTCATGAATTAACAGATATTTTAAATGACTGTGAATTATTACAGCAAGAAATTGATCCTTTAATTATCAAAATTAACGCTTTAACAAAGCAGGCAGAACAATCACTGAAAAAGGTTGACCAAAAAACTGAGCAAAAACCAGTTATTAATCATGAACAAAATAATGTAGTACCCAAGATTGCCTCACAAAAAAAATTCCATTCGACTTTTATCATTGCTTCAAGTTTAGTAATTTTAAGTTTTGGTAGTTGGATGATGAAAAACCAAATATCATATATGCAAAAAACAGTTAAGAATTCTAATCAAGAAGCAATTGCATCTACCAATTTTAATTCTGCACTCAATCTAGGATTAGAAGCCTCTGCTTTAGTACAAAATCCCCCACTCCCCCTTGAAGTTTGGCAGCAAGCAGAAAGCAAATGGCAACAAGCAATAGACTTGTTAGTAAATATTCCCGAAGGAACATCAGTTTATCCTCCTGCAGCAGATAGATTAGTGCGCTATCGTTTAAACCGGATTGCTATTAATGAAAGAGCATTAAATGAAAAAAAAGCCGGAGAAAAATTAAGAAATGCTCAAAAGTTAGACACAGAAGCTACTTTCTTTGTGAAAAACTCGCCTCAATCTGTTTTAGCTTTACAGCAAGCAAAAAATAAATGGCAAGCAGCCATCAAATTATTAGAAAGTATTCCTCAAAGTACATCTGTGTATCAACAAGCTCAAGAAATTATGCCTATTTATAAAAGTAATTATGCAGCTATTAAGTAAACTAATAATGACAATTAATAATTACTAATTACTGTCCACCTGCAAAATTTGTTCCGCCGTCAAATTTAAACCTGGAAATGCTAACGATTCAATTTTATCGCTACCTCTGAACTGGCTAACTTGATACTCACCTTCAACCAGTTGGTAAACAGAAACAGTGGGTTGTTTAGGGTTACCGATAAATTTCCGTCCCCCTAAAGCTAGGTAGTCCACCACCCAATATTCCGGAATCCCCATTTCTTCGTAGTCGGCTAACTTCTTGTAATAATCATCTCGCCAGTTAGTACTTACTACTTCAATCACCAACGGTACAGATACACCTTGAGTAATAGTTGATTGTTTTTTCCATAAAGGTTCATTGGCCAAGTTAGCACGGTTCAATATCAAAACATCCGGTAAATAAGCTGATTCGCTTTCAGGTGGTTTGACCAATGCTTGTTTAGGGATAGTATAGGGAAGATTTAGCCGTTTAATCTCCGCAGATACTTCTAGTGTTAAAAATCCTCCAATATCTTCATGTTTTCCTGATGGTTGTGGCATCTCAAAAATTACCCCATCATGTAATTCATATTGTTTACCTTCAGGCTTCCACTCCAAAAACTCTGCGTAGGTTACTAGTTTAGGCTTGGGTATGGCTTGAGTCATAAAACTTCATCTAGTGCATTCGATTAATGAACTACTCCCACTAAACTGACAATAGCGGGAGTTTCCCATTTCATAATTAAACTTTCGTGCGGTCTGTCAAAATTTCGTAACCAGTTTCCGTTACCAAAACTGTATGCTCAAACTGTGCTGATAGTGAATTATCTACAGTTACCGCTGTCCATCGGTCAGATAATATTTTTGTGTGCTTAGAACCTGCATTTAAAATTGGTTCAATAGCTAAAGTCATCCCCGCACGTAGTTTGACATTTGGCATTTCGCGCGTACGAAAGTTGAAAACTGAAGGTTCTTCGTGTAAATTCCGACCAACACCATGTCCGGTAAATTCTTCTACTACACTAAAACCATGAGCTTTCACATGGTCTTCTATTGCCCCTGCGAGGTCAAGTAGGTAAGCACCTGCTTTGACTTGTTCAATCCCTTTAAAAAGAGATTCTTCCGCTACACGAATTAGTTTAGCCGCATCTGGAGTCACTTCACCCACGGCAATAGTAATGCAGGAATCACCGTGAAAACCTTGATAAAAAGCGCCCGTATCTACTTTTAAGACATCCCCAGTCCGAATTACTTTCTTAGGATTTGGGATACCATGCACTACTTCATTATTAATACTGGCGCAAATAGAACCTTTAAAGCCGTGATATCCCTTAAAACTTGGTGTAGCATCCATTTCGCGGATACGTTTTTCGGCATAAGCATCCAAGTCAGCCGTGGTCATTCCAGGCTTAACCATCTCAGAAATTTCTTTAAGAACAGTAGCCACAATTTTTGCTGACTGCCGCATAATTTCAATTTCTCGCGGCGATTTAATTTCAATCCCTCGGCGCTGTTTTTTTGCAGGTTTCGGCTGAGTTTTTTGAGCAAGCAAGTTACTGAGAATGTTCATGGGGAATTAATAATTACTGGCGCGTTACTGCTATGGTCGCAGTATTTTTTCTTATATTTACGTTAACTTATTTTTGCCACATCCTTTGTCTGTGGGGGACTAGAGGCTAGGGGCTAGGAAGTTTCCCTAGTTTGCGATCGCAATTTCACCCTTCATTCCGGCTTCCGTATGACCAGGTATAGAACAGTGCAAGTTGTAATTTCCTTGTTTCATCGGCACAAACACCCATTCTGCTTCTGCACCTGGCTTGAGTTCTAGTTCGTGAATGGCACCTTTGACTTCTACTTTGCCAGCTTGGACTTTTTGTGTCCAGATGCCATCAGCAAAATCTTTGGCCGTGAAATAATGCTTCAATTGGCTGGGATTATTCAGGCGCAGTAAATAACGTTTACCTGGGACAAATTCCAAATGATCAGGTTCAAACTTGAGTTCGTTAGCAGAATTACCTAAGCTAATTTTAATTTCTGTAGCAGGTTATTTCAGTACATCTTCTGCTAAATTAGCCGCGATCGCCGGATTAGCAATGGTTAAACCCAGGCATAGCAACAAACACAATACAGTAATTTTCCCCAGTAGTTGTAGCCTAGTGGCTAAAAAAAGGTATAAATTTTCGGGATTTCCTGTAAATAACGCCTTCATTGTTATCAATAGCCTTAATAAAAATTATGGTGGCAAATTGCCAAAAAACCGCTTTACCCATTCACCATTATTCACTCGGTGTGCAACATTTGCTGGGACACAACTTTTTTCCCAAGTATGGCTATTTTGGGTAGCTCCTATCTTGGGTGCTATTGTGGCAGGATGGCTCTATTTAAAAGTCTTTAGTGAAACACCTGTAGAGGCACAACGAAACATCGAAGAGCTAGTCTAGTTACGCTCAAAAGCTATCTCGGTTAGGACCACTGGTACTTAATATTTACGAGTATACAACTAACCGAGTTTAGCCAAACAGCGAATAAATTCCAAGGGTAAACCATCAGTATCAGCAATAAAAGCGACTTCCCAGATGCGATCGCCTATTTGCTGTTGTGTTGGTTCTAAAAGTATCTTTAAGGGTGGTAAGTCTGCCACTGAGGCCATCTGTGCTTGTAAACTTGTCAACCAACTAGGCAAGTCTGATGTGATGTCAGTTAAATCAAAAGACAGATGATAATACCCCACATAATGTTCATCTGCAAAAGCATCCGGGGCTGGTTTGGGTTCTGGAATTTGGATTAATTCAATTCTACCGCTCAATCCTTCCATCCAGCAAGCCAGGGTATAGCCTGTGGTGAAGCGTTCACACATTGTAAACCCTAACTGTTCATAAAAGGCGATGGCCTGATGAATATTCGCAGTGCGTATAGAAACATGATGCATAGTTTAGCTGCAATTTTCGGCAATTTAATCAGGCAGTGCGTGGCGGAGCCAGTTGACTAAACTGGCGTGGGTTTCCCCATCCACTGCTTTTGGCGGTTTTACCGACTTGAGGCAAGTGGCGTTCCGTAGCAACTGCCTTATAACCGTTAATGGGATTGTCTTTGAACTGTGGAAACACAAAGGACTTGAATTGTCCACACTTCTTAAACCAGCTTTAAATCAGCATACTCTGCCAACACATCATCAGAGGTTAAAGTATCGCCTTCCGCTTGGGGAGTCCAAAGCACTTCAATTGCTAAAAGTTGTTCACCGGACATACCACCAATTTGTCGTAAGGCTTGACGTAAGTCATCAGCGCTGTTGATTTGGGGAATTTCAAATTTACCCAATGTCGCTGCTAACAGAGTGACAATAATGTATTCTCCGGGGCCTTGACTAATCAGATTAGTTGGATTGTCTATTTCATCAGCCGCAGTTAAAGCATCTTTGCTGAGGGCTGCTTTGAGCTGGTTGTTGACATTAGACAAAGTTTCTTCGCTAAATTTGCTGCGTTCTGCTAAAGACAAACGATTAAACTGAGATTCAGCTGAATTCAATTTGGCTTGTTGCGTGCCACCACCCGCATATACCCAATATTCTGGATGACGAAGCAAAGCTAGACTAACTTCTTGTAAAACTTCGGCTCTGCCTTCTGGAGAGTTAGTGTCAGCAGTTTCAGCTATTTTGTTGAGTTCGGGTTGCAAATCACGAGCTTGGGCTAATAAACCTACTTGCAAACGAGTCACAGACACAGCAGGGTTGCTGCTATAGCCTATTTCTTCTCCTTCGCCATTGTTAACACGACGGAAGGTTTGCACTAGGAAGTTGGCGATCGCAAAGAAAATTAAGATGGAAAATAAGCCACCAAATCCTCCGCCAATACCCCAGAAGGGAATCAAGAATGGAAAACCAAAGCCACCACCACCAGGATAATATCCACCACCACCAGGATAATATCCACCACCACCACGAGGTGCGTAGGTACGAGGTGTGTAGGTGCGGCTAGAAGGCGCTCTAAAACCTCCACCGCCACCAATGCGACCACCACTACGGGCCGCTAGCGCGCCATCAGCATGACTCAGTGCCAAAGTTAACACTAAGCTGAAGACAAAGAAAATTTTGAAAAGGGGTTTGATGGTTTGTTGTAGTTTTTTACGCATAACACAGGCACTGAAAAAGTGATATTGTTTATGATTGCTGACAAAACTGGTAATACTTTTATGTTTGCTGCAATAATGCCAGTCTGTAACAAGTCAGTGAATTTTAATCTTCATCTTTCGCTACATCTTTAATTTAACGTGTCTTATATTGGTTACGCAGCAAGCTTAGGGGGGATTTCTGTTGTAGATAACCGTACCTCAAAGATGACTGTGATTGATAAATTTTTACTGTTGTGAGTTGAGAGAATCACGCAAATTGGCTAAATTCTCACGCACTCTCACAGTATTAGGATGATTCCCTCCTAAACTTTGCTCGAAAATATTCAAAGCTTGGAGATACAGGGGTTCGGCTTGGTCATACCGTCCTTGAGAATAGTAGAGTTTAGCCAAGTTGTTGAGGCTTTGGGCGATATGGGGATGATTGTCTCCCAACAGGCGTTGTCTGAGTTCTAAAGCTTGGAGAAACAGGGGTGTGGCTTGGTCGTACTTTCCTTGGGTGCGGTAGAGTTCTGCCAAGTTGTTGAGGCTGGTGGCGACTGAGGGATGATTGTCTCCCAGCAGGCGTTGTCTGAGTTCTAAAGCTTGGAGAAACAGGGGTGCGGCTTGGTCGTACTTTCCTTGGTAATAGTAGAGTAATGCCAAGTTGTTGAGGCTGGTGGCGACATGGGGATGATTTTCTCCTAGCAGGCGTTTATATAGTTCTAACGCTTGGATATACAGGGGTGTGGCTTGGTCGTACTTTCCTTGGGTGCGGTAGAGTTCTGCCAAGTTGTTGAGGCTGGTGGCGACTGAGGGATGATTGTTTCCCAGCAGGCGTTTATATAGTTCTAACGCTTGGAGAAACAGGGGTGTGGCTTGGTCGTACTTTCCTTGGGTGTGGTAGAGTAATGCCAAGTTGTTAAGGCTGGTGGCGACATCGGTATGATTGTTTCCCAGCAGGCGTTTATCGAGTTCTAACGCTTGGAGATTCAAGGGTGTGGCTTGGTCGTACTTTCCTTGGGTGCGGTAGAGTTCTGCCAAGTTGTTGAGGCTGCTGGCGACATCGGGATGATTTTCTCCCAGCAGGCGTTTATCGAGTTCTAAAGCTTGGACTAACAGGGGTTCGGCTTGGTCGTACCTTCCTTGGGATTTGTAGAGTAATGCCAAGTTGTTGAGGCTGCTGGCGACATCGGGATGATTTTCTCCCAAGCGGTCTTTTGCGGTTGATAAACACTTTTGTGTCCAAGGTTCGGCTAGAGTATACAAGCCTTGTCCTTCATAGAAACTGCCCAAGCCGACGAAAGGCCAAATCAAATTTTCATCACTGACGTATTGAATGAGATGATCTGCTACTTCAGCTAGATGAGGTATGGCAAGAGAAACAACGTTAATTTCCTCAAGGGTAGGAGTCTGAGGAATTTGTTTAGCAACTGCTACCATTACCTGACAAAGCGATCGCCTAATTTCCTCTGCCTGTTCTAAACCTGTAAGCTTATATTGGAAAAATTCCCGCAGCAGTGGATGTAGTTGATAAATTTCCTCACCTTTGCGCTGGAGTAAATGCAGATTCACTAACTTATCGTCTCGAATTTCCTCTAATTCATCCTCATCTTTCTCCGATAAGCACTGTTTTACTAAGTTCCAGGGTATGGGTGCAGATGCAAATAAACTGAGTAAATAGCCTAATTGCTTATCCTCTTCTGCTAATTCCTGCCAACTCAACTCAAAGGCGGCTTTTATTCCCCGTTGTGCTGTCATATCTGCTTCTGGGTTGACAGTTGCAGGTTGTTCTAGTCGCTTTTCCTTTAATCGCCCCATCATTTTCGATAGGGACAAATCTTGTTTTTTCGCCAAATATCGCCCCACCAACTCTAAACCCAAAGGCAAATACCCCAGCCATTCGCACAATTGATTTGCTATATCTAATTCTCTTTCAATTCGCTCTGGTGTTTCTGTCAGCAAAGACCGCAACAACTCCAACGCTGCATCTGGTTGTAATACATCTAAAGGTAATTGCTTGATGGCTGCACCCAACTTTTGGCGCGTAGTCATCAATACTTTAAATCTGCAAGATACGCCCTGTAGATAAGGTTTGACTTGCTGATAATCTGTGACATCATCCACCACTAACAGCACATCACCCTCACGCCAATTCCGCCAGCAGTATTGTACTTGTGCAGATAAATCAAACTCTTCTGGTGGGTTTAAATCAACGTGAGTTCTGGCAAACTCTACCACTTGAACGCCCACATCCTCGGCTTTCGCCTGTAACCAGCAAATTCCACCTTTGTAGACTTCGTGCTGATTCCTGGCATATTGCAAGGCGAGTTCTGTTTTACCCAGTCCACCCATTCCCGCAATTGCTGCAATGGCGACTTGGTTATTTTCCTGCAAAAGTTGGTGGAGTTTTTGTAGTTCTTCATCACGTCCCACAAATTTCACCACACCACTCAGGGGTAAATTTTGCGGTATATCTTTTGACTTGACCCCTTTGTCTTGGGGCGACTGTAGTCAAAAGATATTAGTCCCACTAAAAGTATTTCCCTGAAAGACGTTTTTAATCGATTCAGCTAACTTGGTGGAATTGATGACACTTGATGGTTGTGAGTTAATGTCATCTGCTAACTTTTGGACTTTTGGTGCTACTTGGGGGTCAGCGTTAGCAGCTGCTTCTACATCCCGCACTGATTCGGCAATTTCTGTGTCTGTATCGGCTACTGCTTTCAATTCCAATACCGCTTGACCGTAATCTAGCGGTGGCTGGGGGTTTTTCTCTGCTAACCAGGTGAGTTTATTTTTATCGCGTAGCTGTTTAACTAACTTCTGACTTTCTGTTAATGCAGCTTCCCCTAGCTTTTCGCCTGTTTTTTCTAAGGCTTTAGTTAAAACTATTGTAGCGATCGCAGTTGCTACGGCTGTTAAGGTTACTGGTTCCATAAATTTAGTAATAATCCGAGATTATACTTATGTTCCTCAGTTTAACAGTTCCTCAATAGCCGCGACTTTAGTCATTTTTTAATTAAGACCGAAGCGGATTTTAGATAAAAAATCTAAAATCCCCAATCGATTTATCGATTCACAGCCGCTGCTTCTCGCGCCGCAGTCGCCTGATCGGGATGAATACCCAAACGTGTGAGATTAATTCGTCCTTTATTGTCAATTTCTCGCACCTTGACAATAACTTCATCTCCCACGGCTACTTCATCCTCTACTTTGCCAACCCGGTAGTCAGCTAGTTGAGAAATGTGGATCATGCCTTCTTTCCCAGGCAAAAATTCCACAAATGCACCAATTGGGATTATTCGCGTCACACGTCCTACATAAACATCACCTTCATGTAGTTTGCGAGTCATACCCTGAATGATGTTGCGGGCTTTCTTGGCCTTGCTTTCATCCAACGCCGAAATTGTTACAGTCCCATCGTCTTCGATGTCAACTTTCGCACCAGTTTCTTCAGTGATTCCCTTAATGGTTTTGCCTCCAGGCCCAATGACTAGACCAATCATGTCTGAATCAATCTTGATTGTGAGCAGACGTGGAGCATAGGGTGAAGTTTCTATGCGTGGTTGTTCGATGGTCTGAAGCATTTTCTCCAGAATGTGCAACCTGGCTGATTTAGCTTGGTGAATAGCTTGGGCGATGACATCCAAAGACAACCCTGAGATTTTCATATCCATTTGCAGGGCAGTAATACCAGTGTCTGTCCCCGCAACTTTGAAATCCATGTCGCCTAAGAAGTCTTCAATCCCCTGAATATCTGTCAGCACTCGCACTTCATCGCCTTCTTTAATCAAACCCATTGCTGCACCACTAACGGGTTTCAGAATGGGTACACCGGCATCCATTAACGAAAGGGTGGAACCGCACACCGAACCCATAGAAGTGGAACCATTGGAAGAAAGCACTTCGGAGACGACCCGAATCACATAAGGGAATTGTTCTTTTGGCGGTAGCACAGGGATTAGCGCCCTCTCTGCTAAAGCACCATGACCAATTTCGCGTCTTCCTGGGAAACGCATAGGTTTGGTTTCTCCAACAGAGAAAGGAGGGAAGTTGTAGTGATGCAGATAGCGTTTAGATTGGTCTGTTTGCAGGTCATCGTTGAGGTTTTGAGCATCTCCGGGAGTTCCCAGGGTGCAAGCGGATAAAACTTGGGTTAGTCCCCGGTTAAATAAACCACTGCCATGAACGCGTTTAGGTAAAACACCAACTTGACAAGAAACAGGGCGCACTTCATCTAGTTTGCGACCATCAACACGCACATTGTCGTCAACGATTTGACGGCGCATGAAGTGCTTAGTAATGTCTTTAAAAGTATTACCAAGTGCCTTACTGTTTGCAGTTGCAGCAGTACGGACTTGATCTTCTTCTGGTAATTCGGCGATCGCCAGAGAAATTTGTTCTTTAACAGCATCCAAAGCAGTATCGCGTTCGGCTTTGCTGTATTCAAATTGAGACAGAATTTTCTTAATCTCATCGCTGGCGCGATCGCGGATATAATTCTGTAGCGTTGGGTCTTCCTCTGGTGGTGCTTCTTGCACTACTTGCAGACCCAATTCTGCTAATAAATCTAGCTGCGCTTGAATTAAATCTCGCACTGCTTCGTAACCAAAGTCAATTGCTTCAATAATATCTTGCTCTGGCAACTGATTGGCACCTGCTTCCACCATGATTACACCGTGGGGTGAACCGGCTACTATCAGGTCTAAATCACCGTTTTCGGTTTCTGCATAGGTGGGGTTAATAATGAAATCATCTCCCACTAAACCTACTCTCACGGCTGCCATTGGCCCATTGAAAGGAATTTGGGCCATGAGGGTGGCAATGGAAGCACCAGTCACAGCTAGGACATCAGGTGGTACCAACTCATCCATCGACAGGGTAAAAGCAATAATTTGCAAGTCATCTCGCAACCATGAAGGGAACAAAGGCCTCATGGGGCGGTCTATAAGACGGCTAGTAAGAATTGTTTTTTCTGGTGGACGGCCTTCTCTCCGCATGATTCCTCCGGGAATCCTACCTGCGGCATATAGTCTTTCTTCGTAATCTACTGTTAAGGGAAGAAAATCAATGCCTTCTCTGCCCTTTGCTCGCGTAGCCGTCACCAAAACGGATGTATCCCCTGATTCTATCAAAACTGACCCACCAGCTTGGGGAGCTAGTAAGCCTACTTTCAGTCGAATATCCCTACCATCGAAGGATATTGACTTATCAACTTCTGCCATTCAGTTTTTTTTCCTTCTATGTTCGCTATTCTCTCTCTGTGGCAATCCTAACATTTATGCCCTAAGGCTGACTTCTAGTACATACAAAGTTGAACAAGTCGTTCAACCCAAAGAGCGATAAAATATCAGCGCGTCTACTACTTGCCCATCAGCTAGCTTGGCGGCGCGCGGAATTTGCCCAATGATCTTAAATTCTAACGATTGCCAAAGCTGAATTGAAGGTATATTAGTTTCAAAGACCAAATTGAACATCACCCCTTCGTAGCCTAGGTTTGCTGCTATCTCCAGCATCGCCTCGCCCATAAACCGTCCTATACCCTGACCGCGTAATCCTGGTTGTACAATAAAACCAGCGTTGCAAACATGGCTACACCGACCTGGAAAGTTGGGTTTTAAATAAAATCCCCCTAGCACCTCTTTTGGCTGGTGTGTAGTTTCCTCAACCGATGCCCTAACCACGAAGGCATCTTGGTTCAACCAGTAAGTTGCAAATTCTGCCTGAGATAAAGGTTGATTTTGGGGATAAGTTTTACCTTCAATAATCACAAGATTTAGTAATGAATTTACTACCTCCTGCTCTTGAGGATGCATATAATCTAGTTCTACTGCCAACCCATTTTTGAGAATTTTATAAAATGGCAATTTCATTATTAATCAGCTTTATAATATTAGATTTATTGGTCACATTATAAAATTTCATGGCATTAATTTACTCCCAGTAAGAGACACTTCATTATTTAATTTAACAAAATATCAATAGTTGACAAATGGCAATTTTACACGGTAGTTGGTTACTAGTAAATCAAAATAATTGTTTATTTATTTGGGGCGAAACATGGCGTTCTTCCCAAGTAAGCTTTGATCTGACTAAATCACTGGAGTTACCACTACATCCTTTGGCGATGACAGCCGCAGAGTTGAGCGAGTGGTTAAGTACTCAAAATATAAAAATTGCTAAATCATTACAACAACCCCAAGTTGCTGTAGCTGCCACTAAAAGAACTCGTAAAATTGCCAGTGCAAATGAAGTAAGTTTGCCCACACAATCCCAAATTATTGCTTTACCAACTTATATTGCCGAACAAAATGCAGCAGAAATAGTATCTGTTTCTCCCTTACATTCTGGCAGCTTGGGTTCGGAAATAGATGCTCCACAATACTTACAACCGTGGCGAATTGAGGGTTTCTGTCTCAACCCCAGTGAAGCCATAAAATTTCTGACTTCTTTGCCATTAAATGCTGCTAAAGCAGAAAATTCTGTTTTGGGTGGAGATTTACGCTTTTGGTCACAAGTTTCCCGCTGGAGTTTGGATTTAATTGCCCGGTGTAAGTTTTTACCAACTATCCACAGACAATCAGATCAGTCCATAGCTGCCAAATGGCAAGTCCTGTTAGATAGTGCTGTAGATGGAACACGCCTGGAAAAATTTGCTGCGAATATGCCTCTGGCTTGTCGTACTTATCAGCAAGAAAGGGGGAGTGGGGATGAGCAATCTTTAATTTATGTGGACGTACCTCCATCACCGCAGGAATTATTGCTGGGATTTCTCAACAGTCTGATAGATGCCCAAGTGCGCGAGATGTTGGGTTCTCAACCTGTAATGGAACCTAGAATGATGGCATCTTTACCAGTTGGGGTGCGACAGTGGTTGCAGGGTTTAGCGAGTGAATCTCACACAGTTAATGCAGATGCAATGGAAGTGGAACGGCTGGAAGGGGCGCTGAAAGCTTGGACTATGCCTTTGCAATACCAACTAACAGGGAAGACATTATTTCGCACCACTTTTCAACTGCGGCCTCCCGAGTCGGAAGAAACCGATTGGATCTTGGCGTATTTTCTCCAGGCCGCAGATGATCCCCAGTTTTTAGTAGATGCAGCCACAATTTGGCAAAATCCTGTGGAGCAATTAGTTTATCAAAATCGCACCATTGAGCAACCACAAGAAACGTTATTGCGGGGATTGGGTTTAGCTTCTCGATTGTATCCAGTTCTGGCTCCTAGTTTGGAAACAGAATATCCACAATTTTGCCATCTCAATCCATTACAAGCTTATGAGTTCATCAAGGCTGTGGCTTGGCGGATGGAAGATAGTGGTTTGGGGGTAATTTTACCTCCGAGTTTGGCGAACCGTGAAGGATGGGCGAATCGCTTAGGTTTGAAAATTAGCGCTGAAACCCAAAAGAAAAAGTCAGGACGTTTGGGTTTACAAAGTCTGTTGAATTTTCAATGGGAATTGGCCATTGGTGGGCAGACTATTTCTAAAACTGAGTTTAATAAACTTGTGGCTTTGAATAGCCCACTAGTGGAAATTAACGGTGAGTGGGTAGAGTTGCGATCGCCAGATATTAAAACAGCACAATCATTTTTTACCTCTCGCAAAGACCAAATGGCATTGTCTTTAGAAGACGCTTTACGTCTGAGTACGGGAGATACCCAGGTGATTGAAAAGTTACCTGTAGTTAGTTTTGAGGCATCTGGGGCCTTACAAGAGTTGATTGGGGCCCTATCAAATAACCAGGCGATCGCCCCTCTACCCACACCCGCCAGTTTTCAAGGACAATTACGTCCTTATCAAGAACGAGGTGCAGCTTGGCTGTCTTTTTTGGAACAATGGGGTTTGGGTGCATGTCTGGCTGACGATATGGGACTGGGCAAAACCATTGAGTTTATTGCTTTCCTCCTCCACCTCAAAGAACAGGATGCACTAGAAAATCCCACATTGTTAGTGTGTCCGACTTCTGTTTTAAGCAACTGGGAACGGGAATTTAAAAAATTTGCCCCCAGCTTGAAAGTTTTGCAGCACCACGGTGATAAACGTGCTAAAGGTAAGGCATTTGTTACCGCAGCCACAAAACACGATGTAGTGATTACTAGTTACTCACTAATTCATCGAGATATTCAATCATTACAAGGTGTTTCTTGGCAAATAATTGTGTTAGACGAAGCCCAGAATGTGAAAAATTCTGAAGCCAAACAATCACAAGCAGTGAGACAATTAGAAGCCACATTTCGTGTTGCTTTAACAGGAACACCAGTAGAAAATAGACTACAAGAACTGTGGTCTATTTTGGATTTTCTCAATCCTGGTTATTTAGGCAATCGGCAATTTTTCCAGCGACGGTTTGCCATGCCCATTGAAAAATATGGTGATACAGCTTCTTTAAATCAATTGCGTGGTTTAGTGCAACCGTTTATTTTGCGTCGCCTGAAAACAGATCGGGAAATTATTCAAGATTTGCCAGAAAAGCAAGAAATGACAGTATTTTGTGGTTTAGCTACCGAACAAGGGGCACTTTACCAACAAGTAGTAGAAGCATCTTTAGCAGAAATTGAATCTGCCGAAGGATTGCAACGTCGAGGAATGATTTTAGGGTTATTAATCAAACTCAAACAAATCTGTAATCACCCAGCCCAGTATTTAAAAGCCAACTCCTTAGCAGAACATCATTCAGGCAAACTGCAACGGCTAGAAGAAATGTTAGACGAAGTTTTAGCAGAAGGTGATGCTGGCCCAGAACGCTCTTTAATTTTTACCCAATTTGCGGAATGGGGTAAATTACTAAAACCACATTTAGAACAAAAACTAGGGCGAGAAATCTTGTTTTTATATGGCGGTACCAGTAAAAAACAACGTGACGAAATGATTGACCGTTTCCAACACGATCCCCAAGGTCCGCCAATTATGATTCTGTCTTTAAAAGCAGGTGGAGTGGGACTAAATTTAACCAGGGCTAATCACGTCTTCCACTTTGACAGATGGTGGAATCCTGCCGTAGAAAATCAAGCCACAGATAGAGTATTTCGCATTGGACAAACTCGGAATGTCCAGGTGCATAAATTTGTTTGCACTGGTACATTAGAGGAAAAAATTCATGACATGATTGAAAGTAAAAAACAACTAGCCGAACAAGTAGTAGGTGCAGGTGAAGAGTGGTTAACTGAAATGGATACAGACCAACTGCGTAATTTGCTATTACTTGATCGTAGTGCGGTAATTGAAGAAGATTAGGGACTGGGAACTAGAGAATAGGGAACTAAAAATTACGAATTATGACTAATGAAACTCTGCAAGCAAGCCGTGAATGGTGGTCACAAAAATGGCTAGAATTACTAGATGCTTATCGCTTTAAAAAGCGTTTAGAACGTGCGCGAAATTATTCCCGTCAGGGCAATGTACTCAGCATTGAGTTTAAAGGTGCCAAGGTATTAGCTAAAGTACAAGGTAGTGAAGTAGAACCTTATAAAGTTTCTCTTTCCCTTGACCATTTTAGTGAAGAAGAATGGAGTTATGTCATTGAAACCATGTCCCAAAAGGCTATTTTTGCAGCCAAATTATTAGCTGGAGAAATGCCGCAAAATATCGAAGAAGTATTTACAAAAAATGGTCTATCTTTGTTTCCCTTTACACTTTCAGATGTTCATAGCAAATGCTCTTGTCCTGATAAAGCCAACCCCTGTAAACATATTGGAGCGGTGTATTATCAGTTAGGCGATCGCTTCAGTGAAGACCCCTTTGTACTATTTCAATTGCGCGGGCGTACTAAAGAGCAAATTATTAGCAATTTACGTCATTTACGCGGTGCTAAAGTTGAAGTTACTACACCTGAAGTCACAAATGTTGAACAGCCTGCTTTACCCCATCAAGACACTATAAAGATTGGTGATTTCTGGCAATATCATGAACCACTAGAGTCTTCCTTGGTAGTGATTACGCCATCAAGTAGCGAAACAGTATTAGATGTATTGGGATCAATTCCCTTAGCTAAAACAGAAGAAAACTTAATGAATTTACCTGTTAGCGATGTGGTGATGAAGTATTTGGACACTGTTTACAAACAGGTAAGTCAGCAAGCTATGTTATCAGCTATGAATGTGGGAGAAAGCTAACTCAGGATATTTTGTTGATGTTCTCCTGATCAAAAGTCAGGAGATCCATGTTGGCAAAAATTTATTCACAGGACTTACGCAAAATCATCAGAGTTTTCGAGAGTTCTTGCATAAGTCCTCATTCAAACAAGTTTTACTGTCCAAACTCAAGTCTAGCTTGTTCCACTAAATCTGCTGTCACCACCTCTTGTTCTGCTTGACGTGCCATCTGTTCAATTCGGGCTTTAGCTTGGGAACGGGCAAAAAAGGGAATCTTTTTTAACTTGGACTGAGCTTCTACTGTCCATCGCAAAGCATCTGTAAAATTTGAATCACTCATCAGATTGATACCTTCATGTAATCACAGATGACCATAAATCATGTCATCTATCATGGCTTTTAGTGGGCTATGTTATATCTTTGATTGTGTCATATGCAATAACATATAAAAAAAGCCCCTGTTTTTACACAAGGGCAAAAAAGCATTTGATTGTCAGTGATGAAAGAAAACTTTCAGCCTAGTCAAGGTCATTCATAAACATAACTGGCTCAGTTTCACGGTTGATACCTTTCTCAAAACCACCAGAAGCAGCACGGGCGCGTCCAGCGTGCCATAAGTGGCCTATGAGGAAGAAGAAACCTAACACGAAGTGAGAGGTAGCCAACCAAGCGCGAGGAGATACATAGTTAAAGGAGTTGATTTCGGTAGCAACTCCACCCACAGAGTTCAAGGAACCCAAAGGTGCGTGGGTCATGTATTCAGCAGCACGACGTGCTTGCCAGGGCTGAATGTCGTTCTTCACTTTATCTAGGTCAAGACCGTTAGGCCCACGTAGAGGCTCTAACCAAGGGCCTTGGAAATCCCAGAAGCGCATGGTTTCACCACCAAAGATGATTTCACCAGTTGGAGAGCGCATGAGATATTTACCTAGACCTGTAGGGCCTTGTGCAGAACCAACGTTAGCACCTAAGCGTTGGTCACGAATCAAAAAGGTCAAAGCTTGTGCTTGAGAAGCTTCAGGGCCAGTGGGGCCGAAGAATTCACTGGGGTAAACGGTATTGTTGTACCAAACCATACAGGAGGCGATAAAGCCCATTAAGGACAATGCACCCAAGCTGTAGGATAGGTAAGCTTCACCAGACCAGATGAACGCACGACGCGCCCATGCAAAAGGCTTGGTAAAGATGTGCCAAATACCACCAGCAATACAGATTAAGGCAACCCAGATGTGACCACCGATGACATCTTCCATGTTACTGACGCTGACAATCCAGCCTTCGCCACCGAAGGGGGATTTGATCAAATAACCGAAGATGACTGCTGGATTCAGTGTTGGGTTCGTAATCACACGAACATCACCACCACCAGGTGCCCAGGTATCATACACACCGCCGAAGAACATTGCTTTCAGCACCAATAGCAACGCACCACATCCGAGGATGATTAGGTGGAAGCCGATGATGTTGGTCATTTTGTTCTTGTCTTTCCAGTCATAACCAAAGAAGGAAGAATACTCTTCTAAGGTTTCTGGGCCACGAACAGCATGATAAATACCACCAAAACCCAGCACAGCTGAAGAAATTAGGTGGAGTACACCAACAACAAAGTAGGGGAAGGTGTCGATGACTTCACCACCAGCACCAACGCCCCAGCCTAAAGTAGCGAGGTGAGGAAGCAGGATCAAGCCCTGCTCGTACATAGGCTTTTCCGGAATGAAGTGAGCGACTTCAAACAAAGTCATCGCTCCGGCCCAGAATACGATCAAACCAGCATGGGCAACGTGAGCGCCAAGCAGTTTACCAGATAAGTTGATGAGACGAGCGTTACCAGACCACCAGGCAAAACCTGTGGATTCTTGGTCACGTCCGCCGCCTAAGACATTGGGTCTATTAGAGAGCGTTACCACGAGGTAGAACCTCCTCAGGGAATATAAATTGTTCGTGAGGCTGATCTTGAGGAGCCATCCAAGCGCGGATACCCTCGTTCAGCAAAATGTTTTTGGTATAGAAGGTTTCAAATTCGGGGTCTTCAGCCGCGCGCAATTCCTGGGATACGAAGTCATATGCCCGGAGGTTGAGCGCTAAACCGACAATCCCAATGGAAGCCATCCACAAGCCTGTGACTGGCACAAACAGCATGAAGAAGTGTAACCAACGTTTGTTGGAGAAGGCAATACCGAAAATCTGTGACCAGAAACGGTTTGCTGTCACCATTGAGTAGGTTTCTTCTGCTTGGGTGGGGTTGAAGGCGCGGAAGGTGTTGGATGCTTCGCCGTCTTCAAACAAGGTGTTTTCGACTGTGGCTCCGTGAATGGCACACAATAGCGCTCCACCGAGTACACCTGCTACACCCATCATGTGGAAGGGGTTGAGTGTCCAGTTGTGGAATCCTTGCAGGAATAGTAGGAACCGGAAGATGGCTGCTACTCCAAAGCTGGGTGCAAAGAACCAGGAAGATTGTCCCAAGGGGTACATCAGAAATACGCTGACGAATACCGCGATGGGGGCAGAAAATGCTAGGGCGTTGTAGGGACGAATGCCTACTAGCCGCGCAATTTCAAATTGCCGCAACATGAAGCCGATTAAGGCAAAGGCTCCGTGTAGGGCCACGAATGGCCATAAGCCACCGAGTTGGAACCAACGGGTGAGGTCTCCTTGCGCTTCTGGCCCCCACAGTAACAACAGGGAGTGTCCCATGCTGTCTGCGGGGCTAGATACTGCTACTGTCAAGAAGTTACAGCCTTCCAGGTAGGATGAGGCTAATCCGTGGGTGTACCACGAAGTTACAAAGGTTGTACCGGTTAGCCAACCGCCTAGTGCTAGGTAAGCGCAGGGGAATAATAATACTCCTGACCAACCTACAAATACGAAGCGATCGCGCTTTAACCAGTCGTCTAGTACGTCAAACCACCCTCTTGTACTGGGGGCGCGTCCTACTGCGATGGTCATTGAACTAAAATCCTCTTTTTACTAAAATTGCAACGTCTTGGAAGCAGCGCTATCGATTATTTAACCGAATGAATGCGACTACCACGAGGAATAACGTTTTTTTTGACAATCTCAGTAGCTTACCAGCATCTGAGAATCTGAGAGTTTACCATCTTGATAATCGGTATTTCTCAGAGTTATGCCATTACACGTACCATTGGCTAAATATCTAGCTTGTGGTAACTTAATGATTCTTAACTTATCACATTTGTTCGGGTTTTTGCCTAATGCACTTGCGTAAATCAGGTATTTAACACAAACCTATTACATATTATGAATATCAGAATTTTAACAATTTGACACAACTTTTCTCATAAATTTTACAAGTCTAGACCTACAACTTGCAAGACAAGCTCGCAAAATGGCAGACTTTGAAAGGGAAGAACTCACGGGCCAAGGTAGTTCCATGACGGCATCAACAACAATTAACACAGGCGACTCACCTAATGGCGATCGCAATCCTTCAAGTACCCTGCATCAAAATGTTCTCGGTTCTCGTCGGTTGAGCAACTACTGTTGGGCAATTATCGTGACATTAGGAGCTACAGGCTTTTTGTTAGCTGGCATATCTAGTTACCTCAAAGTAAATTTACTCCTAGTTACCGATGCCACCCAACTGATTTTCGTCCCTCAAGGACTAGTGATGGGCTTATATGGCAGCGCTGGACTGCTTTTAGCTTTATACCTCTGGCTAGTTATTCTCTGGGACGTAGGCGGCGGCTACAACGATTTTAATCAAGAAACTGGCAGTATCAAAATTTTTCGTTGGGGTTTTCCTGGCAAAAACCGTCGCATCGAACTTGATAGCCGTATCCAAGATGTACAGTCTGTAAGGATTGACATTAAAGAAGGTCTTAATCCTCGTCGGGCTATTTACCTGCGCGTTAAGGGTCGTCGAGACATACCTTTAACACGAGTGGGTCAACCGTTATCTTTAGCGGAGTTAGAAACAACCGGTGCGGAATTAGCCAGGTTTTTGGGAGTACCCTTAGAAGGTTTGTAACAGAGATCAGGGAGATGGGGACTTGGTTAGATGGGGAATCAAGATTTTGTTACCAGTCCAAAGCCTTCCCCCCTGCACCCTGCACCCTGCCTCCCTGCTTCTTTCCCATGACCAATTACTAATCACAGGATAAGATACATTGGTTGTGTTGGTAACTGGCTATGCGGTTCAAAGTTTCACAATTTTTAGTTGCTCTATTGATAGTCGGTGCTTTGATGTTAGGAGGATGTACACCTGATGAGGAAGCTACTTCTAACTCTTCTTCTCCTAACGCAACAGCAGGTGAGACAAACGCGACTACAAATGCTGAGACAACATCTGTATCAGAAAATACAAGTGAGAGTATTCCGGGAATGAAAAATTTACCACGCCTCGAAGGTATGGCTACCGTGGTGATGACCGTTAACGGTTCGCCAATTACTATCGAGGTAGACGGCACAAATGCCCCAATTACAGCTGGCAACTTCGTCGATTTAGTTCAAAAGGGCGTATACGATGGGTTAGTTTTCCATCGCGTAGTGCGCGAACCCCAACCTTTTGTAGTTCAAGGGGGCGATCCCCAAAGTAAAGACCCCAAAGTTCCAGCAAATAGACTAGGAACTGGTGGTTACGTTGATCCCAATACCGGAAATCAACGTTACATACCTTTAGAAATTAAGCCAAAAGGTGCAGAACAACCGATTTACGGTAAAACTATCAATCAACCACCTGAGTTACAACATAAACTGGGTGCGGTAGCTATGGCGCGATCGCAAATGCCAGACTCCGCGTCTTCACAGTTTTACTTTACCCTCGCGGATCATGCTTTCTTAGATGGTAACTACGCCGTATTTGGCAATGTCACCGAAGGCTTAGATGTCGTGAACAAAATTCAACAAGGCGATCGCATTGAATCGGCTAAAGTTACTCAAGGTGCTGAGAATTTGAAAACACCGTAATTTTGGGAACAGGGGACTGGGGACAAGGGGACAAGGGGAAAAACAAAACAATACTTTTTATTTCCTTGTCCTTCCCATCACCCTATCCCATCCTCCCATCCCCTCATATCTCTCATTTTCTTCATCACCACATTGGTAGTTGTCACTGGTATTGGTTTAATTTCATCTCTGGGCGCAAGCTTGGAGGATAGTTGGCAAAGTTTGCTGGCTGGAAAATCTGGTATTGGCTGGTATCAACTATTTCCTGAATTAGAAGCATATCCTTTAGGTTTAATTGAACAAGAACCCACGAATTTAAAAAATTTGACACGGCGGGTTGTCGCTGCTGCTTTAGAAGATGCTGGATTAATTGCACCTTTACCTGATTGTGCCGTAGTAATTGGATCTAGTCGCAGTCATCAGGGTGCTTGGGAATCTCTGGCGCGAGAAATTTCTATCCCAAATCTCTATAGTAATAATACAGAAATAAAACTAGAAAATTGGTTAGATTTTTTACCACATATGAATGCGATCGCAGCTGCAAGACAAATTGGTGCATCTAGTATTGTGTTGGCACCAATGGCTGCTTGTGCAACTGGTATTTGGGCCATTTCTCAGGCCGCTTTACTAATTAAAACTGGGCAATGTCAACGTGCGATCGCAGGTGCAGTGGAAGCACCAATTACACCTCTGACTTTAGCGGGGTTCCAACAAATGGGCGCTTTGGCAAAAACCGGAGCTTATCCTTTTGATGTACATCGGGAAGGTTTGGTATTAGGTGAAGGTGCAGCTGTGTTTGTCTTGGAATCAGCAGAGTTAGCCAAGCAGCGTCACGCCAGAATTTATGGTGAAGTATTGGGTTTTGGCTTAACAACAGACGCTTATCATCCAAATCAACCAGAACCAGAAGGCAAAAGTGCGATCGCAGCAATTCAGCAATGTCTCAAACGCAGTTCTTTGACACCGAACGATATTGATTACATTCATGCTCACGGTACAGCTACACAGCTAAATGACCGCATAGAAAGTAAAATTATACAAAGTGTGTTTCCTCCAAAAGTAGCTGTCAGTTCTACTAAAGGTGCTACAGGGCATACATTAGGAGCATCAGGAGCCTTGGGTATGGCATTTTCATTATTAGCTTTGCAGCAAAAAATATTACCTCCATGTGTGGGTTTACAGACACCAGAATTTGATTTGAATTTAGTAACGACAGCGCGAGAACACAACATTAAAAATGTATTAACTTTTAGCTTCGGTTTTGGTGGTCAAAATGCCGTTTTAGCTTTGGGTAATTCGTAATTCGTAATTCTTAATTCTTAATTATGAAAGCGGGCATAGCTGCGCTTACCACGGAGTGTCTCGCAGAGAGGACTAAAGTCCTCACTACAAACTTAAAATAATATACCAGTTGCGTAAGTCCTATATATAAACGCTTATGGTGGCAATAATTTTATTGAATCGCAAAAATTACCTAAATTTTCCCGTCGCCATTTAGCATCGGCTTTGCGATTTGTTCGTAACTCTAATACTCTAATTCCTGTGGTTGGAAGAGGATTGAGTCTTTGCTGTAATTGCTGCCAAGAAGTGACTAATTCATGCTGAACACCATATGTAGCACACAACTGAGAAAAATCTATATCTTGGGGAGTGGCAAAAAATTCTTCAAAAGGCGGCTCAAATTTGGCAATGGGTAGCATTTCAAAAATCCCCCCACCATTGTTGTTAATTAAAACAATTGTGAGACTGCCAATAAATTTGTTTCTAATTAAAAAACCGTTGGTGTCGTGTAATAATGCTAAATCTCCTGTTAACATGACAGCGCTTTGTTGACGATGGGCAATTCCTAAAGCTGTGGAAAGCGTACCATCAATGCCATTAGCACCCCGATTAAAGTGCGATCGCACTCCTAAATTATTCGGTTTCCAGAAAAACTCTACATCCCTTACAGGCATACTGTTGGCAATGAATAATAAAGTTGCTGGTGGTAGCACTTGAGAAAGTAACCAAGCCGCTTTACCTTCAAATAACTCATCCATATTTCCCATAGTTTGGTCAACCGCTACCCTAACTTCAGTTTCGGCTGCACACCATTGTTTTAGGTAATCAGAATCCCCCTTATCCCACTGATTTCCCCATCCCCCCATCTCCTCAATACCCATCCGTAGATGAATCGTCCTTCCATGTAGAGGGTCAAGATTTTGATAGCTATTGTCAATTACCCAGCGTCGAGCTTTTGTTGTCTCTATCCAATTACGCAATTCTTTACTTGTAGGTAAATCACCGACTTGAATAATCATGTCTGGTGATAGCTGTTTTGCTAATTGCGGATTACGCAAAATCAAGTCATAGGTAGAAATTAAATAAGGGTTGAGATCAGCATAATTTCTGACAGGGGAGAGTCCTTCTGCTAACACTGGCCATTTTAAAGTTTGGGAAAGTTGAGCGATCGCTTGACAATATTTTTCGGGTTCTTGGGGTTGGGCTACACCGGCGATAATAATGCCACGCTCAGATTGTTGCCATTCTTGGTAATACGGTGATGGGATGATGGGGTGATGCAGCAATGCAGTGATGGGTGTGACGGCTGCAAAAAATTCTTCTGGGTGAAATTGTGACAGTAAATCACTCAAGTCAGTGCCATCGGGGATAGGTGCTAGGGGGTCACGAAAGGGAATATTTAAATGCACTGGCCCCTGCATAGGTGATAGACAGCGCTCCCAACTATGAATTATCATTTGCCGCAGATAAGCTAGCATTTTCATCTCTGGAGCAGGTAAGGCTAACTCTGCTTGCCAGTTGGGGTAAGTACCATACAATTTCACCTGGTCTATGGTTTGTCCAGAGTGACAATCTCTTAATTCTGGTGGTCTATCGCTGGTTAAAACCAATAGGGGTACGCGACTTTCTTTGGCTTCAATTAGCGCTGGGTAAAAATTCGCTCCGGCTGTTCCTGATGTGCAAACAAGTACCACAGGCTTTCCCGTAACTTTTGCTCTTCCCAAGGCAAAAAAGGCGGCTGAACGTTCATCAAGAATAGAAATAGCTTCAATATCTGGTACTTGCTGGACAAAGGCCACCACTAAAGGTGTAGAACGTGAACCAGGGCAAATTACAGCACAATTTAATCCCAGACGCTTGAGTGTTTCGGTTAAGATATCAGCCCAAAGTTGATTAAGATTTGTATAGGCGATCGGCATCTGTAATGGGGAATAGGGTTGGGTGCTACGTCTGTATTGCTGAAAAATTGCTCAATTTAATCTCAAATTCTTATGGATTGCATTCATTTAACAGGGATTCGTTGCTATGGCTACACTGGGTACTTACCAGAAGAACAAGTTTTAGGACAATGGTTTGAGGTGGATGTGAAGTTATGGCTAGATATCTCAACAGCCGCCAAGACTGACGCCATTGAAGACACTCTAGATTATCGCAGTGTCATTAGTTCAATACAACATTTAGTGAAAACCGCTAAATTTGCTTTGCTGGAAAGGTTAGTAGGTGCGATCGCAGATTCTATTCTCCAAGATTGCGATCGCGTTACACAAGTTCAAGTAATTGTGAGCAAACCCGCAGCACCTATTCCCGATTTTGGCGGCAGAATTAGTATTGAACTCACTAAAACAAGATAAATTCCCCAGTCCCCACTCTTAAAAATCTGTCCACCGATCTTGGGGTAAAAACGATCGCTCCATCGGCAGAGGTGCAACTGGTTCTGTGAGGGAAAAAGTACCTGCTTCAATCCATTGTTTTAATTCTGTGGCAATTTGCCGAGAAAAAAATAAGCTGGCCAAGGGAGCAGTCCGTACAGTTTTACCCTCGATGGTGACACGCCCAGACTTGAGTTGGGCGTAACTTACCAAACCAAAGGTAGGACGCACACGTCGGGGGATAGAAAAATCTACTATTGGCGCTACTAAATCTTTGTCTTGGACTGCACAACGGGCAATGACTTCTTCGTTTAACACCGGGAGTGGCACACCTACACCCAACATTAATGAAGGGCCATAACTTTTAAAATAACAACCCCGCACCCAACGTGCATCCATTTGTTTAGCATCACCAATTAAAGCCAAAGTAGCAGCAGGGCCAATGGGTGTCCGATTAGGCAACCGTTTTTGTAAGGGAAAGTGCTGAGTTCCTTCCCAAGCAACATAGCCAATACCACCACCTAAAAAAATCCGCGTACCAATGCCAATAAGTTGCAAATCAGGATCATTTAACAGCGGAGAAACAGCACCAGGGTTAGAATAAACCGCATTTCCCAAGCCCGGTTGTAAGGGGCCTAGATAAGTAAACAGTGGGCGATCGCCTCCGTTCACACCTACGATAAAATTTTGATAAAGATTGCGCGGATTGAATAAATAAAACTGATTTATCGTCTCACGGGTCACAGTAGTTTCAAAAGTTGCCCGTGGATAACAATCTGTTACTTGACCTTGCGCTCTAACCTGCACAGGTTTACCAGCTATTAAAGCTTCTATTACATGACCTCCGCCATGTTCCCGCACTTCCTCTCCATCCATCACATCTACAGGACAACTGGCACCCAAGTATAAATCTACGGCACCAAACCCCGAATATGCTGGGACATTATCGATCCAACAGCGACGAATTTTAATTGGGGGGTCAGTGTGTCCGAGATTAATAATGGCACCACTGGATTCCATCGGCTCAAAAGTGCCAGTTGTAATTACATCAACTTCTTGAGCAACTTTACTTACACCGACTTCTGCAACTCTGGCCTTTAACTCTTCAATAGTCAACACTACCGCACGTTGACGGCTGATTTTTTGATTAATTTCTGTGATTGTTCGCATTTAAAAGATTGCTTGATAGTCATTGGTCATGGGTAAAATCAAATCTCCTTCATCTTCCCACTCCCAGCCTAAGTTACTATCTTTGCGTGCCACCAAGCATGAGAATTGGTCAGGCGATCGCATACGTATGAGTATTTTGGTTGAAGAAACTGTCAATCTGACCACCGCTATAAGCCAAAATTCTTATAGACAAGAACTCAGGTACAGTCACAATGGATATCAAAAATGGATTTGTCGGCACCGTTGGCAACACACCTCTGATTCGCTTAAATAGCTTCAGTGAAGAAACAGGCTGCGAAATCCTTGGTAAAGCAGAATTTCTAAATCCTGGGGGTTCCGTCAAAGACCGGGCTGCACTTTACATTATCGAAGACGCAGAACAAAAAGGACTACTTAAACCCGGTGGCACTGTGGTAGAAGGAACCGCTGGGAATACTGGCATTGGATTAGCACATATTTGCAATGCCAAAGGCTACAAATGCCTGATTATTATTCCCAACACCCAGTCACAAGAAAAAATCGATGCGTTAACGACACTGGGCGCAGAAGTTCGTCCAGTTCCTGCTGTCCCGTACAAAGACCCCAATAATTATGTCAAATTATCTGGCAGAATTGCTGCTGAGTTAGAAAATGCCATTTGGGCAAATCAGTTTGATAATTTAGCCAACCGTCGCGCCCACTACGAAACCACAGGCCCAGAAATCTGGACGCAGACCGATGGTAAAATTGATGCCTGGACTGCTGCAACAGGCACTGGTGGTACTTTTGCTGGTGTTTCTATGTACCTAAAATCACAAAATCCCTCAGTAAAATGCGTAGTTGCCGATCCTATGGGTAGTGGGCTTTATAGCTACATCAAAACTGGTGAAATCAAGATAGAAGGTAATTCCATCACTGAAGGCATAGGTAACAGTCGGATTACTGCCAATATGGAAGGCGCACCAATTGACGATGCCATTCAAATAGACGACACAGAAGCTTTACGTGTTGTTTACCAACTTCTGCAAAAAGATGGTTTGTTAATGGGTGGTTCCACAGGTATTAACGTCGCAGCAGCCGTTGTCCTAGCCAAGCAGTTGGGGCCTGGACACACCATTGCTACCATTTTATGTGACAGTGGCTCCCGCTATCAGTCACGCATATTCAACCAAGAATGGTTAGCCTCAAAAGGACTTTCCATCTAAACCTCCGCAAGGGTACTCCCGCCACAGTCGCAGACTTGGCGGTGA